>NZ_JANUEW010000033.1:0-67451 GCF_024807515.1 Pseudomonas sp. BIGb0558
TAAACCGGCAGGACGCCGGTTTAGCCGCGACGGGGCAGGGACGCCCCGTCGCGGCGGCCCGCTTCGTGCTGCCTGCGTTCGGGCACACCGAGCCTAAGCGAGGTGCCGAGTGGTGGGGCAAGAGCGTTTTGCTTACTTTTGCGCTTTTCAAAAGTGAGCCGCTGTAAGAGCGGAACCCATATCAGCAACAACCCAAATAACGGATATGTACTCAACCCCTCAGAGACCCCAAGTCAACCACAGCATTGACCACCCTAGGTACGCCGCAACATCAACGCCGCCACCGCACACGCCGCCAACGCCACACACGCCAGAAAGAACGCATCACTGTAGGCCATCAAAAACGCCTGGTGACGAACACTCTGGTCCAACAGGTTCAACACCACTTGGTGATCCGGCAACTGCTCCTGCAGCACCCCACCATCGGGCAAACGCGCTTGCAGGGCCGGGTCAAACAGCGTCACCGACTCGCCAATGCGCGCCGAATGCACCTTCTCGCGCACCACCACCAATTGCGCCAGCAGCGCTGTACCCACCGCCCCCCCCAGGTTACGCAGCATCGAAAACACCGCCGACGCCGACCCGGCCTGCGCCTTGGCCAGCCCGTGCACCGCCAGCACCGACAACGCCACCATGATCAGCGGCTGCCCCATGCCCCGTACCACGATCGAAGGCACGATCACATTGCTCGCGCTGTCCGCCGACAGGTGCGCCCCCATCCAGCACCCCAGGGCCATGATCGCAAACCCCGAGGCCACCAGCATCTTGGCACTGACCCACTTCATCAGGCGCGGCAGAAACGGCGCCATGATCAGTTGCACCATCCCATACGCGATCAGGCTCACGCCGATTTCGCTGGCGTTGTAGTGCTGCAACTGCGACAGGTAATTGGGCACCAAAAACACCAGGCCATAGGTGCTGGCGCCGAAGATAAACATCGCCACGCTGGCCACGCCAAAGTTGTAGTGCCCCAACAGCCGCAGGTTGATAAAGCTGTGGGCGCCCCACAACTGGCGTGCCACAAAACCGATCAAGCCAACCACCGCCAGCAGCGTCATCCATACGATAAAGTTCGAACCGAACCAGTCCTTGCGCCCGCCCTCCTCCAGCACGATCTGCAACGCACCCAGGCCCAGCACCATGCAGCCGATGCCCAGCCAGTCGCCCTGGCGCAACAGGCCCAGTTGCATCGGCTGGCGGTCGATGGACCAGGCCACCGCCGCCAGCAACGCGATCCCCGGGAACAGTTGCAGGTAGAAGATCCAGCGCCAGGAATAAGCGTCGGTCAGCCAGCCGCCAATCGACGGCCCGGCGGCCTGGGCAACGCTGTTGGCCAGGCTGAACAAGGCCATGCCCAAGGGGATCTTGCTGGCCGGCAGTTCGGTGATGATCAGCTGGAATGACAGCGGAATCAGCACCGCCCCGGCCGCGCCTTGCACCACCCGGATCAGGATCATCACTTGCAGGTTCGGCGACAGTGAGCACGCCACCGAGGCCACCAGGAATATCCCCGAGCCCCACAGCATCACCCGGCGCAGGGAGAACACCTGCACCAGCCACGCCGTGAGGGGAATCATGATGATTTCGGCCACCAGGTAGGCGGTGGAAATCCACGAGCCTTCCTCGAAGGTTGCCCCCAGTGCGCCTTCGATTTCCGGCAGTGCGGCGCTGGTGACGTGCACGTTCATCCCGGCCATGAAGCAGCCGAACAGCCCGCCGATCACCGCGACCCAGGCGCGAAACGACACACGCCCTTCAGCCTCCATGAACGTGCTCCTGGCGGGCGGCCGGGCGGGTGTTCACCGTGGCAATCACCGACATGCCCGGCAGCACCCGCGCCTCGCCGGGCTCCAGGCGGATCTTCACCGGGAACCGCTGGACGACCTTGGTGAAGTTGCCGGTGGCGTTGTCCGGCGGCAACAGCGCGAACACCGCGCCGGAGCCGGGGGCGATGCTTTCCACCTGGCCGTGCCAGTGCGCGCCGGAAAAGCTGTCGACGGCGATCTCCACCGGCTGCCCGGGCGCCATGTGCTGCAACTGGGTTTCCTTGTAGTTGGCAATCACATACGCCTGCTCCACCGGCACCACCGCCAACAGCGGCAGGCCGGGCATCACGTATTGCTGGCGCCGCACCTTGCGCTGGCCCACCACACCGTCAAACGGCGCGCGGATCTCGGTGTCCTTCAGCGCATTACGGGCCAGGGCCAGGTTGGACTCGGCTTCGCCAACGCGCGCCTGATACTCAAGGATCTGCGCCTGGGCCTGTTGCCGACGCGCCTGCAAGACCTGCAACTGCGCCTGCTGGCGCGCTACCTGGGCGTTCGCTTGCGCCATCGCCGCCTGGGCCTTCGCCTGGCTGGCGCTGACGGTTTCCAGGTGCTGGGCGCTGGCCACCTGTTGCGCGACCAATTCACGATAACGCTGGTAATCGAGCCTCGCGCGCCGGGCTTCGGCCTCGCCACTGCTCAAGGCGGCCCGCGCCTGGGTGATGCGTTGCTGCTGCTCGCTCATTTGCGCGTCGAGGGTTTTCACCGAGGCCTGTTGTGCAGTAGCGGCTGCCTGCGCCTGTTGCAGTTGCGCCTGGGCGCTGTTGAGGCGCTCGGTGAAATCTCGGTCGTCGATACGCACCAACACATCTCCCGCCTTGACCGGCTGGTTGTCTTCCACCAGCACCTGGGCCACATACCCGGCGATCCGTGGGCTGATGGCGACCCAATCGGCACGCACATAGGCGTCGTCGGTTTCTTCGAGAAAGCGCCCCCACTGCCACCAATACCCGGCAAAGGCGGCGAGCCCTACCAGCGTAGCGAGAGAGGCAGTGGTCACCAGGGCGCGACGATGACGTTGCATAACGGTCAGGCGAATAGGTTCAACAGCCTGGTTCATGGTGTGGCTCCATTGACAGCGACAGATAAGGGGGCGGTTGGATCGTCACGCTGCCAGCCGCCACCGAGGGCCTGGAACAGGTCGATCTGGCGGTTGATCAAACGCAGGTCGGACTCGGCCACGCGGGCTTCAAGGCCCACCAGGCTGCGTTCGCTGTCCAGCAGTTGCAGGGCATCCAGCGCGCCGGCGTGGTAGCCGCGGGACGCCAGGTCAAAGGCGCGACGGTTGTTGTCCAGGGCAGCGGCCAGCGCCTGGCGACGCTGCTGCTCGCCCTTGTACAAGGCCATGGCCTGCTCCACCTGCTTCAGCGCGTTGAGCACCGTACCGTCAAACCGTGCCAGGGCCTGGCGCGCTTCGGCCTGGCTTTGCTTGACCCGCGCCTTGGCGATCTGCCGATTGGGAAAGCGCCAGGACACCAACGGGCCGACGGAATAAACGGTCGCGTAATGGTCACCCAGTTTGCCCAGGCTGCTGGCAGACGAACCGAGCATCGCACCGAAGGTAATCCGCGGATAAAGCTCGGCACGGGACAAGCCCACCGTCGATGTGGCTGAGCGCAACTGGCCCTCGGCGCGGCGGATATCCGGCCGCCGTTGCACCAGCGCCCAGCCCTCGCCCACCGGCAACGGCGCCTGCAGTTGCGGGCTTTGGGCGCAGCTGTGAGGCGTGACCTGCTCCGGCGGCAACCCGCTGAGCACGGCCAACTCATACAAGGCACTGCTGCGCCGGGCCGTGAACATCGGCAACGGCGCGCGGGTTTCTTGCAGCAGGCCTTGCAGGCGACTCAAGTCCAGCTCCGTCGCCGCGCCGGCTTTTTGCAGCTTTTGCGTGACCGCGACGCTTTGCTCCAGCAACTGCACCGAGTGCGACTGCACCTGTTCCTGCAAGCCGTAGACGCAGGCCTGGGCATAGGCACGTGCGATCTGCGCGGCCACCGTCACCCGCAACTCGTCTTCCAGCGCCCGCGCCACTTGGGCATCGGCCCGGGCCGCGGCAATGCGGTAACGCACCTCGCCCCACAGGTCGAGGGTGTAGCTCAGGGAAAATTCGGGGGTGTGGCTCCATTCCGCACCGGCATGGCCGTGGGTGGCCTGGGCCAGGGTCTGGTCATCCCGGCTGCGACCGTAGGCCAGGCCATAGTCCAGCGACGTAGACGGCAGGCGCTCGCCGTCCACCTGTTCCAGCCGCGCCAGCAACGCGTCGACGTGGGCGGCCGCGGCTTCCAGGTCTTTGTTCTGGCGCAGGGCGCGCGCCACCAGAGCGTCCAACTGCGGGTCGCGGTACAGCTGCCACCAACGGGCAGGCAGCGGCTCGGCCGATTCGGCGGAAAGCTGCGGCGCAGGCGTCGCCGTGACCGTCGACGGCTCGCCGGGCACGCCACTGCACCCGGCCAGCACGCTCAACAGGGCGATGGGTATCCATGGATGAAAGGAAGGGCTGTGCATCACAAGGCTCGCTCAAGAAGGAGCCTTGCAGGTTAGGCAGGTGGCCTGTCCGGTTCGCCCGCGTCAGGGCCATGTATCGTCGCTAAACGGACAACAACGTTACATGACGCAACACTACGCCCCCGGCCGGAAATGACTCGGCGGATAACCCAGCGACCGACGAAACATCGCACTGAACGCACTCGGGCTCTGATACCCATGCTCCAGTGCCACCTCCAGGATCGACACGCCCTGGGCCAGTAGCTTCAAACTCAAGGCCAAGCGGGCACGCTTGCGCCATTCGCCAAAGCTCATGCCCAACTCGCGCTGGAACACCCGGCTCAGGGTGCGGGCGCTCATGTTCAGGCTGTCGGCCCAGGATTCCAGGCTGCTGTCGTCGGAGGGGTTGCGGATGAAATGGGTGCACAGCCGGGCCAGCCGCGCCTCGCCGGGCACCGGCACGTGCATCGCCACCACCGGCGCGGCGAGCAGCTCCATGCGGATCAACTCGACCATGGCCTGCAGGCGCGGGCTGCTGTGCCCGGCGATCAGGGTCGCGGCGACGATCAGCTCCCGCAGCAACGCCGACACTTCGATCACCTGGCAGGTACGCCCCAATCCCGGCTCCGCCTCGGGCATCAGGAACAGCGTGCGCATATGCACTTCGCCGGCCATGCGGATTTCGTGCGGGGTGCCGGCGGGCACCCACAGCGCATGCCCGGACGGCACCAGCCAACTGCCCTGGGCGGTGCTGACCACCATCACCCCGGACACCCCGTGGATCAGTTGCGCCTGGGCGTGGCAATGGGGATGCACCACGTCGTCGTTGCGGTAGTTGTCGGCATAGGCTTCAAGCCACGGGCGGGGTTGGCTGTTCATCGGCTCAGGTCTCGCGTCAATCAGGCATTGATTCTAGCGAAAAGCCCTGTGGCGAAAACGATAGATATAGACAGCCATCGTCGCATTTCAGACAGCCGGTGAACTTGTGGCCCACGCCATCAGTCAGCTGATTGGACACTCTGAAAAAGGTTGGGTGGGCGATGCGTATTTCGTTGGAGCAACAAGTGGCGCTGGTGACAGGCGCCAGTTCCGGAATCGGCGCGGGGGCCGCCAAGGCCCTGGCCGAGGCCGGAGCCGCGGTGGTGCTGAACTACAACGCCCAGGCGGCGCCGGCTGAAGCCTTGGCAGCGCAGATCAATGCCAACGGTGGCCGGGCGATTGCGATTGGTGCCGACGTGTCGAAAGAGGCCGATGTGGAACGGCTGTTTGCGCAAACCCTGGAAGCATTCGGGCACCTGGACATTCTGGTGGCCAACTCGGGCATGCAAAAAGACGCCGCCGCCGTCGACATGAGCCTCGACGACTGGAACGCGGTAATCGGCGTCAACCTCACCGGCCAGTTCCTCTGCGCCCGCGCGGCCCTGCGTATCTTCAATCGCCAGGGCATCCGCGAAGGGGTTTCCCGGGCCGCCGGAAAAATCATCCACATGAGTTCGGTGCACCAGGTGATTCCCTGGGCCGGGCACGTGAATTACGCCGCGTCCAAGGGCGGCGTGGAAATGCTGATGCGCACCCTGGCCCAGGAAGTCAGCCAACAGCGCATCCGCATCAACGGCGTGGCGCCGGGGGCGATTCGCACGGCCATCAACCGCGCCGCCACCGAAGGCGCGGCGGAGGTGGAGCTGCTCAAACTGATTCCCTATGGCCGCGTGGGTGACGTCGAAGACGTGGCCAATGCGGTGGTGTGGCTGGCCAGTGATGCCTCCGACTACGTGGTGGGCAGCACCTTGTTTATTGATGGCGGCATGAGCCTTTATCCGGAGTTTCGTGGCAATGGTTGATCTGAAAAACGAACCACAAAGTGCTATCGATGCCCACGGCATCATTGGCGACATGCGCAGTGCGGCGCTGGTGAACGACAAGGGCAGCATCGATTTTTTCTGCTGGCCGGAGTTCGACAGCCCGTCGATCTTTTGCTCGCTGCTGGACTCCCCCGCCGCCGGGATTTTCCAGCTCACGCCAGACCTGCCCGACGCCCGCCGCGAGCAGATCTACCTGCCGGACACCAACGTGCTGCAAACCCGCTGGTTGAGCGATGAGGCGGTGGTGGAAGTCACCGATTTCCTGACCATCAGCGAAGACGTCGACGACCTGCCGATCCTGATCCGCCGCGTGCGGGTGGTCAGCGGCAAGGCGACCCTTCACCTGCGCTGCGCGGTGCGGCATGACTACGCACGCGCCCAGACCCGCGCCACCCTGGATGACGCTGACGTGCGCTTTGAAGCCGACGGCCAACCCGGCCTGCGCCTGGCCGGCAGCCACGCCATGCAGCTCGAGGGCGACGCCGCCATCGCGACCTTTGACCTGGGCCAGGAAGAAGGCGCCGAATTTGTCCTCGGCGGCCTGGACGATGCCCGGGTGAAAAACGACTGTACCGACCTGTGCCTGGAACGCACCCTGAAATTCTGGCGCGGCTGGATAGCCCAGTCCAACTACCGTGGACGCTGGCGCGAGATGGTCAATCGCTCGGCCCTCGCCCTGAAGCTCCTGACCTCGCGCAAACACGGCGCCATCCTTGCCGCCGCCACCTTCGGCCTGCCGGAAACCCCTGGCGGCGAACGCAACTGGGACTACCGCTACACCTGGATCCGCGACGCCTCGTTTACCGTCTACGCCTTTATGCGCCTGGGGTTTATCGAGGAGGCCAACGGCTACATGCGCTGGTTGAAAGGCCGCGTGGGCGACTGCTGCGACCAGCCGATGAAAATCAACATCCTGTACGGCATCGACGGCCGCCAGGAACTGCCGGAAACCGAACTGAGCCACCTCAGCGGCCACGGCGGCGCGCAACCAGTGCGCATCGGCAACGAGGCCTACGACCAGGTGCAACTGGATATCTACGGCGAGCTGATGGACGCGGTGTACCTGGTCAACAAATACGGTGAAGCCATCTCCCACGAGGGCTGGAAACACACGGTGGAAGTGGCGGATCAGGTCTGCGAAACCTGGAACCACAAAGACGTTGGCATTTGGGAAATGCGCGGCGAGCAGCATCATTTTCTGCATTCACGGCTGATGTGCTGGGTGGCCCTGGACCGGGCGATTCGCCTGGCGTCCAAGCGTTCGCTGCCGGCACCGTTTGCCCGCTGGGACCAGACCCGCCAGGCAATCTACGCAGACATCTGGAGCAATTTCTGGAACGAAGAACGCGGGCACTTTGTGCAGCATATCGGCAGCACCGCGCTGGATGGCTCGATGTTGTTGATGCCTTTGGTGCGCTTCGTTGCCGCAACGGACCCGCGCTGGTTATCGACGCTTGAAGCCATCCAGAAAAGCCTGGTACGTGACGGCATGGTGTACCGCTACCGCAACGACGACAGCCAGATCGACGGCCTGCAAGGCACCGAAGGCGCGTTTGCCGCGTGTTCGTTCTGGTACGTGGAATGCCTGGCCCGGGCCGGGCAAGTGGAGAAGGCGCACCTGGAGTTTGAACAGCTGCTGCGCTATGCCAACCCGCTGGGGTTATATGCCGAAGAGTTTGATAACCAGGCACGGCACTTGGGGAACACACCACAGGCGTTGAGCCATTTGGCGCTGATCAGCGCGGCGACCTTCCTGGACCGCAAGTTGAGCGGAGAGAAAACGGTTTGGCAGCCGTAAGGCCGTACCCCCTCTGACCACAAATGAGTAACCCTGTGGGAGCTGGCTTGCCTGCGATGGCGGTGTTTCAGTTATTGATGCATGAGCTGATCCAACGCTATCGCAGGCAAGCCAGCTCCCACGAGGACCGCACCAGACTTGGAGGCCAAGTATTCCCGATGCACAATGCGTAGCCCTTCGATCCATGCCAGGACTCCAATGCGCCAGGTTCTACTGATCATCGACGTACAACCCTCCTTCGCTCCGCCCGACTGGCTGGTGGACGGCATCAACGCCCTGCTGGGCCGGATGCCGTCAGTGGCCACCGTCGAACGCCACGACGAAAGCATCACCCCGTTCGCCCGCCAACTCGGCTGGCAGCCAGCGCCCGACGACAACAGCCTGATTGCCGCCGACTATGTCTTCATCAAACACGGCTACGCCCCCACGCCTGAAACCATCAGCCACCTGAAAAGCCTCGCGCCGGAGCGGGTACTGGTGTGCGGCATCCAGACCGACACCTGTGTATTGGCGGCCGGGTTTGCGTTGTTTGATGCCGGCTTGCAACCCACACTGATCAGCGATTTGACCGTGGGTTCGTCGCTGGACCGTTCGGGAAAACTGGGGGCGGATTTGTGGCGGCATCACTTCAAGCACATCGTCACCCTCGCAGAAATTTAACCCGCCCCCCACTGTGGCGAGGGAGCTTGCTCCCGCTGGGGCGCGAAGCGGCCCCAAACGACTCACCGCCATCTCACAGCAAGAGTACAACCAACAGAACCTGGGGCTGCTGCGCAGCCCAGCGGGAGCAAGCTCCCTCGCCACAGGTTATTTGGCAAAAATCACAAGATATGTGTATATCGATCCTGACGTTACAGCCCCCCTCAATATTCAAGGAAGGAATATGACCCAGCGCATACAACAAAGCATCGACGC
This sequence comes from Pseudomonas sp. BIGb0558, assembly GCF_024807515.1. NCBI lineage: Bacteria > Pseudomonadati > Pseudomonadota > Gammaproteobacteria > Pseudomonadales > Pseudomonadaceae > Pseudomonas > Pseudomonas sp. BIGb0558. Next base: position 8,886 of record NZ_JANUEW010000033.1, read on the forward strand.
AGCCCCACGACCCAACCTGAGCTGGACCGAGACGTGGGAAAGCCACGACAAAGGCTTAATCAAATGCTGGGAAGTTGGCCGACAATTGGCGAAAAAACGCCCCGACCTTTCCCAGGCTTGCCTGGCTGGCGAGCTACCGTCACTTGGGTGGAAAGGTGGTGTCAGTCGCAGCCTGAAAAAGCTCGAAAAATTCGGCTCATTCAACTATTTGGCACAGTGGCAAGGCCTTCGCGGGGAGAACCTTGACGTCGATCCGACTGTGGAAACAGTGATGACCTGTTCACGCACCCACATGATCGTGACCTTCACTCCAGACAAGACAAAGTATTTTAACCAGGCCACTGAAACCGAAGAGTAAGGAGCAAGGACGCATGAATGATCTTCATCAGGAATTCGAACGCAGTCACTTCTTCCACAAGGCGCGAATGGATCGACGCTGTGCCGACGCATTACTTGGCGTCACCGCCGGATTGGTCGCCGACGGGAACATCAATCAGTTGGAAGCCGAGTTTCTTAAGAACTGGATAGAAACCCACCTGCTCCAACTGGAGGACCCGGTGGTAAACATTCTTTATCAGCGCCTTGCCAGCATGCTGAGTGACGGCGTTCTGGACGCGGAAGAATCCGCAGAACTGTTAGAAATGCTGCATCAGTTTTCCGGCGTCTCGGTGGGATCACCTCAACGCCCCTCTGCTGTCACCAGCCTTCCGCTGAACAATCCGGCGCCGACACTGGAGTGGCAGGGCCGGACCTTTTTGTTTACCGGTGTCATGGCGTATGGGCCCCGCAAGGAATGTGAGTCGCTGGTCGTCGAACGCGGCGGCCTTATCGGCAACTCGGTCAGCAAGAAGGTTCATTTCCTCGTGGTCGGGAGTGTTGGCAACGAACAGTGGCTGCATAGCTCATATGGCACGAAGATCAAAAAAGCCGTCGAGCTGAGAAATAGCGGCATTCCGATCGCGATCATCAGTGAAAGCCATTGGCAGCAGGTACTGTTCGGTTGACTCCCATCATCTCCATCCTGATTCACGTCCCTGACTGGCGCACCGCCACAGATTGGTATGCCAAGGCCTTTCCTGGAGCTATCCGCATCTACCACGTGCCCGATGACTTCGGTCATCTGGACGTAGACGGCGTGGCTATTGAAATCGTGAATGCCGACAACAAGGTCGCGAGCGGCGCGGCTGGGTCGGTGGTGTATTGGCGGGTGGCGGACCTGACTCAAGAAGTGCAGCACCTGGTCGCATTGGGCGCCACGTTGTATCGAGGGCCAATGGAAATCCAAGGCGGCGAGTGGATGTGTCAGGTGCGCGACCCATGGGGCAATTGCATCGGCTTGCGCCAAGCCGCTCTAGACAAGTAAAGCAATTGCAGCCTTTCGGATGACGTTTGGTAACTCGTTTGGTCTACAGTTCCACCACTTTCCCTCCATCCTCGGAGCCTCCATGCCCGCCCTCGCTCAGTTGCTGCACGTGCGCACACCAATGCTCGATATCGCCTACGAAGCCCATGGCCCGGGTGGCGAGGGAGCTTGCTCCCGCTGGGGCGCGAAGCGGCCCCAAACGACTCACCGCCATCTCGCAGAAAGAGTACAACCAACAGAACCTGGGGCTGCTGCGCAGCCCAGCGGGAGCAAGCTCCCTCGCCACGGGGTGATCGTCTAGACAAGTAAAGCAATTGCAGCCTTTCGGATGACGTTTGGTCACTCGTTTGGTCTACAGTTCCACCACTTTCCCTCCACCCTCGGAGCCTCCATGCCCGCCCTCGCCCAGTTGCTGCACGTCCGCACACCGATGCTCGACATCGCCTACGAAACCCATGGCCCGGAAGGTGGCGAGGTGGTGATCCTGCTGCACGGTTTCCCCTACGACCCACGCGGCTACGACGCGATCGCCCCGGTAGTCGCCGGGCGTGGCTACCGGGTGCTGGTGCCGTACCTGCGGGGTTATGGCCCGACCCGCTTCATCGACGCCAATGTAATGCGCTCCGGCCAACAAGCGGCGCTGGCCAAGGATCTGCTGGATTTCATGGATGCCCTGTCCATCGAAAAAGCCACGCTGGTGGGCTATGACTGGGGCGGACGCGCCGCCTGTATCGTCGCGGCGTTGTGGCCTGAGCGGGTGCACGGGCTGGTGACCGGCGATGGCTACAACATTCAGGATATTGCCGCCTCGACCCGGCCCCGGGCGCCGGAAACAGAGCATCGGCTGTGGTATCAGTTTTACCTTCACACCCAACGCGGGGTCGATGGCTTGACCGCCAACCGGCGTGAGTTCTGCCAGTTGCTGTGGGCGCTCTGGTCGCCGTCCTGGGCCGAGGGGCCGAGCCTGTATGGCCAGACCGCTCCCTCGTTTGATAACCCGGATTTTGTCGAGGTGGTGGTCCACTCCTACCGCCACCGCTTCATGTACGCACCGGGTGACCCGGCGCTGGAAAGCATCGAGCAGGCGCTGGTGCAACCGCCGCCGATTTCGGTGCCGAGCATCTCGTTGTGCGGCGCCGATGACGGCGTGGGCCCGGCCCCGGTTGAAGATGACGACCTGGAGAACTTCAGCGGGTTTTACCGGCGCGAGGTACTGGCCGGCGTGGGCCACAATATTCCCCAGGAAGCACCCCAGGTCACCCTGGAGGCGATCTTCGAATTGCTGAGCCTTAACCCCCAGCCAAAATCCTGAAGCTGAACACGCTGCCCTGCCCCGCCACGCTTTCGGCCCACAGGGTACCGCCATGGGCTTCGATAATGCCGTGGGAAATGTACAACCCCAGCCCGCTGCCGGTGGGGTTGCCCTCGCGGGAGGTCCAGTAGCGATCGAAGATATACGGCAGTTGCGCCGGGTCGATGCCGATGCCGTTGTCGCACACCCGGAACAACACGTCGTCACCGTCAGCCTCGGCAATCACCTCGATCACACCGCCCGCCGGGGTGAATTTCAGGGCGTTGCCCAACAGGTTGGAAAACACCTGGAACAACCGCTCCGGGTCGGCCTGCACACACAGCCCTGGCGCAGAACGCCATGTCAGGTCAACGCCCTTGGCTGCCGCCAGCGGCTGCCACATCGAGCAGATCTGTTCCTGGGTCGCCGCCACATCCAGCTGTTGCAGCGAAACACTGTAGCGCCCGGCCTCGATGCGCGAGATATCGATCAAGTCTTCCAGCAGCGTGTTCATGCGCGACGTAGCGTTTTGCATGGTCTCAATCGCGCTGGAGAGGCGCCGGCTGGTCTTGTTGTCTGCGGCGGGCAGCATGCTGCGCATCATGCCGCATTGCATCAGCAGGATGGTCAGCGGGCTGCGCAGGTCATGGGAGACTACGGCCACCAGCTCATCACGCGCCCGTACGGCCTCATGTTCGCGCTGCACCTGGCGCGCGAGGTCGTGCTCCAGGGCGTTGCGACGCAGGTTTTCCACCGCCTGCAATTGCGACAGTGTCCAATACAGCGCCTTGCCGTCAACCTGCTGCTTCCACAGTTCAAACGACAGGCGCGGGCTTAACGTCGTGCCGCCCGGTTCCTGGTGTTTGATCGGCTGGCCGCTCCACTCCACCGTCGACTGAACCTCCGGGCGAAACCACATCACCGCGTTGTCCACCGGCTTGGGCAGGCAGAACGCCAACAGGCCACTGGCATGGGCCTGATAGGCCGCCGCCGGGGGAAAGTCCGCAGACAGCTGATGGCTGTGCACCACGCCTTTGCCTTGCCCGCGCACCCACCGGTACAGCTCGTGGATCTCAGCCCGCGTGGGGCAAACACCGAACACATGCAGGCGCTCTTCCACCAGAATCGCCAGGCCACCGGCGGCAGTCAGGTTCAGCAGCGATTGCGCATACGGCAGCAGGCTTTCCATTACATCGCACTGATCTGCCGTCATGGCCGCCACCAACTCTTCAACCATGGCGGCCTTTTCGCGTTGCTGGCCGCGCTCCTGCTTCTCCTGGAGCAAAGTGATCTGCATCGACAGCAACTGGCCGACGCTGGTGCACGCGGTGCGCAGTTCATGGGGCACGCGCAACGGCTCACGGTGACCACAGGTGATCAGGCCCCAGAGCTGGTCATCCTTGAGCAGCGAAATGCTCATGGAGGACCGCACGCCCATGTTCTTCAAATAGTGGCAGTGCACCGGGGACACGCTGCGCAACACGGCGAAGCTGAGGTCCAGGGGCTGGCCGGTGTCGGGGCGCAGGGCCGGCAGGATCGGCACCGGCTGGTACTCGGCGTCGGGGATCGCTCGGATCCAGTTCAGCCGGTACAACTCGCGGGCCTGGGGCGGGATGTCCGAGGCAGGGAAACACAGCCCCAAGTAAGGTTGCATGCCGTCGCTGAGGGCTTCGCCGATGACCTTGCCGTGGCCTTCCTGCTCGAAGCGGTACAAGGTGACCCGGTCATAGCCGGTCAGGGCGCGAATTTCGGTGACGCAGACCTGGTACAGGCTTTCGAGGGTCTTGGCCGACTGTAGCCGGCGCAGCGTGCGGGCGAGCTGGCTCACGGCGCTGTGCTGAACCGTCAGGGCTCGCTCCAGCTCGAGAAACAGCAGGCCCTGATGGCGGTGCAAAAGGATGTCGTAGGCGTAGCCTTCAAGCGTCAGTTGGTGCAGTTCATCTGCGTCGGCGTCCAGGTCAGCCAAGGCGAGGACGACCTGCGCCGCCGCCTTGCTGCCCAGCACACTGGCCAGGGCCTGGCCCGAGATGCGCTCGGCGTCCAGGCCCAATGCCACGGTCAGGTTGCTGCTGGCTTGCAGCACCTCAAGTGCCGGCTCGCTCAATGTCAACAGCAGGCCGTGGGGCTGGATCGAACCGGGAATGTGGATGGGCTCACTGGCGCAATCGTCTATCAGCGTATCAAGCGTGGTCATCGCAGCACCCCGCAGTGGTCCAGCCACTGCTCGAAACACAGGAAGGTCGACTCGGCGACGCTTACCGCCTCCAGGCGTTCGGCGGGGGCTTGCAGTGGGTACAGGCAGTCGAGGAAGCGCTGCCACAGGGCGCTGGTCTCAGCGCCGTACACATTCATGAACGCGCCACCGTTGGTGGAGCCAACACCAATCTTGATCTCGATCAGGTTGCGCAACACCTGGCCGCCGAGGGTGGCGCCTTCCAGCACGTAGAGGGCGCCCAAGGCTTGGGCCACGTTGGTAATGGCGGGCAGTTCGGGGCATATCGGCAAGGCTTCGACCTGCGGGTTTTCCAGGCCCAGCGCCAGCAAATCCGCCTGCAAATACGGGGTTTTGCTGCGCCGTCCCCATTCCAAGCCAGGGATGATTTCTCCCCACGGCGCCAGGGCGCGCTCCAGCGGTTGATAGAAGCCGTAGTAGGCGCTCATCAGCTCGCGGTAAAGCGCCAGGTCCATGCGGGAAAAAGGCAGCCGGGTATCGAGGCGTCGATGCAGTGCAGCGGTTGCCGCGCGCAATTCAACAAGGACAGGAGGTAGTGAATTCATAAGCAGTGCGTACGCCGGAAGGGTCGAAACCGCGACGTAGAGGCCTGGGATCAAGTCACTGCGCAATGGACTGTGGGTAACATAGCACCTTGATACAAAAACATTCCTATTCGTTCAATTTCGATCAGTTCTAACAGGGGCGGAAAACCGTTCGCGGTAGACCTGGGGCGTGATCGACACCGCCCGCAGGAAGCTGCGGCGCATGGTTTCTTCGCAGCCAAACCCGCAGTGCACGGCAATGCGCTTGATCGACGCGCTGCTGTCCGCCAGTTGCCGGCGGGCGGTTTCCACGCGGATCAGCTCGACGGCCCGCGCAGGGGTCTGGCCGGTTTCGCTGCGGTAGTGGCGCACGAAGCTGCGTTCGCTCATGCCAGCCTGGGCGGCCAGCGTGGCGACGTTCAAATCCAGGGTCAGGTGTTCGGCGATCCAGGCGTGCAATTCTGCAAAACGGTTGCCGCCCTTTTGCAGGGACAACGTCACGCTGAACTGCGATTGCCCACCGGGGCGCTTGAGAAACACCACCAGGTGCCGCGCCACTTCCAGGGCCACGGCGCGGCCCAGGTCCTCTTCCACCAGTGCCAGGCACAAGTCGATGCCGGCAGTCACCCCGGCGGAAGTCCACAGGTTGCCCTGCTGGATGAAAATCGGGTTGGCTTCCACCGTCAGCTGTGGGTATTTGCGCGCTAGCTCTTCGCAACGGGTCCAGTGAGTCGCCACGCGGCAGCCGTCGAGCAAACCGCTGGCGGCCAGCAAAAAGGCGCCGGTGCACACCGAAGTCATGCGCCGTGACAGCGTGGCTTTTTGGCGCACCCAGTCCACCAGGGCCGGGTCTTCGGCGGCACCGTACACGCCCCAGCCGCCGGCGATCACCAGGGTGTCGCACGGTGCGTCGGCGGCCGGCAGCGGCTCGGCCACCAGGGCCAGGCCCGCCGAAGTCATCACCGGCTCGGCCTGGGCGGCGATCACACTCACCGCATAGGGCAAGGGCAAACCTTGCTGGCGCGCCAGGTCATTGGCCGAGGCAAACACTTGCAAAGGCCCGGTGACGTCCAGCACCTGCACATTGGGGAACGCGAGTACGTTGATGATTCTGGGCATGTTTGGCGTGATTCGTGGGTTGAATGGCGTATGCGCCAAAGCCTAGGTGACTAGAGTGAAGCCGTCCATCCCTTTATCAGGAGCAGTCCCCATGACCTTGCAGATCGGCTTTTTGTTGTTCCCCGGCATCCAGCAACTGGACCTCACCGGGCCCTACGACGTGTTGGGATCGCTGCCGGATGTGAAGCTGCATCTGGTGTGGAAGGACCTCGCGCCGGTCACCTCCAGCACCGGGCTGGTATTTACTCCCAGCACCACTTATGAGGCGTGCCCGACGCTGGATGTGATCTGCGTGCCCGGCGGCTCGGGGGTTGGGGCATTGATGGAAGATGAACCAACCCTGGCGTTTCTCAAGGCCCAAGCGCAAACCGCGCGTTATGTGACCTCGGTGTGCACCGGTTCCCTGGTGCTGGGGGCGGCGGGCTTGCTGCGCGGGCGCCGCGCGACCACCCACTGGGCCTACCACGACATGCTGGCCCCGCTCGGCGCGATCCCGGTGCAGGAGCGCGTGGTGCGTGACGGCAACCTGTTGACCGGTGGCGGGATCACCGCCGGGATCGATTTCGCCCTGACCCTGGCGGCCGAGCTGTACAGCGAAGCGGCGGCGCAACTGGTGCAGTTGCAGATTGAATATGCCCCGGCCCCGCCGTTCAACGCAGGCCGGCCGGAGACCGCACCGGCCCACGTGCTGGAAGAAGCCCGCAAACGCACCGCCGAGTCGCGCAAGACCCGGGGCGAAATCGTGGCCCGGGCGGCGGCGCGGCTGGGTTAAGCGTTCGCGTGCCCGTGGCGGTCGGCGGGCACCAGATGCCCGATCGTGCCGTCGCCATACGCCCGTTCCACCTTGGAAATCACCACGTGATAACCGCCGTACCAGCGGCGGTACAGGCGCTTGGCTTCCAAGTGGGTCGGGTGGCTGGCAAAGGCGCGGATCGACGCTTCATCGCGCCAGTAATAACTGGCGTTGATCAACCCGCCATCCGCCGAGCGCCACGACTCGGCCCCCACATATCCCGGCAGCCTTGCCGCCAGTGCGTCGATCAAATCCGTGAGGCGCTGGAACTCATCATCCCGTTCACCGGGCTTGTAGATAAAGGCTGCGATGTACATGGGTAACGTCCTTTTATAAGTGGTTTATCACGCTGGCCGAGACATCAGCGCCAACCGCACGGCCAGCACCATCAGCACGGTGGCCAGGCCCCATTTCTGTAAGCCTGCGCTACCCGGTTTGCCGGCAAAAAACCGGCTCACCGCCCCGCCAAAAATCCCCAGCACGGCATGAAATACGCCGCTGATCAGCGTCAGGATCACCCCAAGTTGCACCAGTTGCAGCGCGATCGGCCCCGCCTCGGGGCTGACGAATTGCGGCAGGAACACCATGAAAAACAGCAACGCCTTGGGGTTGAGCACACTGTTGAGCATCGCCCGCACAAACACCCGGCCCAGGGGTACGCGGGTGACGTGGGCGGTGTCCAGGGCCGGTGTTTTTTGTAGGGTCTTGAACACCAGCCACAGCAGGTACACCACCCCGGCATAGCGGATCAGGTCGAAGGCCGGCGGCCAGCTGGCGACCAGTGCGGTGACGCCGGTCGCGGTCAGGGCCGTGAGCAGCAGGTCCGCCACGCTGATGCCCAGCCCCGACGCCACACCGCCACGCCAGCCATAGGTCACACCGTGGCTGATGACGAAGGCCATGTTCGGGCCCGGCGATAACAACAGCAGCAGGACTGCACCAGAGAAAACAGCCAGGGTTGCGAGGTCGATCATGCTCAAGCCATCCACCGGGAAAGCCTGTAGATTAATCAGCTCACCTGATACAAACAAAAAATTGATCTAGATACGCTTTGCACAGGAACGCGCCATGGCTCAGGTCCGCTACAAACTGATCGTCGATGAACTGGCCACGCGGATTCGTGCCGGAAAGTTACCGCCGGGCACCCAGTTACCGACCGTGCGCAACCTGATGAACAGCCATCGCATCGCCCTGGCCACCGCCTTGCGGGTGTACAGCGAACTGGAGGCCAGCGGCCTGGTGGTAGGTGAGCCGGGGCGCGGCACTTTTGTGCGCGACACCACGTTGCTGCGAGGCATGGGCCTGGTGCAACAGCCGCTGCAACCGGGCACCGTAGACCTGAGCCTCAACTACCCTTCGCTGCCCGGCCAGGCCGACATGCTGCGCGACGGTTTACGCGCCATCGCCGCCTCGGGCGACCTCGATGCGCTGCTGCATTCCGCCCCCCAGGGTGGCCGCGCCCATGAACGGCAGACGGCGGCACGGCACCTGCGTAATCGGCAGATTCGCGTAGGGGGCGAGCAGGTATTGATCGTCAATGGCGCACAACAAGGCCTGTCCGTGAGCCTGATGGCGCTGCTGCAACCGGGGGATGTGCTGGCGGTAGATGCGCTGACGTATCCCGGGTTGAAAACCTTGGCCCAGTCCCAACGCATCGACCTGGAGCCACTGCCACAACCGGCTGGCCATACGGACCTGGATGCGCTGGAGGCCTTGTGCAAACGGCGCCCGGTGCGAGCGTTTTATTGCATGCCCACGTTGCACAATCCGCTGGGCACGGTGATGGGCGAAGCTGACCGCGAGCGCCTTGCCGCGTTGGCTGAGCGCTACGATTTTCTACTGATCGAAGACGGCGCCTACGCCTTTCTCGCCGAGCCCGCACCCAAGCCGTTGTTCACCTATGCGCCGTTGCGCACGGTGTATGTGTCCGGCCTTTCGAAGAGCGTGGCGTCGGGGTTGCGGGTGGGGTTTATCGTGGCGCCCAAGGCGTTGGTGCCGGCGCTGGAGCAAGCGATTCGCGTTGCAACCTGGAGCACGCCGACACTCACGGTCAACCTGGCGTGCCGCTGGATCGAATCCGGCGCGGTGGATGCGCTGGAAGAGCACAAGCGCCAGGATGCGCGCCAACGTCAGATGTTGGCCCGGGAGGTATTGCGAGGGTGCGAGGTGATTGCGCACGCGGCGTCGTATTACCTGTGGCTGGTGTTGCCTGAGGGTTTGCGGGCGGATGCGGTGGTGGCCGCGCTTGAGGGCCAGGGTGTGCGGGTGACCAGTGCCGAGCCGTTTGCCTGTACGGCCCATGTACCCCATGCGTTGCGGGTGGCGTTGGGGTCGATTGATATGGCGACGCTACGGGTGGCTTTAGGGAAGATTCGCGAGGCCATTCGGATATGAATAAAGGGCCAGCAGGGTAAATCCCTTTAATTTGAGGGACGTTTCCGAGACAATCTTTCGGCCTTGTGCCTGTCGGAACCGCTGGCTAGTCTTCGCCCCTTCACTGCTCATCAGTGAACGGGTTTAGTCGCCCGGTTCTGAAAAGGCGCATGGTCCCATCATGAGGTTTTATGGTGGCTGTGCGCAGGGCACCTTCGGGTGCGCCGGGTTTTTCCTTTTCGGCCGGTCGACTAACCTGCGTACAGCCGCCACCCTACGTTTAGTCGCGAAGGGATCGGCTCCTTAATCGAAAAGGAGTTACACCATGAATAAACCCGTCCCCGACCCACCCATCGACCATTTCAAAAACCGCGCCGCCTTCAATCGCGCCCTCGAACACTACCTGCCCACCCAGGGTTTCCACACCGTGAACGAAGACCTGAGCTTCGAAGACTCCCTGCTCTACACTGCCAGCCTGCTGAGCAGCGCCTCGGCCACCGCGCTCGATTGCGGCGAACTGCTGCGAAGCCCCGAGCGGGCGAAGTTATTAGCGGTGTGGCACTTGTTGGAAATAGCCAAGACCACGGTTGACCGATCAATCGAGTGCCTGCACCTGCGCAAGGCTTAACAACAACGCGGTCAAAACTGTGGGAGCGGGCTTGCTCGCGAAAGCGGCGTATCAGTCAACGCATGCATTGACTTGAAAACCGCTTTCGCGAGCGACCTTGATCCAGAACCGACCTACACCAAAGCAGGAAGTGTCCGACTACTCACTTCTTCTCCTCTCCCCTAGCGTGCCCTGTCCTGAACATTACAAAAGGACACATCAGGGATGAAGCGTTATCACATCACCGTAGGCGCAAAGACCACCGCCGACGGCACCGTACGCACCGGTTGCGCAGATTGCACCATTGACGACGTGCCCCAGTCTGTTGAAGGCGACGAGATTGATTGCCCGGCTTGCGGAACCACCGGGGTCATCGTGTGCGATGGCCCGCGTCTGGGGGACACCATCAATGGACGCAACGCCGCACTGGAGGACGACCTCTGCCACTGCCAATGCACCCCATGGCCCCGACTGATCGCCAATCAAAACCAAAGCTCACAGACCATTGAAGTTGACGCCCCACCACAGGCGAGGGCCGCAGCGTCTGCCGTTTCCCAACCCAAAGCAGCAGCGGCGCGATCTACACAGCGCCCGCCCACGCAATTCTTTACCCCGCAGCAGGTACCCACCTGTGAAAACACCTGGCGCACATACCAGGACCAGGCCGAAGCCATCGTGGCGCCGGGCGGCACGCTGATAGCCGATCCCAAGGCGCGCAACCGGGCAATCAACGTGGCTTATGCACAGTTGTGGCGGCTGGATAACCGCTTTCAGTGGGCGGGGCTCGCAGCGTTCGCGTCCAAGCAAGTGGGGTGTGGTTTGTTGCATGCGTCTGAGTCGATGGAAAAGATTCAGGCTGAACATGAAGCGGCACAAGCGCTGCGCAAGGGTGCAAGGGACGGGTTCTGGAGCTTGTTCAACCCTCTTGAAACACAGCGACAGGCGAAGTTGCTGGAGTACGAACAACGGCAGTTTGAGTATGAACGGGCCATTCGCAACAACCCCTTGCCCGGTATTGATTGGCGGCGCGACGGCGAGCCGTTTTCAGCAGTGCAGCAGCTTTACCGGCATGTGTACGAGATGATGGCGATGGGGAATACGACGTTGTTTTTGGATGTGTATCCGTTGCATGTTTTTTATATGGAACGGGGGTTGAGGTTGTTTGAGAGTTGCTTGTCTTCGCGCCAGAACATTTATGGGGGTGGCCGCCCTTCGGTGTTGTGGCCGGCAGGGCATGAGCAGTTGAGATTTGGCACTGATCACGAGGCAATCCTGCAAGCCTTCGAGGCCATCAACGCTGGCAATATCGCCGGAAGTGTTGAGTATCTCGCTGACCACGAACAACGAAATATCCTTCAACCAACAATGTACCGTGACTCAAAACTGGTAGCCCTACTTCGTGGCAACCATCTCTCCTACGTCACTGGCATGCCGTCCGGTGCAGCCCAAGCCATTGAGCTGACGCTGGCAAACCAATGCCGCCCCGTTGAAGACGGCCGAACCATTGAATTCAGCAAAAATCCCATCGCCAATTTGGCCGATATCGACCAACGCATGACCTTCGTCCTGAGAGCTGCGGCGCAGTTTGATACGCTGCTGCGTAGCAATGAGCGACAGCGAATCGAACAGGCGCTAGAAGATATCGCTGAAGGCCGGGGTGTCCAATGAGCCGGATCATGCAGTTCTTGTGTCCTTCTGCTGCGAGCTGACCGCATAGGGTGCCATTTCGCCCCCAGCTGGAACCGACCCGATTAATGTGAGATCACGGGTAGCGTCAGTCGCAGCTAATCTGAGTCGAAAATCGCGTTGATTGCGAGCACGGCTGTTTTCGATCGCAAGCCCTTACACTTAGGAAACGGTATGCCAGCCCCATCAAACGCCCTTCGCTCTGCACTAGTGCTTTGGTTGTACGCCGCGGCCCTAGTGCATCTACTAGTCAGCCTCGCGCTGACCTGGGCCGGCCATTCGGGATTACTCGACGGTTACCTACAAACCATCGAACAAGCCTTCTGGGCAATCGACGCCGTACCCATCGCCGCCCGCGCCCAACAAGTATGGTGGGTCGCCTTATTCGGCGCCACGCTGCAAAGCTACTCCCTCTACATGCTCGCCCTCGTGCGCATCGGCCATCGACTGAGAAGTCCCATGGCCTGGGGCTGGTTAATCGCCGGCATCGTGCTGTGGGCGCCGCAAGACATGTGGGTCTCCGCCCAGGCTCGTGTCTGGTCACACCTGTGGTTCGACAGCCTCGCGCTGCTCACCCTGCTGCCGCCGCTGTTCTGGCTCTATCGCCATGACCGCGGCACCGCCCCTTCAAACAACACGCCGAGTGACGCCAACCATGTCTGATTTTTCTCTCCTGGATTGGGCGGTCGCGCTGCTTGTTGCCCAAGCCATTCTCGGGGCGCTGGATACCCTCTATCACCACGAACTCACTGTCGCGTTGCCTTATCGGCACAGCGCTCGGCTGGAGTTGTCGATCCACGCGCTGCGGTCGTGTTTCTACGGGATTCTGTTTCTGGGCATGGCGCATCTGGCGTTTCAGGGCACGTGGGCGATTGTGATTGCGTTGCTGTTCGCACTGGAGATCGGCCTGACTCTGTGGGATTTCGTGGTCGAGGATCGCAGCCGCAAACTGCCGGCCATCGAGCGGATCATGCACACCGTGTTGGCGGTGAATGGCGGGGCGTTTTTTGCCTTGTACGGGGTGCAACTGGCGCAGTGGGCGAGTCTGCCGACGGGCCTGAGCGCGATCGATTTCGGCTGGCGCGGCTGGTTGCTGACGTTGTTCGCTGTCGGCGTGACGGCCTCGGGCATTCGCGATGGATTGGCAGCGCTGCGCATGCAGCGCGAAGGCAAGCCGTCGAACCCGTTCGCGGGCGGCGCTTATAAGCGCGTGCTGGTGACCGGTGGCACCGGGTTTATCGGTGAAGTGCTGGTCAATCAATTGCTCGACGCCGGTCACACCGTCAGCGTGCTGGCTCGCGATCCGCTGAAAGCGGCGTACCTGTTTGATGGCCGCGCCCGGTGCCTGCGTTCGCTGAGCAAACTGGGCTACAACGAAACCTTCGACGTGGTGATCAATTTGGCCGGTGCGCCGGTGGCGGGGCCACGCTGGAGTGCCAAGCGCCAGGCGCAACTGATCGCCAGTCGGGTCAACACCACTGAAACATTGATCAGCTGGCTGAAGAACGTCCGGCGTAAACCGGCGCTGTGGGTTCAGGCCTCGGCCATTGGTTTTTACGGCGTGCGCGATGCTAGCGAAAGTCTTGATGAACGCGCCAGCAAGGGTGACGGATTCATGGCGCAGTTGTGCGCAAAATGGGAAGCCGCCGCGCAACCGGCCATCGAATTCGGCGTGCGTCAGGTGGTGCTGCGTCTGGGGGTGGTGTTCGGCCCCGGCGGCGCGTTGTTGCCGTTGCTGATTCCGTTCCGCCTGGGGTTTGGCGGGCGGATGGGCGATGGCCAACAGATCATGAGTTGGGTGCACCGCGATGATGTGATTCAAGTGATCGCCCGCGCATTCGCCGACGACAACCTGAGCGGCACCTACAACCTGGTGGCGCCGGACGCGGTCAGTCAGGCGGTGTTCGCCGAGCGTGTCGGTAAAGTCTTGAAGCGCCCGGTGTGGTTCCACATTCCGGCCACGCCGGTACGCGCATTGGCCGGCGAAATGGCGCAGTTGTTCTTCGACGGTCAGCGCGTAGTGCCCCGCCGTCTGACCGAGGCGGGTTACACGTTCCGTTACCCGACCCTCGACGCTGCCCTGCGCGATCTAGCCTGAGGACAACCCATGAGCAAGCCCCTGATGTACCTGCTGGCCGGCAACGGTGGTGCCGCCGATTGGTGGGATGACGCGTTGCCGCACTTTCAGCGCTATCAGGTGGTACCACTGGAACTACCAGGCTTCGGCAATAATCCTCAAGCCCCGTGCGAAGACCTTGCCGCCTACGCTCAGGCCCTGGTGACGGCGACTGTCAAAGGCAGCGCGATCATGGCGGTCGGGGTGAATGCGTTGCTGGTGTTGCATGCGCTACAACGTCAGCCGGGGCACTTTTGCCGCAGTGTTTTGTTGGCGCCGGTGGGGGCGTTTTTGTGGCAACGACGGCTGCCGGCATTGATGTCGCCGCTGCCCATTCGCAAAACCATTCACTGGCTACTGTCGAACAAGCCCGCGCTGTTTGCGCGCAAGTTTTCCAACCGGACCTGGACGCCCGCGCAGTACCAGCGCATGGGCGCCGGCTATGCACGCTGCCGCGCATTTGTGCCGCACTGGGACCTGGTGCGGGCGGACACCGCGTTGCCATTGCTGGAGTGGATCACCGATCCGGTCGAGTTGGTCTGGGGCGATCAGGACAATGTGCTGGGCATCGAGCAGGCTGCCGCTTGGTCGGCGATTCTGGCTCGCGCTGATCTGACTATCAGCCTGAAAACCGGTTGGGGGCATTACCCATGGATCGACTCGCCGGCCGAGTTCGCTGAGTGGCTGGAGTCGGGTGAGTGCGGATTCGTCGCTCACACCAAGGGTGGTCGGTTGCGTCTGGCCGAGTTGGCCGGGCAAGCGGTGCCGCCAGCGCTGTCACTCAATGACTGCGATGATTCACGCTTGCCGGCGTTCCTCGCCAGCCAACCGGGCGCCACGTGGGCGGTGCGTTCCTCCAGTTACGGCGAGGATCAGGCCGATGCGGCGAATGCGGGTTTGAGCACTACGTTCCTGCGCGAATCGACTTCGAACGTGCCGGCTCGTATTACCGAATTGAGCGCCGCGGGTGTTGAAGAAGTGGTGGTGCAGCGTTTCATCACACCGCAGCTGTCCGGCATCGCTTTCGTGCGTCACCTGTCGGTGGAACTGGAATGGGTGGAAGGGCATCTTGAGTCACTGGCCGATGGTCAGGTGAGTCCCGAGCGCGCAATCATTTCCCGCCTCGGCGCCTCCTGGAGCAGCGACACCTTCAAGCCTTCACTCGGCTTGACCGCTGACCTGTTGTGGCGCTTTCTACAAGACGTTTTGCGGGTCTTTCACTACGTGCCTGGCGACGTTGAATGGGCCTGGGACGGTACGAAGCTGTGGCTGTTGCAATACCGGCCGATCAGCGACTACGGTTGGCGTCGTCACCTGACGGCCGCCAACATCGCCGAAATCCTGCCACCACAACCGAGCGTTTTCGTGGAGTACGCCCAGCGACGTGCGGCGGCGAGTATTCCGGCGATCATGGCGCGTTGGGATTCGCGGGTGTTGCAGGATAACGAGCCGTTCACCGCTGTGTTTGACGGCGCGTCGTACATCAACAATGATCTGTTTCTCGCCCGATTGGCCGACTGGGGGATCTCTGCCAGCCGCTACGCCGGTGAAGTCGGCGGCGCGACCCCGCATCTGCCTTGGCGACCGCTGCGAATGCTGCGCTCGTTGCCGTTGTTCCTGCGTATGCAGCGTATCGCGCGCGGGCATTTGCTGACGTTAGAAAAGCGCTTACGCCGTTTCGACGAAGAACTGTCCGAGCTGATCGCCCAAGGCGCTGACGGCCAACAACTGGCCGACTGGTTCACCCGGTTTTATGTGTTCGTGGTGCAAGGCAACTTGTGCATCGCCACCTCACTGGCCAGCAGCGGCGGCGACCTGCTGGGCCGGCCGCCGACGGCTTATGACGACCTTGAAAACAGCCCGCATCGACTGCCCTGGGAAACCGATCCGGCCAAGCCGCGCCCGGCCCCAACGGATCTGCCATTACAGGCCTTCCCCCAATGGCCGGGGTTTATCCGCTTAGCCCATTCGACCGGCTTGCCGGGCCTGCGTGGTTACTACCTGCAAGTGCGCGAATGGTATCGCGACAACCTGATGCGGATCTTTTTTCGCCTGCACCACGCCATGCCGATGGCGGATCGAGCGCATTGGTTTGCGCCTCATCCAGACATTCGCAGCCGCGACGGCAGCTTCTGGCAGGACGGTCGCGAAGGCACCGAACAAGCCACCGGTTTCATGATTTATCCGGGGCAGGTGCAAGGGGTTCTGGGCGACGACATTTTACTCGAAGACACCCTCGATCCGGGGCAACATGCACACTACCAAGCGGCGCGGGCGGTGATTGCGCGGATGGGCGGGCGCTTGTCCCACGGCTCGACGTTGTTGCGCGAGTTGCGCAAACCTTCAGCGATACTGCCTCAAGTAGATGTGGCGTGGTTAGGGTGTGAGGTGCTGTATCGCGATGGTGAGTTGACGTTGGTGAAGCCTCTCCATGGGACCGCCATGACGCAAAACTCAGTCCGACAACCGCCTGAGCTGGTTCGGTTAACCACTTCCCAACCTCCCAGCCCACCTAAGCATTAAAGGCAACCCCAAAGCCTAGTACCGCGCCGACGTGGTGAAGGATTCATCTCTTCACCACTCGTCGCTTGTCCCCAAAAACCCCCGCATCCCACCTCCGTCAAAAAAAGGTTTTCCTCCTCGGCAGGAAAATTCTCAAATTTGTTCCTACACTCCAAAACGCCAGCATTTTGTTCTCATAAAACCCGGGAACCCGACCAGGACAGTCAACAATCTGTCACGACTAATAATACCTGGAGCGTCTAGGACAATACTCTTATAAGAAAGTCAAAACCTTGACGAATCGAATAAATGGAACCATCATTTAGCCATTACCCCGCAAATTCCCTGCAGATAGATAGGTAATTGCGTTTTACCCAGCGAAGCGAGCCGTTCGTCTGGCGCCACTTATAAAGCAAGCCCTGCCTTTATGGATGAGCAGCCGAACAAGGAAGCCCTGGTGTGCAATGAGGGATGTTTTTATGCGCGAGAAGTCGTCAGTCGACAGCCTGTTTTTGACCCGGGCCGGTTTCATTGAGTTTTTTGTGGTTTTCGTAAAATTGATGCATGGCTTCACCGCCGTTTTACCAGCACTGATCCTGCTGTTTTATCCAGACCCGATGGCTCCTGAGCTGCGCGCCCACTTTCTCGGCCTGCTGCTGTTTTTCGCGATCCTGACGATTATTCTGTTCCAGGCCATGGGGGTTTACTCCGAGGAGCTGTTCAGCAACCGTCTGCGGTTTCGCACCATGCTGGTGGCCTGGTCTTCGGCCTTTTGCATCCTGCTGTTCATGTACCAGATTCTGCTGATGTTTCCGCAGTTGAGCCCACGCAACCTGGCGTTCTGGTTTGTCACCAGCCTGGGGTTGTTCGGGCTGGAGCGGATGGTGATGCTGCGCCTGTTCCGCAACCTGATGGCCAGCGGCAAATACCTGCAACGCACGGTGATTCTCGGCTTCACCGACACCGCGGTGCACGTGGCCGACCACTTGCAGCGCAACGGTGATATTCGCTCCGGCCTGATCGGTTTTATCGATGACCGCACCGAACGCATCCCCAAGGAATTGAGCAACCTGCCGCTGCTGGGCAACACCCGCGACCTGGAAAAACTGATCCGCTCCGAGCAGGTCAACCAGGTGATGATCACCCTGCCCTGGGCCGCCGAACAGCGGATCAACGGGCTGGTGAAGCGCCTGCGGCAGATGTCGGTCAACGTGATGCTGGTGCCCGACATGGCCGCCCTGCGTTATGGCCACAGCCGCATCACCGATGTGGGCGGCATCCTGATGTTCAATACCTCCCATGTGCCGCTGCGGGGCTGGTCGCCGTTTATCAAGCGCTGCGAAGACTTGATTCTGGCGGCCCTGGGCCTGGTGGCGTTGTCGCCGATCATGCTGATCACCGCCATTGCCATCAAGCTCGACTCCAAGGGCCCGGTGCTGTTTCGCCAGAACCGGTTTGGCTACAACGACAATGTGATCCGGGTGTTCAAGTTCCGCTCGATGTACGCCGAGATGAGCGACTTCAACGCCGACCGCCAGACCACCCGCGGCGACCCGCGCATCACCCGCGTGGGCCGGATCATTCGCAAGACCAGCATCGATGAGCTGCCGCAGCTGTTCAACGTGCTGCTGGGCAACATGTCCATGGTCGGCCCGCGCCCCCACGCCACCGCGACCAAGGCCGCCGGGGTGCCCTACGAAGTGGCCGTCAGCGAGTACAGCTCGCGGCACCGGGTGAAGCCGGGCATCACTGGCTGGGCGCAAATCAACGGCTATCGTGGTGAGACCGACACCCTGTTCAAGATTCAGAAACGCGTTGAGTACGACTTGGAGTACATCTCGAAGTGGTCGGTGTGGCTCGACTTGTACATCGTTTTCATGACGGTCCCGGCCGTCCTTTCGACCAAGGAAGTCTATTGATGAACACCCTCAACGGATTAATTCCCTGCATCATTTCCGGTGGTTCGGGCACCCGCCTGTGGCCGGTGTCGCGGCAGAACATGCCCAAGCCCTTCATGCGCATGCGTGATGACCAGAGCCTGTTGCAGAAAACGTTCCTGCGGGCCAGCCACTTGCCGGGCGTGGAAAGCGTGCTGACGGTGACCAACCGCGACCTGTTGTTTCGCACCCTCGATGACTACAGGGTGGTCAACAAGACCCACCTGGCCCTCGACCTGCTGCTGGAGCCGTTCGGGCGCAATACTGCCGCCGCGATCGCTGTGGCCGCCCTGCATGTGCAGGAAAATTTCGGCGGCGAGGCGCAGTTGCTGATACTGCCCGCCGACCACCTGATTCTTGATGAAAGCGCCTTCGCCGAGGCTGTCACTCAGGCCCGTGACCTGGCGGAAGCCGGTTACCTGGTGACCTTCGGCATCCAGCCCGACCACCCGGAAACCGGCTTCGGCTATATCGAGCAAGGTGAAGCACTGGGCCAAGGCTTCCGGGTCAAGCGCTTCGTCGAGAAGCCCGACCTGGCCACCGCCCAGGGTTATCTGGACGGCGGCAAGCACCTGTGGAATGCCGGGATGTTCTGCTTCAAGGCCGCCACCCTGCTGGAGGAGCTGGCCCTGCACGCGCCCGCCGTACTGGACGCCGCCAAAGCCGCCCTCGACCACAGCCACAGCCTGAATAACAACAACTGCCGCCAGCGCGAGCTGAACGCCGAAGGCTTCGGTGCGGCGCCTGATATCTCGATCGACGTAGCGCTGATGGAAAAATCCGCGCAAGTGGCCGTGGTGCCCTGCGACATCGGCTGGAGCGATATCGGTTCCTGGGACGCGGTGCGCCAACTCACGCCGAGCGACGCCAACGGCAACCAGGTCAATGGCGAAGCGATCCTGCATGACGTGCACAACTGCTACATCGACTCACCCAAGCGCGTACTGGGTGCGGTGGGCGTGAGCGACCTGATCATCGTCGACACTCCGGACGCGATCCTGATTGCCGACGCCCGCCGCAGCCAGGACGTGCGCTACATCGTCGCCGAGCTCAAGCGCCAGGACCATCCGGCGTTCAGCCTGCACCGCACCGTGACCCGGCCGTGGGGCACCTACACCGTGCTGGAAGAAAGCAGCCGCTTCAAGATCAAGCGCATCGTGGTCAAGCCACAGGCCTCGCTGTCGTTGCAGATGCACCATCACCGCAGCGAACACTGGGTAGTGGTCAGCGGCGCGGCGATGATTACCAACGGCGACCGGGAGTTCCTGATCAACGCCAACGAGTCCACCTACATTCCCGCCGGGCACAAACACCGCCTGACCAACCCCGGCATCATCGACCTGGTGATGATCGAGGTGCAGAGCGGCGAGTACCTGGGCGAAGACGACATCGTGCGTTTTGACGACATCTACGGCCGGGCTCCGGCCGAAGTGAAGAAGTGATGCGTACCGCCCTGATCATCCCGACCCGCAACGCGTCCAGCCACCTCGACCGGCTGCTGCCGGCGCTGCGCATGCAAACCCTGCAACCGGACGAAACCCTGGTGGTCGACAGTGCCTCCAGCGATGACACCGTGGCACGTTTTCGCGAGTTCGGCGTACGGGTCGAAGTGATCGATGCCAAGGATTTCAACCACGGCGGCACCCGCCGCTGGGCCAGCGAACAAGTCGACGGCGACGTGCTGATCGTGATGACCCAGGACGCGATTCCCGCCGAGCCCGAGACCTTCGCCAACCTGGTGGGCGAGCTGCAGCTGGACCCGCTCAATGGCGTCGCGTATGGCCGCCAGTTGCCGCACCCGGATGCCGGTGTGCTGGGCGCCCAGTCGCGCCACTTCAATTACCCGCCACAAAGCAGAAGCAAAAGCCTGGCGGATGCGCCGGAGCTCGGGATCAAGACCTGCTTCAGCTCGGATTCGTTTTCGGTGTACCGGCGCAGCGCCCTGCAAGCCGTCGGTGGCTTCCCCGCGGATGTGATCGGCAGCGAGGACGCCTACGTCGCCGCCCGCATGCTGCTGGAAGGCTACAAGGTGCGCTATGCCGCCACCGCCCTGGTCTATCACTCCCACGATTACCGTCTCATGGATGAGTTTCACCGCTACTTCGACATTGGCGTTTTCTACGGCCGCGAGCCGTGGATTCGCCAGGCTTTTGGCGATGCCGGCGGTGAAGGTAAACGCTATGTACTGGCCGAGCTTCGAGCATTACGCGAAGCCGGTGCATTGCACCGCGTACCCGAAGTACTGGTGCGCAGCGCGTTCAAATTGCTCGGCTACCGGCTGGGCCATCTGGAGCGCCAGCTCCCCCTCGCCCTTAAGCGGCGCATCAGCATGTTCCCCGGTTATTGGAGGTGAGCATCATGACCTACAGGAAGACCCCTTTGATGAAACGAACCTTGCTCGTCCTGGCCATGATGGCATTGGCCGCCTGCAATACCCCGGCGCGGATCGTCGCGCCCGACGGGAAAACGGTGGATGAGGGCAAGCAGGCCCTCGACCGCATGGCCCAGTTGCCGCCGGCGGTGGAACGTATCCGCATCGGCGACCAGCTGCGCATCGTGCGCGATGCCGGGGAAATGCCGACCCTGTCGGCGTTCAACGTCAGCACGATTTACGAGCTGACGCTGTACACCGTGCAGAACGACGGCAAGATCAACTACCCCTTCCTGGGGCCGATCCAGGTGGCGCGGCGAACGCCGGCGGAAGTGGCCGCCGAGCTGAGCCAGAAGCTCGCACCGGTGTATCGCGAGCCGCGGGTGACGGTGAACATCAACCAGGCACCGGGTAACACGGTGATTGTCGGCGGCGCGGTGTTAAACCCGTCGGCGATCTCCATCGCCACCGCCCCGACCATGGAGCAGGCGATTCTCGGTGCCGGCGGCGTGAGCTCGGTGGGCAACGCGAGCATGGTGGCCCTGTTGCGTGAAGATGGCCAAGGCATCTACCACGCCTACTTTCTCGATTTCAGCCAGTACCTGAAGAACGGCGCACTGGGCCGCAAGCCCGTGGCGCTGCAACGCGGTGACGTGGTGTTTGTACCCAAGTCCAACGTCGGCGAACGGATCCAGGGCGTGGACACTTACCTGAACCAGCTGATTCCCTTCACCAAATCCATTGGTGTGGGCTACAGCTACACCACGAACCACTAAAGGAGCGACATCCCATGATCGAGATCCGTTCTTTTCGTGATCTTCTGCGTCTGTTCTTCATCTTCAAGCACGAGTTCAAACTGGCGGCGCTTGCCGCGCTGGTGATTATTTTGCTGGGGGCGTTTTTGCTGCCGGCCAAGTATGAATCCACCGCGCGGCTGCTGGTAAAACCGGGGCGTGACTCGACGATGCCGATCGAGGTCGACAACCGTCAGCCGATCGTCATGCCGAGCACCCAGCGCGACCCGATTGTCGACGAAGAACGCCTGCTGACCGGGCGCCCCATCGTGCGCGCCGTGGCCGAGCATTACCTGGACGTGATGGACAAGATGCAACCGCCGGAAGGCGTGTGGAAGCGCACCAAGTGGTACGTCAAAAAAGGCATCAGTGCGGTGTTTGACGGGGTGCGAGTGGTGCTGGAAACCGTCGGTATCGTCGAAGAAACCACCCCGGTGGAACGCCTGGCGAAAAGCCTGGAGAAAAACTTCGAAGTAACC
Organism: Pseudomonas sp. BIGb0558; assembly: GCF_024807515.1. Taxonomy (NCBI): domain Bacteria; kingdom Pseudomonadati; phylum Pseudomonadota; class Gammaproteobacteria; order Pseudomonadales; family Pseudomonadaceae; genus Pseudomonas; species Pseudomonas sp. BIGb0558. The sequence continues at coordinate 31,074 of NZ_JANUEW010000033.1, forward strand.
CACGCCGTCGGCTCTACGGTGATGGACATCAGCTTCCGTTGGGATGACCCGCAAATCGCCCAGGCGGTGGTCAAGGATTGGGTCGAAACCTACATCGACGAACGCACCCAGGCGTTGGGCCGCAAGAGCCTGTACGCGTTCTATGAAGGCCAGGTGTCTTCCAGCGCTGCCCAGATCAAGAGCTACAAGGACCAGATCCTCACGCACTTGAACGAGATCGGCGCGTCGAGCATCACCGATCGCCTGGAAGACTTGTCCGAGCGGATCAACGTGCTGCGTGGCGAAGTGTTCAACTCCACTCGCCTGATCGCTTCTTCCGACGTGGCGTTGCAGAGCACCCGTGACCAACTCAAGGGCCAGCCCAAAGAGGTGACCACGGTTCGCCAGATCGCGTTGAACCCGCAGCAACAAGACTTGCGTCGCCTGCTGAACCAGAAGCTCCTGGAAAAAGCCGACATGATGCGTACCTACACGGATAACGCGCCGCCGGTCAAAGCCCTGGACGCTTCGATCCGCGCCATGCAGGCCCAGGTTGCCGGTGAAAGCGACACGGTGCAAAGCTCCGAGAACCGCGCGCCGAACACCCTAGAAATCCACTTGCAACGGGTGCTGCTGGATGAAACCAGCCGCAATCAGTCACTGCGTACACAGTTGGTGCAACAGCAAAAACAACTGACGGAACTGGAAGCCCAACGCAAGGACGCCCTGGCCATCGAGCCGGAACTGGCGCGCCTGGCCCGTGAGCTGAACGGCACCGAGAAAAACTACGCGCTGTATGTGGACAGCCTGGAAAAATCGCGCATCGACCGTGAACTGGACAAGAGCCAGATCAGTAACATCGCGGTGATCGAAGAAGCCACCCTCAACCCTGGGCGCGTCTTCCCGAAAACCCTGTTGATGCTGTTGCTGGCGATCCCGTTCTCGATCGTGGTGGGGCTGCTGGTGATCTACCTGTGCTACCTGCTGGATCAACGGATCCACGACGGCGGCCTGGTGGAAGGCAAATTCGGCCTGCCGCTGTGGACCACGCTGCCGGAGCTGGACACCAGCACCGCGCAAAGCACCAACGCCTTCAACGCGAGCATCTATCGCCTGTATGGCTTGCTGCCGCTGGAGCGGATTGCCGAACAGGGCCTGACCCTGGGCCTGACCTCGGCGCGACACGGTGAAGGCGTGAGCTTTATCGTCGAGCAGTTGCGCCAGTTGCTGGAAGAGAATGGTGTGCGGGTGCGGGTCGGCGGGATTGAGCCGGCGATTCCGGGCCAGGTGGTGTTGCTGGATGCCTCGGCGTTGCTGGATAACCGCGATGCGTTCATCAACCTGCGCCGCGCCGACCTGATTGCACTGGTGGTGGAAGCGCAAAAAAGCACGGTGCCGGTGGTGGAACACGCGCTGTCGATCCTCACCACGGCGTTCGGCAAGGTCGATGGCATCATCATCAACCGCCGCAAGTTCGAGGTGCCGGTCAAGGTGCTGAAAACCATCGCCAAATACCGGGGTTCGTTCTGATGCGCATCGCCCTGCTCGCTCCCCTGCCGCCGGAAAAGAACGGGATCGCCGATTACGCGAACCATTTCAAGACGGCACTGGAGCAACTGGGCGTCGATGTGATCACGCCCTTGACGGGCGTGGTCGGCAGCACGGCGGCGATCCAGCAGGCCATTGCCGGTTTCGACTGGCAGGGGGTTGACCTGGTTCACGCCGAGCTGGGCGGTGGGCGGCTGGGGGAGTTTCTGGCCCTGCGCGAATTGCGCAAGGCCTACCCTGCCCTGCCGTTGACGGCCACGGTGCATGACCCGGAACGCATGGTCTGGCGGCGCGAGCAATTGCCCTTTCCGCTGAACCTGCTGGAATCCTTGCCCAGCCCATTGCCTCAGGCGGCGGTGGTGCTGGCCGATCCCTTGACCCTGCGCGAAGAACGTCACGTCGCCCAGGGCCTGACCCGTCTGGTGACCCTCACCCGCCTGGGCGCCGACTGCCTGACGGCGCGCATGCAATTGCCCGCCGGCAAGGTGGCGGTGATCAACCACGCCAACCTGGACATCCCGCCCGTGGCCTTGCCGCCACTGGACACGCTGCACCTGCTGTATTTTGGTTTTATCTACCGTGGCAAAGGCATCGAAGACCTGTTGCAGGCACTGGCCGCCGTCTTCGAAAAAGCCCCCGAATTGCGTGACCGTGTGCGCCTGACCCTGGCCGGTGGCACTGCCGCCGAAATGGCGTTTGGCGCAGGCGGCAATTACCTGGAGCAGTTGAACAGCCAGATCGCCGAACTCGGCCTGGCCGGCTCCATCGACTGGCGGCTGAATTTGCCGGCCAGCGAGATTGCGCAGACGATCCAGGCGCACCATGTGATGGTGCTGCCGTATCGTGAATCGAAAAAACTCGGCCTGCTGGGCCGCCAGCGCGGCACCAGCGGCGCGCTGTCGTGGGCCACCGCTTGCGGACGTGGCGCGATCACCTCTGATGCCCGGGCGTTTGCCGAGGAAGTGGCCACCGGCAACGGCGCTATCTATGCACAAGGCAACGTGGCCGCGTTGAGTGAGCAACTGCTGCTGCTCGCACGCAATCCGCAACAGGCCCGCGACTGGGCCGTACGCGCCACCGAGATTGGTCGCGAACGGCTGTGGCCGTTGACCGCGCAGAAGTTCGCGGCCCTGTTTGAGCACGCCATTGCAGGAGGCAACCATGGCACGTAAACGGACTTACCTGGCGACCCTCGTAGTCGTCGCAGCGTTGGGCTTGACCGCCTTTCTCTGGGGCCGCCCGGCCGATGCCGAGAGCCATGTGCTCAAGGGCAACAAAGAGATCGTGTGGAAGGATTTTCTGGGGGTGAACGCACAGTTCCTGTGGTTCAGCCCCGAGCGTTACCAGAAGCAGATCGACCGGCTCAAGGCCCTGGGCCTGGAATGGGTGCGCCTGGACCTGCACTGGGACCAACTGGAAACCGCCGAGAATCAGTACAACGTCGCGACCCTCGACGAGCTGGTGAACAAGCTGCAGCAGAACCAGATCAAGTCGGTGTTCTACCTGGTGGGCTCGGCGAAGTTCGCCACCACTGCGCCGGCCTCCTCGCCGTATCAGGACCAGTTCCCACCGAAAGACCCGGGCATCTTCGCCAACCGTATGGCGTTGCTGGCCCAGCGTTATCCCAGCGTGGAGGCCTGGCAGGTGTGGAACGAGCCGAACCTGCTGGGTTTCTGGCGCCCCGTGGCCGACCCGGCCGGCTACGCCAACCTGTTGCAAGTCACCGCCGCCGCGCTGCGGGTGGTGAACCCGAACACGCCGGTGGTGGCCGCCGGCATGGCATTCTTCAGTGAAATGCCCAATGGCCAGAACATGCTCGACGGGCTGCTGCAACTGGGCGTGCCGAGCCTGAACACCGTGATGTCCTATCACCCCTACACCCAATTGCCCGAAGGCAACACGCCGTCGAACCTGGACTTTGTCGAAAAGACCAGCGCCCTCAACCAGAAACTGCGGGCGGCCGGGGTCAAGACCCTGTGGAGCACCGAGTGGGGCTGGTCGAACTATAAAGGCCCGAAAGAGGTGCAGGACTTCATCACCCCCCAAGGCCAGGCCGACTACATCGTGCGCCGCGTTGCGCTGATGAGCGCGCTGGATTTCGACAAGATCTTCCTGTTCACCCTGAGCGACCTGGACCAGCGCGCCAGCGTGCGCGACCAGAGTTACGGCTTGCTGGATATCGACACCAACCCGAAGCCGTCGTACACCGCCTTGCAGAATTTCCTCAAGGTGAGCGGGCCCAAATTGACCCCCGGCGACCCACCCACCGCCGACCAGTTGCCCGACGGCCTGTTCAGCATCGGCTGGACCCGTGCCGACGGGCGCAAGGTGTGGTTCTTCTGGTCGGCCCGTGGCGGCAGCGCGCATTTGCCGGGCATGACCACCGCCACCTTGTATGACCCGTTGCGCGGCACCGAAACACCCTTGAGTGGCACCAATGGACTGGATGTACCGGTCAAGCCGAACCTGCAAATTCTGTTATGGGATTGAAGCCACCCATGCGCATCCTCTGGATCCTGCCCTACTCGCCTTGGCCCGCTACCAGCGGTGGCAAGACGCGCCAGTTTCATTTGCTGCGCAGCCTGGCTGCGCGCGGGCACCGGATCACCTTGCTGTTGCATGACAAGCACGCGGTATCGCTCACCGATCGCCAGGTGCTGGAAGCCTTCCTGGAGCAGGTGATCATCCTGCCGCGCCGCCCGCTGCGCAGCCTGAAGACCCTGCTGGCCGGGCTGTTTGCACCGTACCCGTTGCTGGCCAGTGTGAATGGCCTGTCGGGTGCAATACAGGACACCTTCGAACGCTTGCTGGCCGAGCATTGGGACGTGGTGCAGATCGAGCACACCTATACCTTCCAGCCTTATGAAGATGCACTGGCCCGTCGCTCCCAGCCGTTTGTGCTGACCGAACACAACGTCGAATCGTCCCTTGGCGCGGCGACCTACGATCGCCTGCCGGGCTGGGCGCTGCCCTTTATTCGCTACGATCAATGGCGCTACGGCCGCTGGGAACGCCGGGTGATGCGCCAGGCCGCGCAAGTAGTCGCCGTGACTGAAGCCGACGCCCGGACCCTGGCGCAGATTGCCGGCAAGCCGGTGCCGGTGGTGGTCAATGGCGTGGATTGCGCGCACTTCGCCGCCGCCCGCCCGGACCCTGCGACCCGCCGCGTGCTGTTTCTCGGCAACTATGAATACGCGCCCAACGTCGATGCCATCGAGTGGGCCCTGGATGAAATCCTGCCGAAAGTGTGGGCCCGCTGCCCCGATGCGCGCATGAGCGTCTGCGGTTTTGGCATGCCCGAGAGCTGGCGCGAACGCTGGAAGGACGGGCGCATCGAGTGGCAAGGTTTTGTGCCCAACCTGCTGACACTGCAATCGAGCTGCTCGGTGTTTTTGGCACCGTTGCGCCATGGCGGCGGCTCCAAGCTCAAGGTGCTCGAAGCCCTGGCCGCCGGCCTGCCATTGGCCAGTACCGACCAGGGCGTGTCCGGCCTGGACCTGGTGCAAGGCCTGGATTACCTCGGCGGCCAAACCGCTGAAAGCCTGGCTGACGCCGTGGTGCGCCTGCTGCAACAGCCTGAAGTCGCAGCACCGATGGGTGAAGCCGGTCGCGCCTACGTGCGCCGTGCCCATGACTGGAGCGTCGCCGCCAGCCAGCTGGAGCAGGTGTACGCGCAACTGTCGCCCCTGAGCCAAAAGGAGCCGGCATGCGCATAGGCCTCGACTACCGCACCGTCGGCACCTCGCCGCAATCGGGCATCAGCCGCCAGGTGTACGCCCTGGAAGACGCCCTGCGCGCCATGCCCGGTATCGAGCTTGAACGCTTCAGCGTCGCGCCGCTGGGTGACGAGCTGCGCCTGAATGCCCATTGCCCGGAATGGGGCTGTGCCAAGACCGCCATGCACCAGCCCCACCAGCGCCTGCGTTTCGAGGCGGGGTTCTTGCCCAAGGCCCTGCGCGATGAGCGCATCGATCTGTACATCAGCACCTTCAATATGGGCCTGCCGCTGCCGCCCAAACCCAAAGGCCTGCGCACCGTGGTGTTGCTGCATGATCTGTTTCAGATCACCCTGGATAACTACCACGCCAACCGCCTGAAGGCGATGATCTACAAGGCCAGCGATCGCCTGTCGATCACTTATGCGGTGCACACGGCAGACCGGGTGTGGACGCCTTCGCAGTACAGTGCCGATGAAACGGCGCGCCTGTTTCCCAAGGCGGCGAGCAAGATTCGGGTGTTGCCCAATCAAGTGGTGGGCTTTGCCGGCGTGCCGGCGGACCTCACGGCCCGGCAACTGCCCGAGCACTACTGGCTGCTGGTGGGCACCCGGGAACTGCGCAAGAATGTGCCGTTCCTGGTGGACGCCTGGCAGCAAGCGCGCCGCCAATCGCCGAGCGTGCCGGAACTGGTGCTGGTAGGCAGCCTTGATCATTTGCCCGAAGCCCAACGCAGCTATCCCGGGATACGCGCGTTGAGCGGCGTATCCGACGCCGAGTTGCACGGCCTCTACCGCAAGGCCTCGCGCCTGTGGCAGCCTTCTTACGCGGAAGGGTTTGGCTTGCCGGTAATCGAAGCCCTGAGCGTCGGCACCCCGGTCGCGGTGGCCAGCGGTACCTCGCTGGATGAAATCACCCCGCCGTTGGCGCCGCGTTTTTCACCCACCGACGGTGCAGCCCTGGTGCAATTGATGCTGCACCTGGCCGACCAACCCATTGAACAACCGCCTGAACAGTTACGCAGCTGGGCCGAACGCTTCAACCACCAGGCCTACCGTCGGCGCCTGGCCGAACTGATCGAGGAATTGAATTGAGAATCTCACTGGGTAGCCTCGTCGCCATCGTCTTCGGCCTGCTGTTTGGTGGGTTGATCCTCTTTCTTTCCCCGGCCAAGGCCGTGCTGGCGGTGATCGGCCTGGCCGCTGCCGTGACGATTTTGCGGTTCCCGTTCTGGGGGCTGCTGCTGTTCGCCCTGGTGGCTACGTTCATGCCCTACTCCACCCTCAACCTGGGGATTCGCAGTACGGTCAGCGAAGCGTTGATCGCCCTGACGTGGGCGGCGGTGATCTGGCATGGTTTCCTCTCGCGCCTGCCGGCTGCGCCACCGCTGTCCCGGCGCCCCACCGACCGCATGTTGATGTGGCTGATGATCTTTACCGTGGTGCCGTTTATTGTCGGCCAGGTCAGCATCACCGCCGAGGCCAGCGGCCTGGCGAACTGGTTGCGCTGGTTGTTGAACCTGTCGGTGCTGTTCCTTGCCGCCAAGCTGCTGGTTGAGCAGAAAAACCGCGAAGCCCTGGTGATCGCGCTGTTGCTGGGCACCCTGGCGATGCTGGTGATGTCCATCGGCGTGTTTATCCGCTCGCGCTCGGCCTCGGGCATGCTGCCGATCCTGACCTTGATGAACTACGGCAGCCTCGACACCCTGTCCCTCGGCTTGGGGGCGATGGCCTCGCGGATGGGTTCGCCATGGATGCACCCCAATGCCACCGGCGGGATCATGGCGTTGCTGCTGCCGTTGGCGTTCTGCTACGGCATCACCAACACCGGCTGGAAACGCGGCCTCGGCCTGGGCGTTGCCTGCCTGGGCGCGGCAGCCCTGCTGTTGGCCAGTAGCCGGGGCGCGATGGTCAGCCTCGCGCTGGTACTGATCTGGATGGCATCGCGGCGGGTGCCGTACACCGGGCGTTTGCTGATGATCGGCGTGGCGCTGGCCGTGGCGCTGGTGCTGTCGTATCCACCGTTGCAGGAACGTCTGGCGACGATCTTCTCGGCCCAGAACGCGAGTACCGAAGTGCGCTTCGACGAATACCGGATGTTCCCCCAGGCCGTGGCCAGTTACCCGCTGGGTATTGGCTTCAAGGTAGACCCGCCGGTGCCGGGCACGCACCTGCTGGGGATTTCCAACCTGTGGCTGAACTTCGTCTACAAGACCGGCGTGATCAGCATGCTGCTGTTTATCGCCGTGACCTGGCGCTGGTGGCGCGAGTCCCGGCCGGAGATCGGCCCGATCCGCCTGACCAAGGACAACGCGATCTGGCTGGGCAGCACGGCGGGGATTCTGTCGGCACTGGTCAGCGGCTTTTTTGACCACTATTTCAGCTTCGCGCTGGTGATGATTGCGCTGTTCTGGCTGATGGTGGGGATCAACGTGCTGGAGGCGCGGCGCCTGTTCCCGGCGCGCCTGCCAAAGGCCAAGACCGTGTCCTACCGCAAGCCCGTGCTCGATAGCGTCGGGCCCTAGGCATGCTCGGATCGGCGTTCTGGTTGACCCTGGCGACCCTGCTGGGGCTGTGCCTCGGGTTTGCCCGTGAGTGGTTGTTGGTAGCGGCCTGGGGTGCGGGCGAGCGCAGCGATGCGTTCCTGATCGCGCTGTTTTTGCCCGAAGCGTTGCGTATGTCCCTGGCCGGAGGCGTGCTGAGTGCCGCCGCCTTGCCGCTGTACCTGCAACGCAAGGACGGCGAGCGCCTGGACTGGCTGGCGGTGTTGTTCCCGGCGCTGCTGTTGATTGCGCTGGTGACCAGCCTGCTCCTGACGTTGCTCGCGCCATGGCTGGTGCAACTGCTCGGCCCGGGCCTGGCGGCGACGGCCACCAGCCTTGCCAGCAGCAATTTGCAGATCCTCGCCTGGAGCGTGCCGGGCTTGATGCTGCATGCGCTGTTCAGTATTCCGTTGCAGGCCAACGAGCGCTTTGTGGTCGCGGGGCTCGGCTCGTTGCTGTTCAACCTGCCGCCGGTGACCTACCTCGCCCTCGCCGGTACCGCCACGCAACCGCATTCGCTGGCGTTGGCCTGCCTCACCGGCAGCCTGCTGATGCCCCTGGCGCTGCTGCCATCGATGTTGCGCCTGGGCTGGCGGCCGTGGCGGCTGCGAGCGTCGACCCTGGAATTGCGCGAACTGGGCGGGCGCATCGGGCCGTTGCTGCTGAGCAACGGCGCCAGCCAGGGCTTGGCATTGATTGAACGATTGGTGGCGTCGTTGCTGGGTGAAGGCGCCGTGACCTGGGTCAACCTGGCCCGCAAGCTGATGAACCTGCCGCTGATTGCCCTGATGAGCCTCAACCAGGTGCTGCTGGGCATGATGAGCCGGCGCCAGGGCGATGAGCGCCTGGCCCTGCTCAAGCGCGGTCTGGAAACCGCCAGCCTGCTGACCCTGCCCGCCGGCGTCGGCCTGGTGGCGGCGGCGCCGAGCCTGGTGGCGTTGCTGCTGCCGAAGCAGTCGGTGGATTCGCCGTTGCCGCTGCTGCTGGCCTGGTTTGCCGTGCCGCTGGTATTTGGCGCCTGGAACGCCCTGCTGGCGCGCTATGCCTACGCCGCTGGCGACACTCGCCAGCCGCTGCGTTGCGAGCTGTTGGGCAGCCTGGTGAACGTGTTGCTGCTGGGCGTGCTGCCGTTTGTGTTTGGCCTGGCGGGCATTCCGCTGGCCGCCCTCGCCGGCGTGCTGTGCACCGCGTTGCTGTTGATGCAACGCCAGGACTTGCTCGGTGCCCTGCCCTGGAAGTGGCACTGGGTATTGAGTGGGCTGGTGATGGGTTTGGCCGCGTTGGTGTTGTTTCGAATTCAAGGTATCTGGCTGCAGCTGGGGTTGAGCACCCTGGCTGGAGCCGTGGTGTTGCTGGGCATGGGCCTGTGGCTCAAGCCGTGGCGCAAGGCAGGTTTATAGAGTGGGAGCAGTCAGGTGAAAAAACGCTGGATTCAAATGGATATTGCCAAGGGCATTGGCATCCTGATCATCGTGTTCGGGCACGGCTGGTTCGTGGAGCATTCCCCGAACTTGCTGTACCCGATACTCGCGGTCTTCATCCTGCCGCTGTTCTTCTTCCTGTCCGGGGTGTTCTTCAAGCCCGAGCAGCCGTTTGTTGAAATGGCGGTGCGCAAGGCCGATGCCCTGCTCAAGCCGTTCTTCACCACGATGCTGGTGTACGTATTGGTGCGCGACCTCCTGCGTGGCCAACCGCTGCTGCCCGACATTGGCGGCGTGCTGTACGCCTCGGTGGATACCCTGCCCTGGCAGGCCTTGTGGTTCCTGCCACATTTCTGGGCGGCGATCCTGTTTGCCTGGGTGATGCTGCGGCTGATGCAACGCCTGGGCCTGTCCCTGGTGTGGAGCTGCGTGGTGGTGGGCGTGCAGTTGCTGCTGGGGGTCTGGACCCTGGACTGGTTCTGGCAGGTACCGATCACCGTCGGCGGCCAGACCTGGACGATGCCGGGGCTGCCCTTCAGCCTGGATGTGACGTTGATCAGCAGCACCTATTTCATCCTCGGCTATCTGCTGCGGGACGTGCTGCGCAGACACCAGAGTTCGCTGTTGAGCATGGTGGTGGCGCTGGTGGTGTACTTCGCGATTTTCATCCCGACCTGGGACACCATGGACCTGGCCCAGCGCCGCTATGACCATTGGCTGTGGACCAGTGCCCTGGCGGTGATCGGTGTGTACATCTGCTGGGCGCTGGCCGGGTTGATGATGACGTCGGCGGTATTGACCCGTGCCATGACCTACATCGGGCAGTCGACGCTGATCCTGTTGATTTTCCACGGCGAGATCCAGCACAAGACCATCGCCCTGCTGCAGCACCTGGGGTTGCCGGATGTGGCGGCGGCGTTTATCGGGCTGGTGGTGGCGGTGGTGGTGCCGTTGATGATCGGCGAGGTGATCAAGCGGGTGGCGTTCCTGCGGTTCTTCTACTTCCCGTTCCCGGTGCGCAAGGCGCCGGTGGTGGCCGGGGAGAAGCCTGGGGCATAAACCCCAGGCCTACGGCCGCTAGAAGTCGTACTTGAGGCTGGTCATCAGGTTACGCGGCGCACCATACATCCCATGGTTGCCCGCGTAGCTGAGGTACTCCCGGTCAAACAGGTTGTTGAGGTTGACCGAGGTGCTCAGCTTGGGCGTTATGTCATAGCGCACCAGCAGGTTGGCAATCGCATAGCTGCCCTGGCTGAAGGTGTGCAGGTCCTCGCCGACCTTGCTCTGCCAGTTCACCCCACCGCCCACGGTGACCTTGTTCAAGTCGCCCGGCAGGCGGTACGTGGTGAAGGTCTTCAAACTCTGGCGCGGCAAGGTGGTGACGATGCGCTTGTCGTCCGCATCGGTGCTCACCGCGTACGCGTAGCCGGCAGAGGCTTGCCAGCCTTCGGCGAGTTCACCGCTGAGTTCCAGCTCCACGCCTTCGGTGGTGGTGCCTTTCTCGTTGCGATAGGTGTTGCCGCCCGGGATGTCGATCCAGATCGCCAGGTTGTCCTGCTCCAGCTTGAACAATGCCAGGCTGGTGTTGAGCTGTTCATCGAAGAAGCTGCCCTTGAGCCCCACCTCGTAGCCTTTGCCCTCCATCGGCTCCAGCGGTTTATTGTTGATGTCCCGCACCCAGGTCGCCTGAGGGTTGAAGATCTTGGTGTAGCTGGCATACGCCGACCAGTTATCGGTCAGGTCATACACCACCCCGGCGTAAGGAATGTAGACCCCGGTTTGTGATTCATCGGTACGCGTGGCGTCGCCCACATACGGACGGTCCTGGGTTTCACGCTTCCAGTCGATCACCCGGCTGCCGAGGATCACGCTGAGGTCATCGGTGACCCGCAACCGCGTGCTCAGGTAGGCCGCGTACTGGCTCTCATCCGCCGAGGACTTGCCGGTGACGTTGAAGTCGGGCTTCGCCGAATGCCCATCCCAGGTGAACAGGTTGTCGATCGCACCGGCCGGCGAACCGGAATAGTCGTAGTGCCAGCCTCCATAGCTGGGCACGCTTTCGCGGTATTTGGACAGGGTCACGCCGGCGATCAACTCATGCTCACGCCCCAGCAAGTCGAACGGCCCGGTGGCGTAGAGGTCGAGGTTGTCCTGGCGCGGTGTGCCGGAGAAACGCACCGGCAATTGAGTGGTGCCGCTGCCGTCACGATTGAGGGAGCCGTTGACGTAGTTGAAGACCTCGTCGAACTGGTTTTCGCTGTGGGTGAATTCGGCCTTGGCGCTCCAGCCGTTATCGAACGTCTGCTCGATGGAGGTGAAGAAACTGGTCTGTTCATGGTCGTTATAGGACCAGGCCGGCGCGGTGTTCAGCGAACGACTGAGGTTGGTTCGCGAGCCGTCGGTAAAACGTGTGGGCAAGCCGGAACGGGCCGGCGAGTCGACGTCGGTGCGCAGGTAACTGAAGCCCATGGTCAACAGGGTGTCTTCGCTCAGGTCGAATTCGGTGATGCCGTAGAGCAGTTGGGTTTCCTGTTTGTAGCGGTCGATCCAGGCGTGTTCGGTCTTGTAGTCCGCCACCAGCCGCCCGCGCACGTTGCCGGTCTCGGTCAGCGGGCCGGACACGTCGAAGCCGCTGCCATAACGGTCCCAGTTACCCGCCTCGGCCGTCACGCTGGCCCGGGCTTGCGCCGTCGGGCGTTTGCGAATCAGGTTGATGGTGGCCGCTGGGTTGCCCATGCCGCTGATCAGGCCGGTGGCGCCGCGCACGATTTCCACCCGGTCGTACATGGCCATGCTTTGGGTGTAATTGTCCATGCGGGTGACGGTGGGCACGCCGTCGATTTCGAAGTTCTGGACCTGGAAGCCCCGGGAGAAATAACTGTCGCTTTCCGAGCCCAGGCCGTCACGCAGCACGATGATGCCGGGGGTGGCGTCGAGGGTATCGCTGAGGGTGCTCAGGCGCTGGTCATCCAGGCGTTGGCGGGTCATCACTGTCAGCGATTGCGGGGTTTCCCTGGGCGTGAGGTTCAGGCGCGTCGAGCTGCTGGAGGACTGGGTGGTGTAGGAGCCGGTGCCCTCGGTGGTCGAGCCCGGGGCCTTGCCGGAGATCGACACCGTGCCCAGTTGCAAGGCTCCGCCGGTGGGGCGCGGTTCCAGGGAATAGCTGTCGGCACTGCCGTGCACAGCTTGCAGGTCGGTGTTGCCCAGCAGAATCGCCAGGCCGCTGTCCAAGTCATGCCGCCCTTGCAGGCCGGGGCTGGTTTTGCCCTCGGTGAGCACCGCCGGGTACGACAGCAGGATATGCGTGACTTGGCCAAACTGGTTCAGCGCACCCGCCAGGGAGCCCGGTTTGATATCAAACCTGTATTGCTCAGCCGCCTGCACCCACGCCGGCGCCAGCAGCACCGGTGCTGCCATGGTCAGGCCGGCAATGCCCCGGACCACCGCAACGGCCAGTGTCTTTTTCAATGTGGTACGTATCGGTTGTCGCGCTTGCATGCCCTGCTCCCCAGTAAAGTTGGCTTCTGGGGATACGAGTCTCGTGAGAAACGCAAACGGACCACCCTCGGGCAAAAATAAATTCAGGCCAGGTTACGACGCGGCTTGAGGGTGACCCAGAACCGTGTGAAATGCTCCACGTCCAGCTTGAGGGTTTGCCCCAGGGTGGTGAGGATGCGGTCGGTGTCGCCCAGCGGGAACGTGCCGGACACCCGCAGGTCACTCACGGCCGGATCACAGGCCAGATGGCCGCGCCGGTAGCGGCTCAGCTCGTGAAGGAAGTCTTCCAGGCGCCGCCCCTGTGCGACCAGCATGCCGCGACTCCAGGCCAGCTCGCCGTCGCGCTGGGGCCTGCGGGCCAGCAGTGTATTGGTGTCAAAGCTGATGATTTCCCCGGGTTGCAGGCTGATGGTGCCCATGGGGATTTGCGCCGACAGCACGCCCTGGTCGGCGCCCAGTTGGGTGAAGCCGCCACGCTGACGAATGCTGAAGCGGTTGGCGGTGGCACGGGTCAGGCCTTCGGCGGTTTTGACCCAGAGCGGGCGCGTGTCCGCCGGGTTGGGCAACACCAGGATTTCGCCCCGCAGCAGGCTGATCTGCCGAACATCCTCGGTGTATTTCACGTCGATGGCGGTGTCGGTATTGAGCTGGACTTCCGTGTTGTCCGCCAGGTCGATGCGCCATTGTTCGCCGACACCAGTGCTGTAGTCACTGGTCCAGTGCTGCACCAAGGGGGTATCCCGGGCGGTCCACGCCACACTGCCGGCTGCCAGCAGCAGCGCGAGGTTCTTGATCACCCGGCGCCGCGACAATGCCGGCAGCAGTGCCGCACTCACCAATGCCTGATGAGCCGGCGCGCGCACGTCGTGCATCCGCTGGAAAAACCGTTGGGAATGCTGCCACGCCAGTTCATGTGCCGGGTCTTGCTGGCGCCAGGCAAGCCAGTCGTTACGGGTCTGTTCACTGACATCCGGCGACTGCAACTCCAGTTGCCAATGCATGGCCTGCTCGGCCGCTTCCAGGGACAGTGGCGACGGCTTCATCAACGCTGGCTGTCCAGCAGGATGCACTGGGCGCCCGCCTTGACGATGTAGCGCTTGACCGTGGTGATGCTCGCGCCAAGGCGCTCGGCAATTTCGCCATGGCTGAGGCCGTCGAGCTGCGACCAGAGGAACGCCTGGCGCACCGGCAGTGCCAGGCGGCTGAGGACTTCGTCGAGGGCAGCCAGGGTTTCCAGGAGGATCCACTGGGTTTCAGCGCTGGGGGCCGACTCTTCCGGCAACAGGGCCAGGGCCTGCATATAGGCCCTTTCGAGCTTTTGCCGGCGGAAGTGATTGGACAGCACGCTCTGCGCGACCTTCGCCAGAAAGCTGCGGGGTGCCAGGACTTCAACGGGCTGGTTCTTGGCGAGCAAACGCAGGAAGGTATCCTGGGCCAGGTCGGCAGCGCTCTGCGAGCAGTTCAAACGACGCCACAGCCACTGCTGCAACCAGCGGTGTTGCTGCTGGTAAAGCGTGGCCAGGTCAGTGGGAGTTGCCGCAGAAGTCGGGGACATGAAAGGCGCGCAGAGTGCAAATGATAACGCTTATCATATGACTCATGACGCCAGTGCTGCAAGTTTCTACCGCAAGGCCGGCTGGCCAGCTCTTGCGGGGGTTCAATCATCCAGTGCAGGTTGGGGCGCTGGATGCTTGGTGTTCTTGCCAGCCTTGGCGCCAGGCTTGGCAGCCGCTGGAGCCGCAGGCTCAGGCTCAGCCGGTGCGGCAAGGTCCTTTTCAGCCTGGGGCATCTGGTCAATCGCGCTGAAGAAATCCGCCAGGTTGAGGGTATCCGGTGGCACGGTCTTCTCGAGTTTCTTCTCGCCGTCCTTGCCCACCAGAATCACTTTGGTGCCACTGCCGGCGCCCAGCTTGAGCGCGCGGATCAGTGCGTTGGTTTCAGGCGGTGCGAGCTTCTTGTTGTCCTTGGCATCCTTGGCGAACTTCTCGCCCTCGGCACCAATGCTGCCGAAAGATACGGTGTAGAGCACCATGTTGCGCTCTTCAAAGGACTGCTTGTTGGCAGGCTCGTCCAGCTGTTTCTTGAGAGTGGTCAACGTCGGGTTACCGGAGTCGAGTTCCACCACCACCAACGGGCGTGACTTGCCCAGGTCCTGCTTGAGCGGATTGAGATCATCCGCGGCCAGCAGCGGCCCCGTAAAAGCCATCAAGGTAGCCAGGGTCAGCGACCGGATGAGCATGCACACCTCCTTTGAATTCCATGCAGGGTTCTTGAGTTTCATGTCTGCGACAGTCAAATTCAAGGATGATTCCTACGACAGCTTCAGAAAGCGTAGGTCAGGACGCCCGCGAAGCAAGGCGTTTAGCCACCTGACGCCTCATTGTTTCTTTTGATTGCGGATGCCCATCGTGGCCATTGCCAGGGCTCCTGCAGTGGCTTGAGGTGTTAGGCTAGGCCGTTCATTCGTTCAACGGGAAGCCATCATGCACAGCAAACGCGTCACGATCGAAGACTGGGACGGCGACGGCGCCATTCGCCTGCCGGACGAAGCCTTGCAGGAACTGGGGCTGGATGTGGGCGACACGCTGTACATCGTCGAGACCTATGTGGGCACACAGAAAGGCTTTGTGTTGTCGACCACGCCGAAGATTGCCGACCGGATGGATGAGTTGGTGGAAGAGCTGAGCCACAAGCCCTAGCGAGCCAGCCTGGCTTGCAAGCCTGCTTTAACCTGCGGCCATTCCGGATCAATGATGCTGAAGCGCACCGAGTTGCGCTTGCGGCCATCGGGCATGATGCGCTCGTGGCGCACAATGCCTTCCTGTACCGCACCGAGGCGCAGGATCGCGGCCCGGGATTTTTCATTCAGTTCATCGGTGGTGAACTGCACTCGCACACAGTCCATCACTTCAAACGCGTGGGTCAGCAGCAACAGCTTGGCCTCGGTGTTGACCCCGGATTTCTGCACCGACTGGCTGATAAACGTGTGGCCGATCTCCAGCTTGCGGTTGACCCGGTCGACCTTCCAGAACCGCGTACTGCCCACCACCTCGCCGGTATCGCGGCGCACGATCACAAACGGCATCATGGTGCCCGCCTCACGCCCGGCCAGGGCAATGTCCACGTACTTTTCGACGGTGTCGGGGCCGGGCACGTTGGTCACCTTCAGGTTCCACAATTGCCCGTCGGCGGCGGCCTGTACCAGGGCGGCCGAGTGTTCGCGTTGCAGGGGGCGGAGTTCGACCGTGGTGCCGGTCAGGGTGATTTCAGTCATGGGAATGTTGCGCCGTCTGGTGGTCGTCAGTGGCCAAGATTGCAGGCTCTCGCCGCTGCAAGGCAAGCCGTTTTAGAACAGGCCCATCTGGCCACCCACCAGGGTGCCGAAGTCGTCGTTTACGAACGGCAGGATCGCGTCCGCCACCGGCTGCAGTTGCCGGGTAACGTAATGGTCGTAGTCGATCGGCGCCTGGCGTACTTCCAGCGGTTCCGGGCCATTGACGGTAATCACGTAGCTGATCCAGCCACCGTTCTGGTACTGGCGCGGGCGGCCCTGGCGGTCGTTGTATTCGTCGGCCAGGCGTGCGGCGCGCACATGGGGCGGCACGTTGCGTTCGTAGTCGCCCAGTTGCCGGCGCAGGCGTTTGCGGTAGATCAGTAACTCGTCGAGCTCACCGCTCAAGGTGCGGCGCACGTAGTCGCGCACGTAATCCTGATGGGGCTGGCGGTGGAAGATCCGCTGGTAGAGCTCCTGCTGGAATTGCCGGGCCAGGGGCGACCAGTCGCTGCGTACGGTTTCCAGGCCTTTGTAGATCATGTCTTCGCTGCCATCGGCGCGGGTGACCAACCCGGCATAGCGCTTTTTGCTGCCCTCTTCCGCGCCGCGAATGGTCGGCATCAGGAAGCGGCTGAAGTGGGTTTCGTATTGCAACTCCAGGGCGCTCTGCAGGCCGAACTCATTCTGCAGGCGCTCGCGCCACCAGGTGTTGACGTGCTGCACCAGGTCCAGGCCAATGCGCGTGGCGCCTTCCTGGGAGTGGGCGCTGCCAAGCCAGACGAAGGTGGAATCGGTGTCGCCGTAGATCACTTCATAGCCGCGGGCTTCGACCAGTTCGCGGGTCTGGCGCATGATCTGGTGGCCGCGCAGGGTGATGGACGACGCCAGCCGGGTGTCGAAAAACCGGCAACCGCTGGAACCGAGTACGCCGTAGAAGGCGTTCATGATGATCTTCAGGGCCTGGGACAGCGGCGCGTTGTGTTCGCGCTTGGCCACTTCGCGGCCTTCGGAAACCCGCGCGACAATCGATGGCAGGCAATGCCGGGTGCGGGAAAACCGCGCACCGCGAAAGCCTTCCACCGACTCACTGTCTTCGGGGTGACGCAGGCCTTCGATCAGGCCCACCGGGTCGATCAGAAAGCTGCGGATGATCGACGGATAGAGGCTTTTGTAGTCGAGCACCAGCACCGATTCGTAGAGGCCCGGGCGCGAGTCCATGACAAACCCGCCGGGGCTGGCCTGGGGCGGCTTGTCGCCCAGGTTCGGCGCGACGAAACCCTGGCGGTGCATCAGCGGCATGTACAGGTGAGTGAACGCGGCCACCGAACCGCCGTTGCGGTCCGCCGGCAGGCCGGTGACGCTGGCCCGCTCCAGGAGGAATTTCAGCAGCTCGGTCTTCTCGAAAATCCGCGTCACCAGCTCGCAGTCCTTGAGGTTGTAGCGCGCCAGAGCCGGCTTGTCCTCGGCGAACATGCGGTTGATTTCGTCCATGCGCTGGTACGGTGTGGAGATCGATTTGCCTTCGCCGAGCAAGGTCTGGGCGACGTTTTCCAGGCTGAAGGATTCGAAACTCCAAGTGGCCGAACGCAAGGCTTCGATGCCGTCGATGATCAGCCGCCCGGCCGCCGCGGCGAAGTAGTGATTGCGGCTGCCGTGTTCGCGCCAGCCCATCGCATCGCCGCCACGGCCGAGCAGCAGCGGTACGTTCAGGCGCTGGGCGTGTTCGTGCAGGACGCGCAGGTCGAACTGCACCAGGTTCCAGCCGATGATCGCGTCGGGATCATGGGTGGCGAGCCACTGGTTCAGGCGTTCCAGCAGTTCAGCGCGGGTGTCGCAGTAGTCGAGCTTGAAGTCCACCGCATCGGTTTTGTTGGGCGGGCCGAGCATGTACACCTGGCGCTCGCCGCAGCCTTCGAGGGCGATGGAATACAGGTCGCCCTGGGCGGTGGTCTCGATGTCCAGCGACACCAGCTTTAGGGGCGGGCGGTAATCCGGCGCGGGTTTCATCTGCGCCTCCACCAGCATGCCGCCCTCGCCCGGCGTGCCGCCGAACCACACCGGCGCGGTGATGAAGCGCTCCATCATGTAGCGCTCGGGCGGGCGCACATCGCCTTCGTAGACGTCGATGCCGGCTTTGCGCAGGCGCTTTTCCAGGTCCATCAATTGGCGATGCTGTTTGGTGTACAGGCCCAGCACCGGGCGATGGTGGAAGTCGCAAAGCGCCAGGTCGCGCAACTCGATGCCGCGCTCACCCTTGACTTGCAGCTCGGCCGGCTTGCGATGGGCCTGGGGGATGAACATCACGGAGGTCTGCACCGGCAGGCGCACGAACCTTGGGCCTTGATCGGTGGCCAGCCAGAAACTGACCTCCGTGCCCGCCGGGGTGTCGCGCCAATGCCGGGTCAGGACAAACCCCTGCTGTAAATCCACCTTGCCACACCTCAAGAATCACTTTCAGGGCGTGATTCTACTCGGCCTGTGACAAGGCGCGGCGATTTAACGGAAATGACCTACGAACACGCAGCGAGCAGTCTCACAAAACTGTTGCAGAACATTAATGACAATCACTATCATTCGCACTGGAGTCGTATCCGCGCAGCGAGGACGCGCAACGTTGTTGCCCTTTTCCTCACAGTGACGGTTCGCCGTCAGGATCGACCATGCCCATTTCCACCCGCTTGGCTGTGCCGTTTCGCCCTACCCTGCTCGCCCTTTGCTGCTCCCTGAGCCTCGCCGCTCACGCCGCAACTCCAGAAACCCCGCAGGATGCGAACACCCGTCAGGATGGCAAGGCTCTGGAATTGGGCGCCACCACCATCAACGCCGACGCGGCCACGCCCAGCGCCCTGCCCCCGGTGTACGCCGGCGGCCAGGTGGCTCGCGGCGGGCAACTGGGGGTGCTGGGCAACCAGGACATCATGGACGTGCCGTTCAGCATGTCTTCCTACACTGAAAAACTGATCCGTGACCAGCAGGCCGAAAACGTCGGCGATGTGCTGCTCAACGATTCGTCCGTGCGCCAGGCGTCGGGTTATGCCAACCAGGCCCAGGCCTTTGTGATTCGCGGCCTGCCGCTGAATGGCGACGATATTTCGTTCAACGGTTTGTACGGCATCCTGCCGCGCCAGATCATGTCCACCGACGCGCTGGAACGGGTTGAAGTGTTCAAGGGCCCCAACGCCTTTATCAACGGCGTGACGCCGGGCGGCTCCGGGATTGGCGGCGGTGTGAACCTGCAACCCAAACGCGCCGATGATGTGCCGCTTCGCCGTTTCAGCACCGATATCAGCAGCGATGGCCGGGTCGGCGAGCATCTGGATATCGGGCAACGTTTTGGCGAGGACAATCGGTTTGGCGCACGGGTGAATATCTCCCAGCGTGAGGGCGATACCGGGATTGATGATGAAAGCCAGCGCTCGAAGCTGTTTGCGGTCGGCCTGGATTATCGCGGTGATGCACTGCGCCTGTCGGGGGATTTTGTCTACTCGAAACAGCAGATCAATGGCGGGCGCAACACCGTGCTGATTGGCCAGAACCTGACCCACATCCCCAACGCGCCTTCGGCTGACACCAACTACGCGCCGAGCTGGGGCACCAGCAGCCTGGAAGACACCTTCGGCATGCTGCGCGCCGAGTACGACCTCAACGACAACTGGACGGCCTACATCGCCGGCGGCGCCAAGCACACCAACGAGATCGGCCGTTACTCGTCGGTGACGCTGAATGACACCCTGGGCAACGCCACCGTCAGCGGCTCGCGCATCGCCCACCAGGAAGACAACACCAGCCTGATGGCGGGCCTGAACGGCAAGTTCCAGACCGGCGCTGTCAGCCACAAACTTAACCTCGGGCTGACCGGGATCTGGGCCCAGACGCGCAACGCCTATGACTTCGATCTCACCGGCCACGCCAGCAATATCTATAATCCGGTGGACGTTGCCGGGCCGGCCAAGGGCGGCTTCGTGGGCGGCGACCTGAACGACCCGGGCATCACCGCCAAGACCTTCGCCCGCAGTGCAGCGATCTCCGACACCCTGGGCTTTATGGATGATCGCTTGCTGGTGACTGCCGGTTTGCGCCGCCAGGAACTGGTGGTTCAGGGCTTTGCCTACGGCACCGGCACTCGCACTGCCGACTACGACAAGTCGATCACCACACCGGTGTACGGCCTGGTGTTCAAGCCGTGGGACCATGTGTCGTTCTATGCCAACCATATTGAAGGTTTGGCACAGGGGCCGACCGCGCCTCAGACCGCCGGCACGAAAACACTCACCAACGCCGGCCAGGCCTACGCCCCGGCGCGCTCGAAACAGACCGAAGCCGGGGTCAAGGTCGACATGGGTACCTATGGCGCAACCCTGGGCGTGTATCGCATCGAGCAACCAACCGACGGTTACTCACAACTTAGTGCCGACGGGTTAAGCGCCACGTATGTTCGCCAGGGCGAGCAAGTCAACAAAGGCGTAGAACTCAACGTGTTCGGCGAACCCATCGCCGGCCTGCGCCTGCTGGGCGGCGCCACCATCATCCACACCGAAGTCCACGGCACCCAGAACGGCGCCAACGACGGCAACCGCGCCATCGGCGTACCGACCTTCCAGCTGAATGCCGGCGTGGATTGGGATGTACCGGGCCTGCAAGGCGTGACGGTTAACGGCCGCATGCTGCGCACCGGCGGCCAATATGCCGACGCGGCCAACAACCTCAGCCTGCCCGCCTGGAACCGCTTCGACGTGGGCGCACGCTACACCTTCAAGGTGGACCAGCGTGACGTCACCCTCGGCGCCACCGTGGAGAACGTCGCCAACACCAAGTACTGGGAATCGGCACTCGGTGGTTACCTGACCCAAGGTGACCCGCGCGTGGCGAAGTTGTCGGCCAGCATCGACTTCTAACCCCAACCAATGTGGGAGCTGGCTTGCCTGCGATGCAGGCACCTCGGTGTGTCAGATGCACCTCGGTGACGCTATCGCAGGCAAGCCAGCGCCTACAGAAATGCAGATCTGCTTTCAGCCCTTTTGTTTGCCGGATATTGGACAGCCGCGTGCCAACTGCGTAGTTTTTCACCCACTGCGCACAAGGACCCCGGCATGTCCCCCGACCTCACTTCCATCGAGCTGTTCCTCAAGGCGGTCAAGCTGGGCAACCTGTCCCGGGCGGCCGAGCAATCCCACCTCTCCCTCTCTGCCGCCAGCCGGCGCCTGTCGCTGCTGGAGCAGCACTTCAAGGTGGCCCTGCTGACCCGCACCTCCACCGGCGTTTCGCCGACGGCGGCCGGGGACGTGTTGGCCCAGCATGCGCAGTCGATCCTGCGGGCGGTGGACGGCATGCACGCCGACCTCGCCGACTACGCCAAGGGCGCCACCGGCCGGGTGTGCCTGTACGCCAACAGTTCGGCGATGAGCCAGGAACTGCCGCGCCAACTGACCCAATGGAATACCTTGCACCCGGGCATCCGCCTGGATATTCGCGAAGAGCGCAGCCGGGAAATTCTCCAGGCCGTACGTGAAGGCGTGGCGGATGTGGGCATCGTCACCACCCGCTCCAGCGGCGAAGAGCTGCGCTTTGAGCCCTACTGCCAGGATCGCCTGTGCCTGATCGTACCCAATGATCATCCGTTGAAAATGCGCCATGCGCGTTTTGAGGATTTACTCGGCTATGACTTTGTCGGGCTGGAAGACAACGCCGCCATCACCCCGTTGATCAGCGAAGCCGCCGCCGCCATCGGCATGCCGTTGCGGCTGCGGATGCAGGTGCGCAGTTTCGAAGCAGTGTGCCGCTTGATCGCTGCCGGCCAGGGCGTGGGCGTGCTGCCACAAGGGGCGGTGCAGATTTTCCGTAAGGAGATGGCCTTGCGCTTTATCGAAATCGACGACAGTTGGGCCGACCGACAGATGTACCTGTGCATGCGCAAGGAACAGCCTTCACTGACCAGCCTGGCGCTGTTCGACTACCTCAGCGCCAACCCGGCGTAAATCTTCGGCCTTCGAATTTTGCGAAGGCCGATTCCACAATTAGCAATTCCCCTGTTGCTGCAGCTGTGCCAAGAATGCCCTCGCCAGACCTTCCTATAAAAACAACACAGGAGACACGGCGTGTCCCATTCCAACACCCGCTCCACCCACCGCATCGCCGTGATTCCCGGCGACGGCATCGGCCGCGAAGTGGTGCCCGAAGGCCTGCGGGTACTGGAGGCCGTCAGCCGGCGCTTCGGTATTCACTTTCACTTCGACCACTTTGCCTGGTGCAGCGAGCACTACCTGGCCCACGGCACGATGATGCCCGACGACTGGGCCGAGCAGATCGGCAGCCATGACGCGATCTTCTTCGGCGCCGTCGGTGCGCCCGACATCGTTGCCGACCACACCGCCGTGTGGGAGTCGCTGCTGAAGATCCGCCGTCAGTTCGATCAATACGTGAATATCCGCCCCGTACGCCTGATGCCCGGCGTGCCCTGCCCGCTGGTCGGCCGCGTGCCGGGAGACATCGATTTTATCGTGGTGCGGGAAAACACCGAAGGCGAATACTCCAGTGTTGGCGGGCGCATGTGGGAAGGCACTTCGCGGGAAATTGCGGTGCAGGAGTCGATCTTCTCCCGCGAAGGCGTGGACCGCGTGGTGGACTACGCCTTCAAGCTCGCGCAACAGCGGCCCCGGAAAAACCTGGTGGCGGCGACCAAATCCAATGGCATTTCGATCACCATGCCGTTCTGGGACGAGCGGGTGAACGAAATTGCCCGGCGCTACCCGGACGTGAAAACGGCCAAGTTCCACATCGACATTCTGTGTGCGCACTTCGTGCAGCATCCCGACTGGTTCGATGTGGTGGTGGCCTCCAATCTGTTTGGCGACATCCTTTCCGACCTGGGCCCGGCGTGCACCGGCACCATCGGTATTGCACCGTCGGCCAACCTCAATCCGGAGCGGCGCTACCCGTCGTTGTTTGAACCGGTGCACGGCTCGGCGCCGGACATTGCCGGCCTCGGCGTTGCCAATCCCATCGGGCAGATCTGGTCGGCAGCGCTGATGATCGAACACCTCGGCGACGGCAATCCGCTGTACCAGGAAGCGGCGGCGGCCATCGTGTCCGCCATCGAAACGGTGCTTGCCGAAGGCCCGCGCACCCGGGAAATGGGCGGCAGCGCCAGCACCGTCGAACTGGGCCGCGCCATCGCCGAATGCGTCGCAGGGAACAGGAGCTGAACATGACCAACGCACATTACATCGCCAACCAATGGCAGACGTCGACCTCGCGGGAAGACATTCCGGTGATCGACCCGAGCACCGGCGAAACCTATTCGAGCATTGCCCGTGGCACGGCCGCCGATATCGATGCGGCGATCAGTGCCGCACGGCAGGCGCTGGGGGAAACCTTCGATGGGCCGTGGGGAACGTTGTCTGCCGTGGAGCGCAGTCGCCTGCTGGCCAGGCTCGGCGCGGCCGTGCTGGAGCATCATGAGGAACTGGCGCAGATCGAAGCGCGGGACACCGGTAAGGCCTTGAAAGTCGCCCGCGCCGATGCCACCGCCCTCGCCCGTTATTTCGAGTACTACGCCGGTGCCGCCGACAAGTTGCACGGCGAAACCTTGCCGTATCAAGCGGGCTACACCGTGCTGACGGTACGCGAACCCCATGGCGTGACCGGGCATATCATCCCGTGGAATTATCCGATGCAGATTTTCGGGCGCAGTGTCGGCGCCTCGCTGGCGGCGGGCAATGCCTGTGTGATCAAGCCGGCGGAAGATGCCAGTTTGTCGTTGCTGCGCCTGGCGCAGATTGCTGCCGAAGTGGGCTTTCCGGCCGGCGCGATCAATGTGGTCACCGGTTATGGCTACGAAGCCGGCGCGGCGTTGTGCGCGCACCCGGGCATCGATCACATCTCCTTCACCGGCTCAACTGCTACCGGCACGGCGGTGTCGAAAGCCGCCGCCGAGCGCCACTGCCCGGTGACCCTGGAGTTGGGCGGCAAGTCGCCCCAACTGGTGTTCGCCGACGCCGACCTGGATGAAGCGCTGCCGGTGCTGGTCAATGCCATCGTGCAGAACTGTGGGCAAACCTGCTCCGCCGGCAGCCGCTTGCTGGTGGAGCGCAGCATTTACGAAAGCCTGATTACGCGCCTCAGCCAGCGTTTTTCCGAGCTGCGTGCCGGGCCTTCGGCGCTGGACCTGGACATGGGCCCGCTGATCAACCAGAAGCAGCAACGCCAGGTGCGCGAGTTCATTCGCGAAGCCGAACAGGCCGGGATCACCGTCGCTGCCCGCGGCACGGTGGTGGCCGAGGCTGGCAGCGGTGGGTATTTCCAGGAGGCGGTACTGTTTCGCGACGTGCCGCCAGACAGTCGCCTGGCGCAACAGGAAGTGTTCGGCCCGGTGCTGGCGGTGATGCCTTTCGACGACGAAGCCGAAGCCGTTCGCCTGGCCAACGGTACCGAGTTCGGCCTGGTGGCCGGCGTGTGGACCCGCGACGGCGCCCGCCAAATGCGCCTGGCCCGCAAGCTGCGCTGCGGCCAGGTGTTCATCAATAACTACGGGGCCGGGGGCGGCGTCGAACTGCCATTCGGCGGCGTGAAGGCCAGCGGTTATGGCCGGGAAAAAGGCTTCGAGGCGCTGCTGGGCTTTACCACCTTGAAGACCATTGCGATCAAACACGGTTGATTCCTCACAACAACAAGAACGGAGAACACACCATGCGTTTAGCCAATAAAGTTGCGATCGTCACCGGCGCCGGCTCGGGTTTTGGCGAGGGCATCGCCAAGACTTTTGCCCGCCAGGGCGCCAAGGTCATCGTCGCCGACATGAATGCCGTCGGTGGCGAGCGGGTGGTCAATGAAATCGCCGAAAGCGGCGGCCATGCGCATTTCATCGAGGTCAACGTAGCCAATGATGAAAGCATGGGCGCCCTGCTGCGCGGCACCCTGGAACAGTTCGGCGGCCTGGATATCGTCATCAACAACGCTGGCACCACCCACCGCAACCGGCCCATGCTGGAAGTCGACGAGGCCGAGTTCGACCGGGTATTTGCAGTCAACGTCAAAAGCATCTTCCTCAGCGCCAAGCATTTTGTGCCGCACTTTCGCGGCCAGGGCGCCGGTGTGTTCGTCAACATTGCCTCGACGGCGGCGATCCGTCCGCGTCCGGGACTGGTCTGGTATAACGGCAGCAAGGGTGCAGTGGTGGTCATGAGCAAGACCATGGCGGCAGAGCTGGGACCGGACAATATCCGCGTCAACTGCGTGAATCCGGTAGTGGGTGCCACGGCCTTGCTCAGCGAATTCATGGGCGTGCCGGACACCCCGGAAAACCGCCAGAAGTTCATGGCGACCATTCCCCTGGGGCGCTTTTCCACCCCGCAAGATGTGGCCAACGCCTGCCTGTACCTGGCGTCGGACGAAGCGGCGTTCATCACCGGCACGTGCCTTGAAGTCGATGGCGGGCGCTGCGTGTAACTCACTCTCACAGGGACCGGAATTGCTATGTGTGATCTTCATAATAAGAACGAGCCGAACACCCGGGAATTGCTTGAAGGCCTGCCAAAGAACTGGGGTAAATGGGGACCGGACGACGAAGTCGGCGCCCTCAATTACCTGACTGAAGCCGAAGTACTGCGGGGCGTTGCTTCGGTACGCCAGGGCAAGACGTTTACCCTGCAAGTGCAGATCGGCCACCCGGACGGTGACCCGATGTGGCCCGCGCGCAACCCGTCGATGCGCTTCAACACCCTCGACCACAGCCATTACCACTTCGGCAAACAGCCGCACATGACCGGCGGCGCGGCGTATTCCGACGATGTGATCTTCATGCAGCTGCAAGGCTCGACCCAGTACGACGCCCTCGGCCACGCCTGGTACGACAATCAACTGTGGAACGGCTACGACGCCCAGACCACCGTCGGCGGCATGGCCAAGGCCAGCGTGCTGGCGATTGCCGAACGCGGCGTGGTGGGCCGCGCCGTACTGATCGACATGGCCCGCCATCGCGGCAAGAAGTGCCTGGGCCGCGGCGAAACCTTCAACCACCTGGACTTGCTTGAAGCCGCCAAAGCCCAGGGCGTAACCATTGAAAAGCGCGACATCCTGATCATCCGCACCGGCTCCATGGGGGCGTTTTATGAACTGGGTAAAGCCGAGTTCTTCAAGGACCTGATGGAGCCGGGGCTGACCTACAGCCGGGAACTGGTGGAGTGGTTCCACGACATGGAAATCCCCAACCTTGTGACCGACACCATCGCCAACGAAGTGATCACCGACCCGGTGTCCGGGGTGCAGATTCCGCTGCATTGCGCGCTGATGCGCAACCTGGGGATCGCCTTCACCGAAATCGTGTTGCTGGAGGAACTGGCCGCCGACTGTGCGGACGACGGCCAGTGGAAATTCCTCTACACCGCCGCACCGTTGAAGATTGTCGGAGGCAGTGGTGCGCCGGTGAATCCGGTGGTGATCAAGTAGCTCACCAGTCGTAGGTAACGGCCAGGGACGCGGTGCGCTCCTGGCCGTAGTAACAACCGAAGGCGTAGTTGCAGGACGAAACGTAATCGCGGTTGAACACGTTCTGCACGTTGAGGCTGGCTTCAGCGCCCTTGAAGGTGGGGCTGACGCGGCTCAGGTCGTAGCTGACCGTGGCGTCATACACCACGAAGGACGGGACCTTGAAGGTGTTGTCCGAGTCGCCGTATTTCTTGCCGGTATAACGCGCGCCACCGCCCAGGGTCAGGCCGGCCAGAGCCTCGCTGGCGAAGTGATAGTCGGCCCATACACTGCCGGTCCACGGCGCCTGGGCCTCGTTGCGGTTGCCTTCATTGCCGTAATTGCTCTTGGTGTAGAACGAGTCCAGGTAGGACAGCGCACCAATCAGCTCGACCTGACCGACCCGCGCCTTGCCCTCAAACTCGACGCCACGGGAACGCACTTCGCCTTCCTGAAGTTGATACTCGGGAAACACCAGGTCGCCGGTCAGCACGTTTTTCTGCTTGATCTGGAACACCGACAGCGTCAGCAACGAGCTGTCGTTGGGCTGGTACTTGAGCCCCGCTTCGTACTGCTCACCCTCCACCGGCTTGAATGCCTGGCTCCCCCGTTGCGGGGCCTGGCTGCCGGTGCTTGGGAAAAACGATTCGGCATAGCTGACGTAAGGCGCCAGGCCGAAATCGGTGAGGTAGGCCAGGCCGATACGGCGCGTGAGTTTCTTGTCTTTCTGGCTGACGTCGCTGTGGGCCAGCAGGTCGCGGTTCACCACTTCGGCCCAGTCTTCACGCAGGCCGATAGTGAGGATAAAGCGATCAAACTTGATCTGGTCCTGGGCATACAGGCCGGTTTGCTCCACCGTATTGTTCCACTTGGTGGTCAGCACGGGCTGGCCAAAGGTGTGGTAGTTGGTGGGTTTGTACAGGTCGATGATCTCCGCGTTGTAGAGGTTGTAACCCTGGTACTTGCGGGTGAACTGACGGTAGTCGACGCCCGTCAGCAGCGTATGTTCAAGGGTGCCGGTGGAGAACTTGGCCTGCAGGTTGTTATCGATGGTGTAGGCCGAGTTGTGTTGGCGCCAGTCCAGCTTGGTGCGGGTGGCGCGGGTATCGTCGGTGCTGCCGTCGGGGAGCGTGGCGAAGCGGTTCAGGTAGAAGCCTTTGTAGCGGTCGTTGACGTCGGTGAAACGTGCTGTCTGGCGATATTCCAGGGTGTCGCTGAAGGCATGGGAGAAGTCATAGCCCAGCACGTATTGGTCACGGATGTAGTTGTTCCAGTCGGAGTCGCCGAGGAACGCGTCGCGGTCGATGTGCCGGCCCTGGGAGTTGCGGTACAGCGTGCCGATTGAAGGCAGCGCCTGGTAGTCGGCCAAGGCCTTGTCACGCTGGAGTTGCGCGTACACGGTCAGGGCGGTGTCGTCGTTCGGCGCCCAGGTCAGGCTGGGGGCAATCAAGGTGCGTGAGTCGGAGGTGTGGTCGACCATTTCGTTGCCGTCCTTGACCAGGCCGATCAGGCGATAGCTCAGGGTCTTTTCCTCGTCGATCGGGCCACTGACATCCACCGCACCGTTGACCCGGTCATAACTGCCGATGCCAAGCTTGACCTGATGCCGGGCGTCGGTGGTCGGTCGCTTGGACACCAGGTTGACCATGCCACCCGGTTGGTTCTGGCCGTACAAAACAGACGCCGGGCCCTTGAGCACTTCGATACGCTCCAGGGTGTAGGGGTCGATTTGCGGCGCGCCGCCGAGGCTGCCGGCGTAGGGCAGATAGGCGCCGTCAAGGTACAGCAAGGTCGGTGCGAAACCGCGGCTACCCACTTCGTCGGAGGTGGTGTTACGGTCGGTGTAGCCGTTGGTGTCGATGCCCGGCGTATAGCGCAATGCCTGGGTGACGTTACGCGCGCCCTGAACCTTGATCTGGTCGGCGGTCACCACGTTGACCGTCTGCGGGATCTCCATGATCGGCGTATCGGTCTTGGTGCCGGTGGCACTGCGGGTGGCGACATAACCGTCCACCGGGCCCCAGGCATTTTCGGCGGTTTGCCCGGTGACCGTGGTAGCGCCCAGGTTCAAGGCGCCGCCCTGGGGAAGCAGGTACAGGGTCCAGGTGCCGTTCTCGGTGACGCTCAGGCCCAGGCCGCTGCCCGCCAGCAGTTGCTGCGCGGCTTGCTCCGGGCTGAACGGCCCGCGCAAGGCAGGCGCGCGGCGCCCCTGGAGCAACGCCGGATTGGCCGAGAGTGTGCGTCCGCTTTCGCGGGACAAGCGGCTCAGGCTGTCGCCAAGGTCGGCAGCGGGCAGGTCGAAATACCGGACCACGCTGTTACCCGTGTCGGCCAGCGCCACGGCGGGTTGGCCAATCACGGCCAGGGTAACGGCGAGAGTCAGCAGGCAGGGGCGGATCATCAAAGGTGTCATGGGTGAGAAGGCTCGTTGTCAGGTGGACGTTCCCTAACCTTGACCAGCGAGACGAGCGATCCCCTCATGCCAATTGAAAATAATTCCCATCGGCCTAACGCAGGTCAATCAGCGTGAGCCATGAACCATAACGGCTGATGTGCAGCGGGAAGGTTTGTGCGAGGGATTGCAGGGTCTGCTCCGGATCATCCAGGGGGAACACGCCGTAGATCCGCAGCTTCGCCGCTTGCGTGCTGAGG
This sequence comes from Pseudomonas sp. BIGb0558, assembly GCF_024807515.1. Taxonomy (NCBI): domain Bacteria; kingdom Pseudomonadati; phylum Pseudomonadota; class Gammaproteobacteria; order Pseudomonadales; family Pseudomonadaceae; genus Pseudomonas; species Pseudomonas sp. BIGb0558. The sequence goes on from NZ_JANUEW010000033.1 coordinate 60,165, forward strand.
CGCAGTACACCCCGGCGATAGGGCCGCAGGGCGTCGATCAACAGGCCCAGTGGTTCATCCCGCATCTCAATACGGCCGTCGCGCCAGTCCACCCGGCTGCGCAGCGACATCGGCACCGCGCGCACCTCAACGTCACTGAACCATGCGGCCCCCCCCGCCGCTACCCGGCGCTGGCTGCCACCAAGGGTGGCGACTTGAACGCTGTGCAATTGCACCGATGTCAGGCTGCCGACCGCTTCCTGGCTGACCATGAACTGTGTGCCGAGGGCCTGCACTTCGCCTTGGGCGGTGGCGATCACAAACGGTCGGCGGGGGTCGCGTGCCACGTCGACAAACACCTGGCCTTCACGCAGGCGCACCAGGCGGCGTTGCTCGGTGAACTGGATATCCACCGAGCTGCGGGCGTTCAGGGTCAGGCTGCTGCCATCTGCCAGTTGAAAGGTACGGCGCTCGCCGGTCGCGGTGCGTCGATCGGCCCACAGCCCACTGATCGGCTGGGTTCGATCAAAGATCGCGGCGCCGCTCACACCAAACAGCACCAGGGCCAACCCGCTGCGCAAGACCTTGCGCCGTGATGCTGAATCCGGCGTTGACAGTGCCTGTGCGGCGGCGTGCATATGGCCCGGACTGTGGGCATCGATACGCTGCAAATCGGCAATCGGCTGCTGTAACAGGCTACCAACCCGCTCCCAGGCCACGCCGTGTTGCGGGCTTGCAACTATCCAGGCCTCGAAGGCCTGGCGCAGGTCCGGATCATCGCCGCCCGCTTCCAGGCGCAGCAGCCAATCGACAGCGGCGCGGGTGCTGTCATCGACCTTGGGCCCGCTCATGTGAACTCCGCCGATTCCGCCAGGCAATGCAGGAAGGCCCGGCGCAAATCACGCTCTACGGTGGCCAGCGAAACACCCAATTGCGCCGCGATCACTGGCTGGGACAACCCTTCCAGACGGCTGAGGACAAAGGTTTTACGTACCCGTGCGGGTAAGCCGTGAAGCAGGCGATCAATGCTTTCCAGCGCCTCGCGTACCAGCGCCAGGTCTTCCTCCGAGGGCGTGAAGCAGTCCGGCCATTGCGCCAGGCTGTCGAGATAGGTTTGCTCCAGCCGCTTGCGTCGCCAGAAGCTGAACAGCAGGCGCCGCGCCACCGTGCTGAGGAAGGCGCGGGGCTCGTCGAGTTGGGTCAGTTGCCGAGCATCCAAGAGCCGGATGAAGGTGTCCTGGGTCAGGTCGGCGGCGTCTTGCGGGCACTTCAATTGCCGATACAACCACGCACGCAACCAGCGATGGTTATCGTCATAGAGAGTTGCCAGCAGGACCTTGGGATCAGTAGGGGTGGACACGCAGAACTGCCGGACGCTAATGATAATTCATCTCATTATCTGCGGGACCTATGGCGCAATGCAACCACTCATGCGTAGCGGTCGACCAGCGCAGTGAATTTGCGAATGTCAGACTCGCCACTAGACTCAAGACTCCTCTCACATGGAAGTCCATTCAATGAACGTATTCCGCCCTCTTCGCCAGGCGATTGCCCTGGCAACCCTGCTGTCCGCTGGCGCCCTGACGGCACATGCCGCCGATATCCCGCTGTCCAAGTCCCTGGAGGCCGACGAGGTGACCACCAAGGTGCTTAAAGTGGATGCCGCCAATCATCAGGTGGTGCTCCAAGGCGCCGAAGGTCGTGAGGTGCATGTACAACTCAGCGACCAGGCCAAGGACTTGGGGAATCTGAAGGTCGGCGATCAGGTCAAGGTGCTGGTGACCCACTCGGTCGCCGCCGTACTGGACACCGACATCGACAAGAGCGCACCGGACGCCACCGAGAAAACCGGCGTGCTGCGCGCCACCGCAGATAACCCGAACCCGGGCGGTGCTGCCTTCCGCCAGGTGCAGGTACAGTTAAAGATCACCCATATCGACCTGGCGAAAAACCAGGTGACCCTGGAAAACCCGGCGGGCCAGAGCAAAGTGCTGACCGTGGAAAAACCGCAAATCCGCGCCGGCCTCAAAGACCTCAAGGTCGGCCAAAGCGTGTTGGTGACCTACACCGACACCCTGGAAATCAGCACCGCCCACGAAGGCTGACGGCTGTGGCGTCCCATCAGCTCAAGGCTGATGGGATTTCGCCAGGTACTCTTCGATATTGTTCATCTGATCGTCCCAGCCTCGGGAGTTCTTCTTGTAGGCTTTCTGGCGGCGAGCGTCGGGAATCCCGTCAAAACCTGACTCCACCACCCGCAACAGGATGCCTTCGGCGTGATCCTCAAGGGTGAATTCCACCAGGGTGGGGGTTTCCGTGTCGTAATCCACGTCGTTGTCTACGGCGTAGGGATGCCAGCTGAAAGAGAACCGCGCCTGTGGCTCAAGGCGCTCGATTTTCGCCTTCCACACCACGTGCTCGTAACCGGGGTACGTGATCGGGGCTTCAATGGCCCGACCCGGTGCGAACTGCTTGCCCTTGAGGGCGATGCCAAACCAGTTGCCGAATTGCTCGGCGTCGGTCAGTGCTTCCCAGACGCGTTGACGTGGAGCGTTGAGCAGGACTTTGCGTTTGATTTCATTTGATTCGTGCATGAGACACCTCCTGTATTGACAGTAGGCGACATCGACCAATGCGCAACCTTTAAAAAGGGATGGGGCATGACCGGCATCATGCCCTCGTAGCGTCAGACGTGAGGATCACCCGGCGCCTTGCTGGGGGTCGCGTACTGCGGCTTCAGGTGGCCTTCCTGATCGAGCAGCCAGGCGTCCATGATCTGGCGCACCACCGGACCCGCCACCCGGCCACCGGCCTCGCCGTTTTCGATCATTACTGAAATCACGATGCGCGGGTGCTCCGCCGGAGCGAAGCCGACGAACAAGGCGTTGTCTCGGTTGCGCTCCAGAGTCTTGAGGCGGTTGTAGCGCTCGCCCTGCTTGATCGCCACCACCTGCGCGGTACCACTCTTGCCGGCAATCCGGTATTGCGCGCCGGCCGCCGCCGCCCGGGCGATACCACGTGGGTCATGCATAACCAACTGCATGCCGTGGTTGACCTGCTCCCAATCGCGCGGGTCTTTGAGGACGACGTTGGGCATCGGGTTTTCATCCACCGGCGCCACGCCGTTGATGGTCTTGGCCAGGTGCGGTCGGTTCCACACGCCTTTGTTGGCGATCAGCGCAGTGGCCTGGGCCAGTTGCAACGGGGTGACCTGCATGTAGCCCTGGCCGATGCCGAGGATCACGGTTTCACCCGGGAACCACGGTTGGCGCCGGGTGGCGCGCTTCCAGGCCTGGGACGGCATCAAGCCGGCTGACTCTTCGAACATGTCCAGGGAGACTTTCTGGCCGAGGCCGAACTCGGCCAGGTAGTCGTGCAGGCGGTCGATGCCCAGCTTGTGGGCCAGGTCATAGAAGTAGGTGTCGTTGGAGCGCATGATCGCCGCGTCCATGTCCACCCAGCCGTCGCCGCTGTGGTTCCAGTTGCGGTATTTGTGGTCGAAGTCCGGGAGTTGGTAGTAGCCGGGGTCGAAGACGCGGGTCTGGGCGGTGACCACCCCGCTGTCGAGGCCGGCAATCGCCACTTCCGGCTTGATCGTCGAACCCGGTGCGTAGAGCCCGCGCAGCACGCGGTTGAACAGCGGCCGGTCGAGGGAGTCGTGAAGCGCGGCGTATTCCTTGAAGCTGATGCCGGTGACAAAGAGGTTCGGGTCAAAGCTCGGCTTGCTGACCATCGCCAGGACTTCGCCGGTGGCCGGGTCCAGTGCCACCACCGAACCGCGACGATCACCGAGGGCTTCTTCGGCGGCTTCCTGGAGTTTGACGTCCAGGCTCAGCACGATGTTTTTGCCAGGGATCGGGTCGGTATGCTTGAGCACCCGCAGCACACGGCCCTGGGCGTTGGTTTCAACTTCTTCATAGCCAACGTGGCCATGCAACTCCGACTCGTAGAAGCGCTCGATCCCGGTTTTACCGATGGACTGCGTACCTCGGTATTCCACCGAGTCGAGTGCCTTGGATTCTTTTTCGTTGATCCGGCCTACGTAGCCGATGGAGTGGGCAAAGTGCGCGCCCAGCGGGTAATGGCGGACGAACTGAGGCTCGACGTCTACGCCCGGCAGGCGGAATTCGTTGACGGCCAGCACGGCGATCTGTTCTTCGGTCAGCTCGTAAAACAGGGTGACGGGCACGAAGGGATGACGCGCCTGCTTCAGCGCTTTATCAAATACGCCACGGTCTTCGGCGGGCAGGTGCAGGAGGCTGACAATGGCGTCCAGTTCTCCCTTGAGGTCGGTTGTGCGCTCACGGGTGATAATCAGGTTGTAACTGGGGCGGTTGTCGGCGAGGACCACGCCGTTGCGGTCATAGATCAGGCCACGCGTCGGTGTAATCGGCAGGACATGGACGCGGTTGTTTTCGGAAATGGTGGAGTGATAGTCGTACTGCACCACCTGCAGGAAGTACATCCTGCCAACCAAGGCGCAGGTGATGCCGATCACCAGCAGTGCACAGGCCAGCAGCCGCTTGTTGACCAGTCGGTTTTCGTTTTCGTGATCCTTGATCGGTATCGGTTCAGGCATTTCTACAGCATCTCGTTGAATAAGGTCGACGCCGCTTCCTGCGGAGGAGAAATCAATCCCTGGGAAAATGTGCTGCACCATACCAAAAATGCAGAAACACTTTGCATCGATTTCCCTGAACGGTGTGCTTATGGAGCCTGTTCATGCACTTTGGTTTGGGGCGTTGACCTTATTCATGCGTTTTTATGCTGAGAACTCAACTCAGGATCGACTTGGGCTCCAGGAAAGCTTCCAGGCCGAATGTCCCGTACTCGCGGCCGATACCCGATTGTTTGAAACCGCCAAACGGTGCAAATGGTTCGTGGGCCAGGGTATTGATCAGGACTCGGCCGGCGTCTATGTGGCTGGCCAGCCTGCGGGCGCGTTCGGGATTCGATGAGAGGATGTACGCCTGGAGGCCGTAGGGCGTGTCGTTGGCGATGGCCAGTGCTTCGTCCTCGGTTGTGTAGGTAATGATCGATAGCACCGGGCCGAAGATTTCCTCACGGGCGATGGTCATTGGGTTGGTCACACGGCTGAATACAGTTGGTTTTACGAACCAGCCAGCGTTGATGCCTTCTGGCAAACCGGGGCCACCGGCCAATAGATGAGCCCCCTCCTGGGTGCCGATATGGATGTAGCGCTGCACCCGCTCCCATTGTTTCTGACTGACCATCGGACCGACCGCGGTGGCCGGATCACGAGGGTTGCCAGCCTTTACCCTGGCTACCTCCTCGACCATCAGCGCTTCAACTTCAGCCAGGCGAGTTTCAGGTACCAGGATTCGGGTGCCGGCAATGCAGGCCTGGCCGCTGTTCATGAAGCCGGCCTGAAGTGCCATGGGCACGGCCGTCTTGAGGTCTGCATCATCGAGAATCAGCACTGGTGATTTGCCGCCCAGTTCCAGGGTGACGCGCTTCAGGGTCTCGGCGCCAGTACGCAGGATCGTTTTGCCGACAGCGGTGGAGCCGGTGAAGGAGACTTTTGCGATGTCGGGATGAGCGCTCAATACGGCGCCTACGGTTTCGCCACGGCCGGTGACGATGTTGAACACGCCGGGAGGCAGCCCCGCTTCATGGAGTGCACGGGTGACGATAGAGGTCTGGATGGCGCTCATCTCACTCGGTTTGATCACCGCAGTACAGCCTGCGGCCAATGCGGCGCCGAGCTTTGCGCAAATGAAACCGGCGTTGCTGTTCCAAGGGGTGATCAATCCGGCTACACCCAACGGCTGCATGACTACTTCGGCGATGCCGATGCGACGGGAGAAGTTGTAGTTCTCAAGCACTGAAGCAGCATCCTGCAGGACGCTGGCGGCGTGCCTGGCCATCCATCGGGCACGGGATAGCGGGGCACCGTATTCCTCGATGATTGCATCGGTGAGTTCGTCCTCTACGGACTCAACGGCTGCGTGCATACGTTTGAGATAGCCGATCCGAACTTCCTTCGGGCTTTGGGAGAACTCGGTAAACGCTCGCTTGGCGGCAGAGATAGCCTCCAGGGCGTCCTGTTCATTTGCCAATCGAACCTGGCCAATACTCTGGCCTGTAGCCGGATTGAACAGGTCAAAAAGCTCTTCGCCATGAGGTGTGACAAAGGCGCCATTGGTGTAAATCTGGTTGATGTGGTGCATAGGTCCTCCGGGACGCTGAGCTAGTGCGTCCTACGGTAAGTCACTATGATTCAGCTGATAAGCCGGACAAATCGGCATGAGTTGATGAGTAATTCAGGACAATGAATACATCCGGACTTAATGAACTGGAAGCCGTATTGGCCGTGGCGCGGCATCGCAGCTTTCGTGCTGCGGCGACCGAGTTGAATGTATCCACGTCGGCGCTGAGCCACTCCATCGCAGGGCTTGAAGCGCGGATGGGGGTGAGGCTGTTCAATCGCACGACGCGCAGTGTGTCGTTATCCGAAGTGGGCGCAGAGTTTGTCGAGACGATTACCCCGGCGCTGTTGAGCATTCGCACAGCTTTGGAACAGGCGGGAAATCGCAGCACGGAACCCACCGGTACCTTGCGCCTGAATACCTCGGCGGGTGCGGCAAAACAGGTGATGCCCCTGCTACTGGAATACCTGCGGCGTTACCCACGGATGAAGCTGGATATCGTTACTGAGGGACGCCTGGTGGATATCGTGGCACAGGGATTTGATGCAGGGATCCGACTCGGGGATACAGTGCCTCAAGACATGATTGCGGTTGATATCAGCCCTGCCCAGCGGTTTGCTGTATTGGGTAGCCCGGACTATTTTGCCAGCCACCCAACCCCCCTTAGTCCCCTGGATTTGCGCGCCCATCGCTGTATTCGCAGCCGAATGCCCAGTGGCGCGATCTATCACTGGGAGTTTGAGCGCCATGGCGAAGCGATTGCTGTGGAGGTGCAGGGTGCTTTGACTCTGGATAACCCGACTCTGATGCTCGAGGCTGCCAGGGCGGGGCTGGGCTTGACCTATCTTACCGAATGGAATGCAGCCGCAGATTTGGCGAAGGGGACGTTAGTGCGCGTGCTGGAAGAATGGACACCGTCTTTTGACTGCTTGCGTCTCTATTATCCAGGGCGGCGTCATGTGCCGGCCGGGTTAAGGGCGCTGATTGAGTTGATCCGGGAGCAAAGTTTTTAGGCCACTTGGTTGTGAAATTTTCGACCGCCCAAAACAAAACCCCTGATTGCGTTAGCAATCAGGGGTTCTGGAATTTAATCTTGACGATGACCTACTCTCACATGGGGAAACCCCACACTACCATC
>NZ_JANUEW010000034.1:0-59105 GCF_024807515.1 Pseudomonas sp. BIGb0558
GCGGCGGCCCGCTTCGTGCTGCCTGCGTTCGGGCACACCGAGCATTAGCGAGGTGCCGAGTGGTGGGGCAAGAGCGTTTTGCTTACTTTTGCGCTCTTCAAAAGTGAGCCGCTGTAAGAGCGGAACCCATTTCAGCAACACCCGAAAAAACGGATATGTTCCCACTCCCCCGACAAAATCAAACCATACCTCTGATCAAGCCGGCCAACGACGGTGCAGATCATCAATAACATAATCATGCCCGTGCACCCCGCCATGGTGAAGTGCCAAATGCGGGTGCCCCACCGGCAGATCATCGTGGCGATGCGATACATGGACTTGCTCATGAGCCGGCCGCCACAAAACTACACAAGCCATCAGCGCCAACACCGCAATCACCGCCATCGCGCCAAACGACGCCACTAGCCCGACATTGGCACTCAACCAACCCACCAGCGGATACGTGACCAACCAGCACACATGTGACAGCGCAAATTGCGCAGCAAACAACGCCGGGCGATCCTGCGCATGAGCAGAACGACGCAACAAACGCCCTCCCGGGGTTTGCGCCAGCGAATAGCCAACCCCCAACACACCCCACACCACCAACAACTGGCCGTAACCCGACAGCTGGGTACCGGCACTCAACCCCAGGATCAACAGCCCGACACCCGCCAACATCGCAACCCGGTCACTGACGTTCTTCAGGAGCCCCGGCAACGCCAATGCCGCAATCATCGACCCCGCACCAAACGCCGCCAGCGCCATGGCCGTAAACCGTTGCGGCAAGGCAAAGCGCGACTGCACCAGCACCACGGTGTTGACGATGACCATGGAGCTCGCCGCCGCCACCGCCAGGTTCAACGCCAACAGGCCGCGCAAACGTGGTGTCGCAAGGAAGATCCGTACACCACGGGTGGTGCGCTCATAGATACTGCGGGGCACCGCCGCCCGCGCCTGGGGGAGCAGCACCGAAGACACCAACAGCGCCGACACCACAAACCCCACCGACGTACCGGCAAACAGGCTGTGGAAGCTGATCACCGTCAACAACGCGGCCGCCAGCATCGGGCTCACCACGCTTTCCATGTCGTACGCAAGGCGGGCCAGGGACAGTGCCTTGGTGTACTGCACTTCATCGGTGAGGATGTCCGGGATGGTGGCCTGGAACGTCGGGGTAAACGCCGCCGAGGCCGACTGCAGCACAAAGATCAGCAGATAGATCTCCCACACCTGCGTCACAAACGGCAACGCCAGCGCCACCAGCGCCCGGGTCAGGTCCAGGGTTACCAGCATCGCCCGACGCGGCAGGCGCTCGGCAAAGGCCGCGGCCACCGGGGCAACGCCGATATAGGCGGCCATCTTGATCGCCAGCGCCGTGCCCAATACCACACCCGCCTGGGCTCCCGCCAGGTCGAACGCCAACAAGCCCAGCGCAACCGTGGTCAAGCCGGTGCCGATCAGCGCGATGATCTGTGCCAGGAACAAATGGCGATAGGTTCTATTGCCGAGAACATCGAACATGGGAAGTTGCCTCGTGCGCACACACATAAGAAGTTGTTGCGGCATTGTGACTCCGCGTTATCCACCCAGTACAGATCATTTATCAATAAGTGCACTTGATACTAGAACTTCCCTCCCCCTTTTGTCTGAACGAACTCTGAACCGGTAACAAATTAAGTCATTAAACGTTGACATCCGGCAACTGCCTGAGTAGATTGCCCGTGCCTGCAACTCAGGGCCATTTTTTAACCTCACAAAAGAAGCCAATGGACACAGTATCTAGTCGCTGTCCGATCACCGTGAATGCGGCGAATCGGGCGCAAAACCCAGAGAATATGACGGGACTCGCCTTTCCGGCCGAGTAAGCTGCGCTAGAGCCTGACGCTCCAACGTAACTGCCTCACCGGATACCAGTCCGGTCCCGAGGTGTGTTATGACCTTTCAACTGATTGCTTTGCCTGATCTGCGTACGCTGGCTTCGGCCCTGCGTGCCAAATTGTGCCGCGAGCCCGTTGGCTTTTCGCCTACCCGCAGCGCTTTTGTTACCTCCTCGCCCCGCGCGTGCCCGGCGCCCCTGGCCCACTGGCGTATCTGCCCCACCACCGGCCACCTGGTCCAGCAATGGGACCATGCCGACCCTCAAGACCCGCAGAGACGGAACGTTTCCAGCCTGGTCGCGCAAGCGAGCCTGATGCTGAGCCTCTACGTGGACGCTCGCGCGGCGTAAGCCGGCTGGAAACAGCAACTTTCTGATAACTCGTTAATTATTCAGCTGGAGTTCTCAATGGACGAAGCCAGTAGTAGCCCGCTGCGCGCTAGTTAACTAATGCGCTGTTAGCGGGCCTGTAGAAAGTTACCCAACACTTTATTTAAACCGATCGCGAAGTCAGCGACTCGGCATGCTTTCGCTCGCCTGTCATCAGGTAAGTACCGGGTATGTTTTGTCGAAAAATTGGCGACAGGAGTACACACAATGAGCGCAGTAAAAAACCCGAAACTGCACAAGAAAAACGGCACCGACACCGACGCCAAACTGTCGATGCGTGCCGCCCGCGAAGCCCAGAACGGCCTCTCGGCAACCCTCGCCAATGTCCGGGCAACCAAGGATGGCCTGACCGAGCTGGATGCCCTTGCTCGCCTGCAACGTGAAGGCTACAACGAAGTGGCGCACGACAAGCCGCCTCACGCCATCGTGCAATTCCTACAGGCACTGAACAACCCGTTCATTTATGTGCTGCTGACCCTGGGCGGCATCAGTTTCGTCACCGATTACTGGCTGCCGCTGCAGGCCGGTGAAGAGGCCGACCTGACCAAGGTCATCATTATCATGACCATGGTCATGCTCAGCAGCCTGCTGCGGTTCTGGCAGGAACACCGTTCGGCCAAGTCCGCCGAAGCGTTGAAGGCCATGGTACGCACCACCGCCACGGTGCTGCGCCGTGAGCAAGTGGGCTCCAAGCCGACCCTGCGGGAAGTGCCGATGCGCGACCTGGTGGCCGGCGATATCGTGCAGCTGTCTGCCGGCGACATGATCCCGGCCGACATCCGCCTGATCGAATCCCGCGACCTATTCATCAGCCAGGCGGTGCTGACCGGCGAAGCCTTGCCGGTAGAGAAGTACGACACCTTGGGCGATGTGACGCAAAAGTCCGCCACCTCCACGGCGGCCGACCAGGGCAACCTGCTGGACCTGCCCAACATCTGCTTCATGGGCACCAACGTGGTCAGCGGCCGGGCGCAAGCCGTGGTGGTTGCCACCGGCCCGCGCACCTACTTTGGCTCCCTGGCCAAGGCGATTGTCGGCTCCCGGGTGCAAACCGCGTTTGACCGCGGGGTGAACAGCGTCAGCTGGCTGTTGATCCGTTTCATGCTGGTGATGACGCCGATCGTGTTCTTCCTCAACGGCTTCTCCAAAGGGGACTGGAGCGATGCCCTGCTGTTCGCCCTGGCGGTGGCGGTAGGCCTGACCCCGGAAATGCTGCCGATGATCGTCAGCGCCAACCTGGCCAAGGGTGCAACCGCCATGGCCAAGCGCAAAGTGGTGGTCAAGCGCCTCAACGCGATCCAGAACTTCGGTTCGATGGACGTGCTGTGCACCGACAAGACCGGCACCCTGACCCAGGACAAGATCATCCTCGAGCACCACGTCAACGCCTTCGGCAACCGTGATGACTCGGTGCTGACCCTGGCCTGGCTCAACAGCCATCACCAAAGCGGCATGAAGAACCTGATGGACCAGGCGGTCGTACAGTTCTCGGAACAGAATCCGAAGTTCCAGGTGCCGTTCGCCTACAGCAAGGTGGATGAGCTGCCGTTCGACTTCATCCGCCGTCGCCTGTCGATTGTGGTCAAGGACGCGCAGAACGATCACCTGCTGGTGTGCAAGGGCGCGGTCGAGGAGATGCTGAGCATTTCCACCCACGTGATGGAAGGTGACGTGGCCGTCGAGCTGGATGATCGTCGTCGCAACGAGTTGCTGGCGATTGCCCAGGACTACAACGAAGACGGCTTCCGGGTGCTGGTGCTGGCCACCCGCAACATTCCCCAGGCGCTTGCACGCAAGCAGTACACCACGGCGGATGAACGCAACCTGGTGATCCGCGGCTTCCTGACCTTCCTTGATCCACCAAAGGAAACCGCCGGCCCCGCGATTGCTGCCCTGCGCGAAATCGGCGTGGCGGTCAAAGTGCTTACCGGCGACAACGCCATCGTCACCAGCAAGATCTGCCGCCAGGTCGGCCTGGAGCCCGGCGTACCGTTGCTGGGCGTGGAAATCGAGGCGATGGACGACGCCACCCTCAAGCTGCGGGTTGAGGAACGCACGGTCTTCGCCAAACTGACGCCGCTGCAAAAGTCCCGGGTGCTCAAGACCTTGCAGTCCAACGGCCACACCGTGGGCTTCCTCGGCGACGGCATCAACGATGCACCGGCCCTGCGGGATGCCGACGTGGGTATCTCGGTGGACAGCGCGACGGACATTGCCAAGGAATCCGCCGACATCATCCTGCTGGAAAAGAGCCTGATGGTGCTGGAAGAAGGCGTGCTGAAAGGCCGTGAGACCTTCGGCAATATCATGAAGTACCTGAACATGACCGCCAGCTCCAACTTCGGCAACGTGTTCTCGGTGCTGGTGGCCAGTGCATTCATCCCGTTCCTGCCGATGCTGTCGATCCACCTGCTGCTGCAGAACCTGATGTACGACATCTCCCAGCTGGCCTTGCCGTGGGACAAGATGGACAAGGAATATCTGGCCAAGCCACGCAAGTGGGATGCAAAAAACATTGGCCGCTTCATGATCTGGATCGGGCCGACCTCGTCGATCTTCGACATGACCACCTTTGCCTTGATGTGGTACGTGTTCTCGGCCAACAGTGTGGAAATGCAGACCCTGTTCCAGTCCGGCTGGTTCATCGAAGGGCTGCTCTCGCAAACCCTGGTGGTGCATATGCTGCGCACCCGCAAGATCCCGTTCTTCCAGAGCAACGCCGCATGGCCGGTGATGATGATGACCTGCATCGTGATCGGGCTGGGCATCTACGTGCCGTTCTCGCCGCTGGGCGCGATGGTGGGCCTGGAGCCGCTGCCACTGGCGTACTTCCCATGGCTGGTGGGCACCCTGGTCGCCTACTGCTGCGTGGCACAACTGATGAAGACTATCTACATCCGCCGCTTCAAGCAGTGGTACTGATCAACCGCCCCTGAAAACGCTGGCTATCAGTGGATAGCCAGCGCTCGCGGAGACAGACAATGAAATCACTCATGAGCTACCTCGACAACGCCGCACGCGCGGCGCTGGTGTTCGGCCTTGCCCAGGCCGCCAAGACGGTGATGGTGCTGGGCGTGCGGCTTTACGCACGCAACGTGCTCAGCGCCGTGGAAATGCGCTTCATGCTGGGGCTCTCCAGCACCTTGAACAGCACCTGCATTCGCTTGCTGCGCCCGCGTCGATAAATCGCAATACGCAATACAAGGAACCCTCACCATGCGCGTCTTGATCTGTGCAGGTCGTCATTACGCCGATACAAAAATGTCCCGCCAGGTGCTGGATGCCTACCACCGCCTGCGCCCCGTGCAGGTATTGATCCACGGCGGCAGTCAATTCCTGGGCAGCGACGTGGAGGACTGGGCCCGGGAAACGGGAGTGGACGTGGTGCGTTACCCACCCAACTGGCAACGCCATGGCAAGCAGGCCGAGCGTCACCGCAACCAGTTCATGCTCACCGACAGCCGTCCCGACGTGATCATCGCGCTGCCCGGTGGCGACGACACCTCGGAACTGGTGAGCCAGGCCAAGGCCAGCGGCATCCATGTGCTGAGCGTAGACAGCTGAATCAACCCTTATTGGAGCATCCACACATGAAAGAAGAACCCAGTTGTAGCGGTACCCAACTGCACACCCTTTTTTATCTGAATCACGGCGCGTCCCTGCCAAATCCGACCGGGACGCGCCACCGGCTGTTGATCGAGGTTCACCATGTACAAGAAACACACCCCTGACGGTTTCACCAAATACCGCAACCGCAGCACTCACATTACCTTCCACCCCCTGCCCGCCTCCAAGCGACGCGCGGTGCGGCGCAACCTGATCTTCGTCGGCGTCACGCTGAGCGTGGTGCTGGTGTTGAGCCTGATGTCGAATGCCTTTGCGGCCGGCGGTTCCTATGTGGTCGACGACGGCGCGATCAACGCCCCGGGCGAATGCAATGTCGACGCCTGGTACACCGCCAATCGGCACGACGGCTCCACCCACAGTGAAACCCTCTCGCCCGCTTGCACCTTCACCGCGATTCCCTGGCTGCAATGGACCGCCGCAATGTCGCGGGCCAGCCATGATGGAGAGGGTGAAACCCAGGTTAACCCGCAGCTCAAGGCGCAGTTGTGGGCCAGGGAAGACCTGGGCCTGGAACTGGCCGCGTCGGCCGGTGTGCATTACGCGCTGAACCGTCAGCATTCGTTTGATGGTGCGGACTTGAATCTGCCGTTTACCTGGCAACCGATGGAAGCCCTGCGGTTGAATTTCAATGCGGGTTGGAGCCATGCCTATAACGACGGCGACCAGACCCATCGACCGACCTGGGGCACCGGTTTTGAATACACCCTGATGGACTCACTGACGCTGATTGCCGAACGCTACGGCCAGCAAGGCGGCGACCAGGCCTGGCAAGCCGGGCCGAGGGTACACGTTGGCAAAAATGTGGATGTAGACCTGGTGGTAGGACGCAGTTTGATCGGGGATCAGCATCAATGGCTCACGACGGGGGCCACACTGCGGTTCTAATCCGCAGACGATGATCACCTGTGGCGAGGGAGCTTGCTCCCGCTGGGGCGCGAAGCGGCCCTAAACCTACGACCGATGTCTATCTGAAAGCACACGGTCGATTGTTTTGGGTCTGCTGCGCAGCCCAGCGGGAGCAAGCTCCCTCGCCACAGGTTTGGTATGACCGTAAATAGCGATTTAAACCTGCCCCTTGGCCTGCTGCTCCAGATGCACTTGCAAGGCGGGATCAATCTTCAACTGCGCCGCCAGTTCATCCAGATAATTGCGCTCCGCGTCCTGCTGGTCATCCACCAGCAGCACGCTGACCAGGTACACCTCGGACGCCACCGCCGGGTCGCCGGCAAACTCGGCAAAATCCGCCGCATTCAGCGGCTTGGCCACCTCGGCATCCAGCCACGCCTGCAATTGCGGGTCATCGGTGTGCTTGCCGATCTCGGCCGAGATCATCTGCTGCTCCCGCTCATCAATCTCGCCATCGGCCTTCGCCGCCGCGATCAACGCGCGCAACACGGCGTGGCTGTGCTCTTCGACTTGCGCGCCAGACAGTTGATCCACCGTTTGCAACGCCTGCTGCGGCGCCGATGCCTGTTGGCGCTGCCAGGCCTGATACGCCTGGAACGCCATCATGCCCAACGACGCCAGCGCCGCGTAATTGGTGCCGCCAGTACGCCCCTGGGGCGCCGCCCGGGTTCCACCCAGCATGCCGCCCAGGCCGCCGAGCAAACCGCCCAGGCCGCCACCGCCGGAGGCAGAAGTACCACTGCCGCCCAGTAAACCACCGAGCAGCCCGCCCAAGCCACCGAGCCCACCCTGAGCCCCCGGTGCAGAGCCGCCCTGCTGGCTCGTCGAGGCCTGGCCAGCGCGCAGCAATTGTTCCAGTAGATCGCCAGTATTCATGGTGTCACCCTCCCAGGGCGCAGAGTTCCAGATCAACAACAATAGACCCGCTGCGCCAGAACACCATGACCGCCCGGCAGGCACGCTTTATCATGGCACCACCGCCCACGGAGGAAGCCCCGACATGACCCGTACCGAGCATATCGCCCTGATGGCGACCTACAACCAGTGGATGAACCGCAAGGTGTACGAGGCGGCCGGCGGCCTGAGCGATGAGGATTTGCTTGCCGACCGTGGCGCGTTTTTCGGCTCGATCCTGGGCACGCTGAACCACCTCGCCCTGGGCGACCGGGTCTGGCTCAAGCGCTTCGCCGAGCATCCGGCGGGATTTACCGCACTGGCGCCGTTAAGCGCTTTGGAGTTGCCGCCACGCCTGAATCAACTGGCCTTCGCCGACATTCGCGAACTGTCGGCCCACCGCGCCTGGCTCGACCGGCTCATGATCGACTGGGTGCAAACGATCACTGAAGCGGATCTGGATCAGCCCTTGCAGTACCGCAACATGTCAGGCACGGCCATGAACAAGAATTTTCATGCACTGCTCGTGCACTTCTTCAATCACCAGACCCACCACCGGGGCCAGGTGACGACGCTGCTGACACAGGCCGGGCGCGACGTGGGCGATACCGACCTGCTGGCCCTGATAGGTTGATTCAACCGGCGTTGAATTCGGCGTACGCCTGTATCAATGCCGGGAAATTCTCCCGCTCCGGGAGCTGCGCAAAGCTGTGCTGGGCCGGGGTCGTCGCCCATGGCAGCTTTTCACTGGTCCAGGTTTCAATGAACGGCACGTAATCGCTCACGTCATCCAGCATCGTCGGCCGCAGGTTGATCAAGTCTTCCACGCCATTGGGGCGGGAAAACATCCAGCTCATGCAATGGGGGCAGCAGTAATGGCGGTCTACGCCGTGCAGCCCGCCGATCACCGGGTTGCCCTGGGTGATGGTGAAGCCGCTGCTGGGGATCAGCGCGCTCAGGGAGAACGCGCTGGATGACATCTTCTGGCAGCCGGTGCAGTGGCACGCCATGGTGATCAGTGGTTTTTCCGTCACGATAAAACGTACCCGATCGCAACGGCAGCCGCCTTCCTGGGACTCTTGATTGCTCATCTTCCACTCCAGTCACATTGTGTGTGTGACCGGAGGATAAACGAGCGGGTGCGTCGCGAACAGCAGCAGGCGCTATGGGTGTCGGCGGGCGTGAAATACCCTCAAACGAACGCATGGGACAGCGAACTGTCATAAAAGACAGAGCGGTGAAATCAGCCCATGGCTGGCCGCCCTGCCCGCGCGCATCAGCAGATTACCGGTGCGACGCATCCCCCAAGAAGGAGACGCTTACATGGTCATTCACTTCAAGGTCGCCGGCCATCTTGCCTGCGGTCATCACGGCAACAACCTCCCTTCCAGCACCGAGCTGAAACGGGTCAAGTGCCGCACCTGCCGTAACACCGAAGTCTTCAAGGAAGCCCGCCGCACCCAACGCAACGCCGCCCGGCGCGCCGCGCGCAGGTCCAAAGCCGCCCATGCCGCCGGTGACTGGCGCAGTGCCTGGACCCAGCGCCTGACCGACCTGCCAGGCCGTCAGCGCCTGCCACGCGGATTCCACGGCCAGCCATTCGTCTAGGCTGTGCAGGGCAAACTGTGGCAAGGGAGCTTGCTTTGCCAGGGGAGCTTGCTGTGGCGAGGGAGCTTGCTCCCGCTGGAGTGCGCAGCGCTCCCAGGATTTTGGGGCCGCTACGCAGCCCAGCGGGAGCAAGCTCCCTCGCCACAGCAAGCTCCCCCCCACAGCAAGCTCTCTCCCCACAGGTACCCATTACCCAATCA
Organism: Pseudomonas sp. BIGb0558; assembly: GCF_024807515.1. Taxonomy (NCBI): domain Bacteria; kingdom Pseudomonadati; phylum Pseudomonadota; class Gammaproteobacteria; order Pseudomonadales; family Pseudomonadaceae; genus Pseudomonas; species Pseudomonas sp. BIGb0558. Next base: position 9,484 of record NZ_JANUEW010000034.1, read on the forward strand.
CCTCCCAATAAAAAGCCCCGGACGGACCGAGGCTGTTGAGGGTTCAAGCTTGATTGGCAGCCGGCCTCGACCGCGCCTTGTACCCCGGCAGTGCAGCAGCATACGCCAGTGCCTGCTCACGGGAGCCGAAGGATGCCAGCCGATCAGCTTTGGTACAGACCCGCCACGGCCCGCTGTTGACCTGCACGATGTCGTAGCCGTTGAGATGCAGCTTGTTCAGCATGGGAGTGCTCATAGTCACCTCTCTCTCCAGAGATAATCCAGGTGTTTGCCCGGTCTACCATACACCCACCAACAACGAGGCAACCTACCGAACGTCGAGTCAGCGGTAAGCCGGCAACCCCCATCTCTGCAAGTCAAACGCCTCCAGGCTAAGCAGCCGACCGTCTGCATGCAGGAACTTCTCTTGCGGCATCGCAGGGTCCGGGATCGCCACGGCGTACATCCCTGCCGCCTTGGCCGCCGTGATGCCGAATGGCGAATCCTCGAACACCAGACAGTCCGCAGGCGCCACCCCCAGCCGCTCGGCGGCCACCAGGAAGATATCCGGCGCCGGCTTGGCAGCGCCTACCTGTGGGTCATCGGCGGTGACGATCGCATCGAACAAGGCGAACCACTCACGGTGCAAGGTGGTTTTCAGCTCGAAATAATGCCGCGACGAACTGGTGCCCACCGCAATCGGCACACCGTGGTCCGACAAGTGCCGCACCAGCGCCTGGGCCCCAGCCATGGCCGCCGCCTGGGGAAATCGTGCATTCATCAACGGTGTGCGTTCCTGCAAGAACGCCTCGGGGCTCATCGGCAAACCCACCGCCTGCACGATGTAGCTCGCCAGCTCATAGGCCCCCAGGCCAATGGTGTTCTGCTTCATGCTCCAGTCAAACGTGCGGCCGTAGCGGTCGGCAATCAACTGGGTGACTTCGGTGTAGATGCCTTCGGTGTCCAGCAGCAGGCCGTCCATGTCAAAGATCACAGCCTTGATCGGCGCGGGTAGCGGTGCATTCATCAAGGTGTCCTCAGGTACGCCCGGCGTAATGGTCGATCAACCGGTTGAGCAGGATCGCCAGCACGATGATCACCCCGGTGATCGCCATCTGGTAAAACGAGCCCAGCCCCAGCAGGTTGAAGATATTGCGCAGCACCTGCAGCAGCATTACCGCCACCGCCGTGCCCACCACACTGCCGCGCCCGCCGAACAGGCTGGTGCCACCCAGCACCACGGCGGCAATCGCATCCAGCTCCAGGCCCTGGGCGGCGGTCGGTTGGCCGACGTGCAGGCGTGAGGTCATCAACAAACCGGCAAACGCCGCCAGGCCGCCGCAGATGGCGAACACTGCAATCGTCACCGCACGCACCGGTACTCCGGACAGCCGCGCAGCCTCCAGGTTGCCGCCGGTGGCCAGCACGTACTCGCCAAACACCGTGTAGCGCAGCACCAGCCAGGCGATGACGGTGATCAGGATAAAGATCAGCCCCAGCACCGGGAACGCAATGCCGGCGCTGGGCAAGATGTCGATCATGGCCGAGCCGAACGACGTAAAGCTGGCCGGCAGCCCGCCAATCGGCGCACCGTCGGACGCCAGGAACGTGGCCCCGCGCAGCGAAACCAGGCCGGCCAGGGTGATGATAAAACTCGGCACCTTGCCAAACACCGTCAGGCTGCCCATCAAGGTGCCGATGGCCAGGCCCACCAGCAAGGTGGCCGGCACCGCCAGCCAGCCGCTGACCTGCTGTTGCAGCAGCACCGCCACCAGGATCCCGCCGAAGGCACACAGGCTGCCCACCGAAAGATCGATATTGGCCGTGAGGATGACGAAGGTCATGCCGATGGCGATGATCCCGACAATCGCCCCTTGCTGGAACAGGTTGGCGATGTTGCCGAAGGTCAGGAAGTCATCCGACAGGAACGTCGCCACCCCCACGGCAAACAGGAAAATGAACACGAAGTTGTAGCGCATCACCCACTCCAGCACCGCACTGCGACGGCGGCTGGCGAGGGCGACAGGCTTATCGAAAACCGGGCTTGGATTGCTCGCAATAGTCATGGTTCTACACTCGTTTTACCGATAAGGATGGCCTGGTCGATCTGGTCGCGGCTGGCACTCAAGGGGTCGAAACACAGCGCATTGCGCCCCTCGTGCATCACCCAGATGCGGTCGCAATTGACGTACAACTCATCCAGCTCGCTGCTGGCCACCAGCACCGCAGCCCCTTCCTGCGCCAGGCTGCGGGCCAGGGCGTAGAGGTCGGCCTTGGCGCCGACATCCAGGCCACGGCTGGGCTCGTCCAGCAGCAACAGGCGCGCGCCGTCGATCACCCACTTGGCCATGACCACTTTCTGCTGATTGCCGCCGGAGAGCTGGCGCACCGGTTGCTCCAGGTTGTCGAGCTTGGTCTGCAAGCGTTGCAGCACTGGGCCGGCGCGGTCCTTGGCCTGGCGATGGGAAAACCAGTTCAGGTGCCGCGTGTGCACCAGGCAGGCGTTGCGGTAGATCGGCGCATCCAGCAGCAGGCCTTCGGTCTTGCGGTTTTCCGGCACCAAACCCACGCCCTGGCGGATGGCCTGGCGCGAGGTTTGCGGGTGATAGGGCTGGCCGAACAGCTCGACATCGCTGTCGTTGCGGCCCACGCCAAACAAGGCCTTGAGCAAGGTGCTGCGCCCCGCTCCGTTCAGCCCGGCAAGCCCGACGATTTCGCCCTGGCGCACTTCCAGCCCTTGTACATCCAGCCCCTGCTCGCCTTGCAGGCGACGAATGTTCAGCGCCAGGTTTTCCCGGGGCGCCTGGCGCGGGCTGCGCTCCAGCAGGTCGCGGTGTTCGCCGACCACGGCGGCGATCAGCGCCTGGTCATCGATCTGCGCCAGCTCATGGGTTTGCAACGTACGCCCGGCACGCAGCACCGTGACCCGGTCGCCGATCTCACGGATTTCATTCAGGCGATGGCTGACATACAGCACCGCCACCCCGGCCGCGGTGATCTCACGGATCACCTGGAACACCCGCTTGAGTTCGGTCTCGTTCAGCGCCGCCGAAGGCTCGTCCATCACCACCAGCCGGGCCTCACAGGTCAGCGCCCGAGCGATGGCCGCCAATTGCTGGTTGGCAATCGACAGGCTGCCCACCCGATCCGTACTCGAAAAATTCGCCCCTACCCGCAACAGCGCGGCCTTGGCCAAGGCACTGCGCTTGCCCCGGGAAATAATCCCGAAGCGCTGGGGCGCGTAACCGAGCATCAGGTTTTCTTCGACGGTCATCTGCGGGATCAGGTCGAGTTCCTGATAGATCATCGCGATCCCGGCCTGGCGTGCCTGTTGCGGGTTCTTCAACTCCACGCGCCGGCCCGCCACCGACATCTCGCCGCCATCCGGACGATGGGCACCGGCGACGATTTTCAACAAGGTACTTTTGCCCGCGCCATTGGCGCCCAGCAGGCAATGCACCTCCCCCGGCCGAACGTCGAGGGACGCGTCAGTCAGCGCCACCACATTGGGCGGAAAACGCTTGCTGACATGACGGATATCCAGGGCCAACTCACTCATGATCCTGCTCCAGCAAATAGCGGGCGGTGGCCGCGTCGGTGGCCAGCACATTGACGTAGCCGGCCTTGACGCTGGCGTGCACGATGCGGTGCTTCTGCGCGCCGACGCACACGGCAATGGACCAGGCCTTGTCGCGCAACGCGGCCAACGGCAGGCCCAGGGTGCGGGCGTCGAGTTCGGGCATCACCGGCTCGCCGTCCATGCCGATAAAGCGCCCCATGATGTCGCCGACGGCCCCCAGGCGCTCCAACTCTTCGAGCAATGGCCGGTCGATGTAACCCGACTCCATCAACACCGAATGATCAGACAACTCACCCAGGCTGAAACACGCCACCGGCGCCTGTTGGCCGAGGCGCAAGACCTGGGCGATCACCGGGTCCTGCTCCAGCGCTTCGCGGGTATGGGCATGCCCGAGAATCGCCGGTACCGGCAGCAACGTGGCCTGTCCACGGGCAGCCTGGGCGAAGCGCTCCGCGACGTTATGACTGGGCTCGCCCATCGAGCGCGTATTGATCGCGCCGTTCAGCAACACCACGTTGACCCCTTCGTTCCAGCGCGGCACCAGCCACTGGGCCATCTTGGTCAGGGTGCGGCCCCACGACACGCCAATCAGCGCCGGCATCGGCTGCAAATTGCACAGGTAGTGGGCGGCGGCCTGGGTCACGACGTTCAGTGCGGTGTCGGCATCCTCCACATCCAGCACCAGCGCTTCACGCAGGCCGAAACGCCGTTGCAAGGCCACTTCCAGCTGCGGCAGGCGCGCCGAGCGGGCGACGATATCGATGCGCACCACCCCGCAATCCCGTGCTTCGCGCAGCAGGCGGCTGACTTGCCAGCGGGTCAGCCCGGTTTCCCGGGAGATATCGCTTTGGGTCTTTTCCAGGTCGTAATACAGCTTGGCCACCTGGACCATCAGGTCATCGCGCTGGGAATCCGCCGACAAGCGCGTGGCGAACGATTCTTCAGGATGGGCGCTCATGCGGCTGGCCTTACGCCGAGCGTGCGGTTCGCCGGCGGCTTGCAGCTGATGGGCGCGACACTGTCGGTGGCGGCGCGGTAGCGGCCCAGCAGCTCGATGTATTGCTCGTGGGCGTAAGGGTCCGGTTCGATCAGCCGGCCGATGGTGGTGAAGTCGGTAGCGGCTTCCTGCAAGGTGCCGAACTCGCCCAGGGCGCAGGCGGCAGCGGCGGCAGTGCCGATCAGGGTGAGGTTGTCGTGGGGCACCATTTCGAACGGCACACCGGTGGCGTCCACCGTGGCCTGCAACCACAACGGGTTCTTCTGGAAACCACCGGCGGCGACCACACGGGTGATCTCGATACCTTCGGAGCGCCAGGTGTGAAAGATGTTCGCCGAGCCCAGGGCAATCGCTTCTACCGAGGCACGGTACAGGTCATGCCGGTCATGGTTCAGCGACAGGCCCATGATCGCCCCGCGCATGTCCGGCGAGCGGTACGGCGTGCGGTTGCCCATCCAGTAATCGAGCACCAGCAAGCCGGTGGAGCCTGGTTTGAGTTCTGCGGCCTGACGGATCAGGCGTTGGTGCCCGGCATCGTCGAGGCCGAACATTTTTTGTGCCAGCCAGTTGAGGATCGAGCCGGCGGAGACTTGCCCGCCTTCCATCAACCATTGGCCGTCGAGCAACGCACCTGGGTACGGTCCCCAGATGCCCGGGACATCAATGCGCTGCGGGGTGTGCATCAACTGCACCACCGAGGTGCCGCCGATGAACAACAACTCGCCGGCGCCGGTGGTGCCGGCACTGAGCATTGCCATGTGGGCATCGATACCGCCCTGGGCCACCAGTGTGTCGCGGCCCAGGCCCAAATGGTTGGCCGCATCGGCGCTCAACGGTCCAATGCGCCCGCCGACTTTGATCACTTCCTGAGGGAGTTTTTGCGCCAGTTCCGGCACGCCCAGTTCGGCATACAGTTCCACCGGAAAACGCTGCTGCAGGGTGTCGTAGTTCCACTTGCAGCTGGCATTCAATTGGGAGGCGACCCAGCGCCCGGTCAGTTGGAAGTTGATCCAGTCCACCGCTTCACAGATACGCTCGGCACGCTGGTACACCTGGGGCTCGTGCTCGGCCAGCCACATGGCCTTGGGCACCAGCCATTCCACCGCGTCACCGCCCTGGTTCATCATCGGGTGGCTGACGTGGGCGGTGCGCGCCGACTCGGCAGCGGCGCGGCAATCCATCCATAACAACGCCGGGGCCAGGGGTTGGCCGTCCGCCTGGGCGACCACCACCGTGGAGGCCGTGGTGGCGACGCACACTGCCGCCACCTGCGGGTGCCCGGCCTGGGCCATCAATTGCCGGCAGGCTTTGCCCAATGCCGTCCACCAATCCGCCGGCGCCTGTTCGGCCCAGCCCAACTGCGGGTATTGCGTGGCATACGGCGCCTCGGCGACGTGTACCAGTTTATGGCTGTGCAGGTCATACAACCCGGCCCGCACCCCACCTGTTCCGAAATCCAATCCCAACAACAAGGTCATCGGTAGTCCTCCTGCGTCTTGTCACGACGACGCTTTTTGTTTTAAGCCCGGCAACGCTCAGCGCTGTCGGGCTTGGCGACACACAATCAACGGCGTGGCTCAGGGGCGAAAAATCACCTTGGCCGCCACTTCACTGCGATCGGCATAACGCTTGAACATCGCTGGCAATTCGTCCAGCGGCAAGTCGTGGGTAATCATGAACTGCCACTGCAATTCGCCGGAAGCCAGCTTGTCGATGGAGGCCGTCCACTCGTCGCCCGGGAACGGTGCCGAGAACGAGTTCCAGGCGCCGTGCAGGGAGATTTCCTGGCGCAGGAAGTGCGAGAACGTCGCGGTGCTGAGGGCCACGTCGCTGGTGGGAATACCGATAAACACCACGTGCCCGCCGGCCTTGGTCAGTTGCACGGCCTGGTTGATCGAGCTTGGATGGCCTGCGGCTTCGATCACCAGTTGGCAACGCGGCAACTCGGCATCCGCCGCGCCGCTGAGCAAGGTGTGGGTAGCGCCGGCCTGGCGGGCCATGGCGAGTTTTTCTTCGGCGATGTCGATGGCAACGATGTCCTTGGCGCCCATGATCTTCAGCCATTGAATCGCAAACAGGCCGATCGGCCCGCAACCCACCACCGCCCCGCTCTGCCCGGCCTTGAAGTCGGCTTTCCAGATCGCATGCAGGGCAATCGCCGCCGGGTCTACCAGGGACGCGGCAATCGGGTCCATGCCTTGGGGCACCTTGATCAGGTTGCTCAGCGGCACGTTGACGTACTCGGCATACGCGCCGTCGCGGCGGCTGCCGAAGTAATCGTAGCGCTCCGAACGGGACGGAAAACCGCGGGCATATTGGTCGCTGCTGACGTCCGGGATCATCGGCGGCACGGTCACCAGCTCGCCGATGGCATAGCCTTCGACGCCGCTGCCGATCTCTTCGATGAAGCCTGCGAATTCATGGCCGCAGATCAGCGGCATCACGTGGGCGCCCTTGCTCAGCATGCGCGGGATATCCGAGCCGCACACGCCGCAGGCGGCGACCCGGACCAGCGCATGGCCGGCCTTGACCGCAGGTTTTGGAACATCTTCAACCCGGATATCGCCCGGTTGGTACATGACGGCAGCTTTCACAGTGAATTCCTCTGTTGAATGACGAGTGCGTTTGAACGGGCACCTCCCACAAGAGGTGCCGGCAAAAAAATCCTTAGGGTGGCGACGCAGATCCGTTAGAGCGCGCCAGGGCGGTATTCGCCGAAGGTAGAGTCATGCTTGACCTCGGCCACGTTGGCCTTGGTCACCACCTGGGTGCCGGCGTCGACAAAGTTCGGCACCGATTTGCCGGCGGCCAGGGCCCGCGCCGCCTCAATGGCGACCTCGCCCAGGTAACGCGGGTCGTTGAGGGCGGTGGCCACGTATTGATCGCCGTTCTGGATGGCATTCAACGCCTCGGACAAGCCGTCGATCCCGGCCACCAGCACGTCTTTCTTGCCGCTTTCGGTGAGCACTTGCAGCGCGCCCATGGCCATGTCGTCGTTATGCGCGATCACCGCCTTCAAGTCCGGGTGTGCTTGCAGCAAATCCTGCATCGCCGTGACCGCGTTGGCGCGCATGTATTCGCTGTAGGGGCCGTCGATGATCTTGAAATCGGTGCCGGCCAGGGCGGTGTGGAAGCCCTTGCGACGTTCTTTCATCACGGTGCCGCCGGCGTCGCCCTGGATCTCGATGATCTTGCCCTTGGTCACGCCGCGTTGCTTGAGGGCGGCGAGCAAGGCTTTGCCGGACAACTCGCCCATCTCGGCATTGTTGCGGCCGATAGTGGTGGCCACCGGGGCATTGATGGCGCGGTCGACGGCAATCACCGGCACCTTGGCGCGCTTGGCAGCGTCGAGGGCGGCGCCCACGGCGTCGGGGTTCACGGCATTGATGATGAGGATGTCGACCTTGCGGGTCAGCAGGTCCTGGATGTCGTTGTTCTGCTTGCTGATATCGCCGTTGGCGTCGAGGAAGATCAGCTCGTCGCCGCCCTTGGCCGCTGCGGCCTTGGCGCCATCGCGCAGTTGCACATAGAAGGGAGATTGCAGGGTGACCTGGCTGAAACCGATCTTCAGATCCTTGGCCTGGGCGTTCAGCGCCAGCGCCGAGGCCGCGACAGCCAGTGCAAGGGCCAGCACATGAACAGGTTTACGGGCTATCTGGAGCATGGTGATTCCTATTTTTATTGTTGTCAGGATTCGGGCGCGACCTTCAAGGAGGTTGCGCTCACAAATGTGAACCGCGATCACATTTGAAAAACTATGCCTTGCTCCCGAGGGTGTCAAGGCTAATTTGTTAAATTCCAAACAAATGAAATAAAAATCACAATACCGCTTGAATCAGATCAGCAGGATCGCCCCGCTGTCCTTGATCACTTGCTGCTGTGCCGCCTCAAGGCCGGCATCGCTGATCACCCGCTGGAAGTCCGACAGCTCGGCAAAGTGCGCGGCACGCACCTCGTCGAACTTGCTGTGGTCGGCCACCAGCACGCAGGTCTGCGCCCGCGCCATGACCCGGCGCTTGACCTCCACTTCATTGAGGTTGTAGCAGGTCACGCCGTGGGCCGCGCTGACGCCGGCCGCAGAAATAAACGCCCAGGCCACGCGGATGCCGTCGAGGATGCCCGCCTCGGCATGGCTCTCGAACACCATGTTGCGCCGGTGAAAGGTGCCGCCGCAGAGGATGATGGTGCAGTGGGGCTTTTGCTGAAGCTTGAGCAATACGTTGAGGGAATTGCACAGCGCGGTGAACTCCAGGTCATCCGGCAACGCCTCGATGATAAACGGCGTGGTGGTGCCGCAATCGATAAACACCGTGTCGCCCGGCCGCACCAGGCTGGCGGCGAGTGCGCCGATCTGACGCTTCTCGGCGACGTGGCGCTGATCCTGTTCGGCGACCTGGTAATCCGGCTCCGGCGGCCCGCTTCGGGTCACGTGGCCGCCCAGCAACCGCAGGCCTTGAGGGCTGTCTGCCAGGTCGCGGCGCAGGGTCATTTCCGATACGCCGAGCAACGCGGCCATGTCCCGCAGGTGAATCGCCGACTCGCCCTGCAAGGCCTTGTGCATGGCCCGAAATCTTTCGCTTTTCTTTGAATCCACTGCGTTCCAACCCTCGTTGAATGCGCGCCCTTGATCAGGGCAGTCACAAATTCCATTTACAATGTTATTTATTTCACATTTAATGCATCCAACTTAACACAAACCGGCTTTTCCCAGCACCTCATCCTTACAGGACACTTGCCATGCCGACTGACCCGTTGCCGCTCGCGGCCTATATCGACCACACCCTGCTGGCCGCCGATGCTTCCCAGGCGAGCATTCGCCAACTGTGCGCCGAGGCTCGCGAGCATGGCTTCAAGTCCGTGTGCGTCAACAGCGCCAATGTACCGCTGGCCGCCGAATGCGTGCACGGCGGCGCCCCTTTGGTCTGCGCGGTAGTCGGTTTCCCTCTGGGTGCGGGCTTGAGTGCGGCCAAGGCGTATGAAGCAAAGCTTGCGATCGAGGCCGGCGCTGGCGAGATCGACATGGTGCTGAACATCGGCTGGCTGAAGGACGGCCTGCTGGACCAGGTACGTGACGACATCGCCCAGGTGCTGGCGGCCTGCGGCGCGGTGCCGCTGAAAGTCATCCTCGAAACCGGCCTGCTTGATGATCAGCAGAAAACCGATGCCTGCACCCTGTGCCGCGAGCTGAACGTGGCGTTCGTCAAGACCTCCACCGGCTTTGGCCATGGCGGCGCGACATTGGCGGATGTGCGCCTGATGCGCGGTGTGGTGGGTGCCGAGATCGGGGTGAAGGCTTCCGGCGGCGTGCGCGACCTGGAGACAGCCCGGGCAATGATCGAGGCGGGAGCGACACGATTGGGCAGCAGTTCCGGGATCGCCATCGTCAGCGGTGCAAAGGCGGCAGCGGGCGCTTACTGAATTGAGTGCAGCGCTGGCGCCCTTTCACATCCCTTTCACAGTCGGGCGCCTATGGTCATCTCAGCTCCTGGTGAAAACCTTTAAGCCCGCGCTCCCCATCGCGGGCTTTTCTTTGCCCGGGATTTGCCCTCAGCGCGCGATGACGTTGTTGCTGGAGCTGCGTGGCGCCATGCCGGTGCATGTCTGATCCAGGCAGAATACAAAGGGCGCCACCACTTCAATTTCGCCTTTAAGCAGCATTGAGGGTGGAGGCGCTGGCACTGGCGATGCCGCCGGAACAAATTTCTCCACGGCCCCTACGAAAAGATCCGAGCCTGTGTGACTGACGATTTCGTGGCGTATCAGGTTGCCCTTGGCATCAACGACAAATTTAACCCTGACCATCCCGGCCAGCCCTTGCAGACGGGCTTCTTCAGGGTAGGACTTGAAATGGTTGAGGTGAGTGAGCAACTGGTATTCCCATAAGCGTTGCTCGGCCAGTTGTTCCCGGGAGGGGCCGCTTGTGCAGGCACAAAGCAGCAAGACAAGTGCGATCCAGCTGTATTTCATAAACGCAGTTCCGTTGACGTTCGTTTGCTGAGTGAGGCTAATCACCCGACGCTATGCTGCGTCTCAGGCGGTGGTGCTGACGATTGAACCGGTACTGCTTCCACCTTCGGCAGTGACGGCTTGCAACAACGCGGCAGACGCCGTCTGCAGCGCCGCTGACGTTGCGACAATCTGCGTCTGGGCAGCGGCCACGGCGGCCGCTTTGGCGTCGGCGTTTTGATTGCTGGCCTGAGCCTTCTGCATGTTCTGCTGCTGCTCTTGAAGTTGCTTTTGCAATTCTGCGATTTGCTTCTTCAACTCCTTGACCGTGTCGGACTCCTGCGAGGTAGAAGCCGCCTGGCCACCACCGGCAGCAGGTGCGCTCTTGGCATCTGCGCCCGGGCTTGCGCTCACGGTCGTGGAGGTTTGCGTCTTGGAGTCATCGCTAACGCTGGCGGGGCTTGGAGTGCTGGGTACTGAAGCGAGACTGCTGACGTTAGTGATCATGTTAAATCTCCAATTGCGGTAGAGGTCTTAATTCATCGGCGCATGAGCGGGTTACTTTAACGTGTTAACCACGCAAATGCCCGTGCTTGAGCCACTGCACGACTCATACAGGCCCCGATGACTTTGCCAGACAGTCTTTCCAGATGTCGCGCATCAGCGCCTTGAGCATCAACGCTTCAGCCCAGCGATCAGTGATATCGCGGCCGTCGGCACCGGTGATGGCATACGGTGGAGGGCCGAGTTCGCAGGTAAAGGACAGGCTTGCCGGCGTGTTGGGGCGGGCCAGCCAGTCTTCGATCCCGTAGCGCCACCAGCCCAGGAAACGCTCCAGCCAAGGGCGATGCTGGGCGAAGCTCAAGGGCACCTGAACCTGTTCGCCGTTGCTGACCCGGCCATGAAACCCCCAGCTGTGGCGCAGGACGGTATGGATCTGCTCATCGTCTTCCATGGCGGCTGACCCGGGCAATTCGCGCCCAACGACATAGTGAGACACGTCGGCCAAGAGTTTGAGGTCCGGCATTTCTGCGAGCAGGTCGAGGGTGAACGGCAGGTCGCTGGTGAGGCGATAACGATGGGTTTCCAGCAGGATGGGAAAGTCCACCTGTTCGGCCAGTCGCTGCCAACCTTCGATCAGTGTCATCGCTTGGGACAACGTCCGCGGCCGCACGTCTGCCTGAAGCGTAAGGTGATGACAGCCATAGCGGGCGACAGCGTCGAGCGCCATCGCGAGATCGTCCACGGTCTGCGGAAACACCTGCCCCTCGATATGCAGGCCCCGGGCGTTGGCGGCGGCATGCAACCGCTTGGCCTGGGGTGCGAGCCAGAAATGGTCGGTGACCCCGTCGAAGCCTGCGGCGGCGATTTTCTCAAGCAGCGCTTCAATCGTGAGATCGCACTGGCCGCGGTGATCTTGCATCGCCCACAGTGACTGGAATACCAGGAAATCGCGCATGTCAGTTCCTCAATAACTGTTTGAGCGGCACACCGGCATCTGCCAGGGCGTGCACCGGCAGCGGGTTCTGATTGGCGATCAGCCGTTCGCACAGCTTGATGTCCTTGGCAATGCTGTTGCCCTGCCCCCAGCCGCACGCACCTTGCAGGCGTTGATCGGCATCAAGGTAGAACAGCAGGAAACCGCCTCCCGGCGTTGCCCGACTGGCCGACGGTTCTGCGGGGTTGATCACCCCCACGGTTTGCAGTCCCCAGTCGTACTGATCGGACCAGAACCCCGGAATCACCTCGAAGGGCAACTCACCTCCCAGCATGTTCAGGGCGGCGTGACGGCCTTGGGTTTCTGCGTTGCGCCAGGTTTCCTGGCGCTGGAACACGCCCTCGGGGTGCAGCCGAAACTCGCACACATCGCCCGCAGCAAAGATGTCCGGCGCGCTGGTGCGCAACTGCGCATCGACACGAATGCCCTGCCCCACCTCCAACCCGGCCGCCGCGGCCAACTCGATATTGGGTTGCATGCCGATGCCGACGACGAGCAGGTCGCAAGGCAGCACTTCACCGTCAACCAGCTGTACCGACTCCGCCTGCCACTCGCCTTGCACCGACTCAATGCCCACGTTCAAACGTACGTCCACGCCCTGCCTGCGATGCAGCTCCAGCAGCGCACTGGAAACCCGTTCCGGCAGGACTCGCCCGGCCAGCCGTGGCCCGGCTTCCAGCAACGTCACCACGCAACCCAGGGCACTGGCGGTGGCGGCGACTTCAAGCCCGATGAAGCCACCGCCGATGATCACCACCCGCGCGCCGGGTTGCAACGACGCACGCAGTGCCAATGCCTCATCATGGGTTCGCAAATAAAACACATTGGCCAGGTGCACCGGCACACCGGGCAACCGTCGCGCCCTGCCCCCGGTCGCCAGCAACAGGCGGGCGTACTGCAACCCGCTGCCATCGGCGAACCGCAGGCGATGCTGCTGCGGATCGAGGCCTGTCACCGGGTTGCCCGCCAGGTGTTCGACCTCCAGTTCGGCGAGCCGGGCGGGGTCGCACAAACTGCAACTCGCCAGTTCAACCGTGCCCTGCAACAGCCCCTTGGACAGTGGCGGGCGCTCGTAGGGCAGATGAGGCTCATCGCCGATCAGGATCACGCGACCGCAATAGCCTTCGGCACGCAAGGTCAACGCCGCGCGGCCGCCGGCGTGTCCGGCGCCCACAATAACCAGTGGAGCATTGGCAGGGTTCATGGCACAGCCTCCGGGCAGTTAAACCGCAATCGCGAGCAAGACGCGCCCCGTCTCGACCCGGACCGGATAGGTCTTGAGGTTGACGCACACCGGCGCCCCCAGGGCTTTGCCGGTGCGGAAATCGAACCGCCCGTTGTGCTTGGGACACTCGATCACATGGTCCATCACCAGGCCATCGGCGAGGTGGATGGACTCGTGCGTGCACAGGCCCGCCGTGGCAAAAAACCGGTCCTCGGCAGAGCGGTAGACAGCGTAGGTCTGCTGGCCATGGTCAAAACGAATGACGTCTTCTTCGTCTATATCGCCCACGGCACAGACATCGATCCATTGATCGGTCATGGCAGTTTTCTCTCTTGTAGGGGGGTTGAAACCGAAAGCCGTCAGGCGGGTTCTGCCTGAGTGGCAGCGGCAGTTTCTGCGCGCTCGGGCAGAGGGCGACGGATGAAGTACGTCGGGTCTTTACGCTGCTTCCAGATCGCCGGAAAGATTTCCTTCAAGGCCTCGAACAGGCCGTTATAGGGCGGCGGGCAGTCATCACGAATCTCCTCATGCAGCTGCGCCAGGGCATGGAACGGCACCATCGGGTACATGTGATGTTCGAGGTGATAGTTCATGTCGAGGTACAGAAAACGCAGCAGCGGACTCATGTAGATAGTGCGGCAGTTACTGCGGTGGTCGAGCACATCCTCGGCCAGGCCCACATGCTGCGTCAGGCCGAACAGGTACGAAAGCCAGCCGCCGTAGAGCGTCGGCAGGCCGATAAACATCAGCGGCAACCAGCTGTGCAAGTACAGCGCGGTGCCCACCGTCAGCCCGTAGATCAACAGCCAGATACGCGCCGCCGTGAAGATCTTCGGCCACTCGGACTCCGGGATAAACGTGCTCTCTTCTTCCGCCATCCGCCCAGTGGCGTGCCGGCAGACCGACCACATCGTGGTGAACACATAGGGCATCCTGAACAGGCTCAGCACCATGTTGACCAGCCTCGGTGGACGCGGCTCGACGATCTCCGGATCACGCCCGACGATGATGGTGTCGGTGTGGTGCCGGGCGTGGCTCCAGCGCCACACATGAGGCTCGAACATGAACATGAAGCTCGACAGCTGGTAGATCCCGTCATTCAGCCAACGGGTTTTGAACGCCGTGCCATGGCCGGTCTCGTGCCACCTGGCATTGGAGGCCGTGCCATACAGCAAGCCGTAGACAAAGAAGAACGGCACACAGGCCCAGGAACCCCAGAACCAATAACCACCAAACCCGGTAACGACCAATGCCAGCAACCAGAGGGCGGTGTCCACCAAGGCTGGGCCATCACGGCGCTGCATCAATTCTTTCAGGCGTTTACGCGGGATGGGAGATTGATACCAGGTGGCCGAGGCCAGCCCCTTTTGCACCGCACGGGCAGCTTCCGGGCCGGTCAACCGATAATCCCGAGGCGCGGGGCTACCGGGATGTTCATAGGCTGCGTGTTGTTCAGGCATTTTATTGTTCTCCGCAAGCTGGGTGGTTTCAGGCACTTGCTTCGATGCGAGGTCGCATCGTTGAGAGAAACGATAGAGAGCCCACTGATTGCCCTCAAGCCCTTGAATACATTCCCTATCAAGCTATCATCCAGCCCCATTGAAGCTTGATAGTTTTCTATCAAGGCATTCGCAGGGGCTCGCCATGAACAACAATAAACGCCCAACCATTGCCACCGTTGCCGCGCACGCCGGCTTGAGTGTCGCCACCGTAGACCGGGTGCTCAACGCCCGGGCGCCGGTCAACCCGGACACCGCCGAGCAGGTGTTCCAGGCGGCCGAAGCCGTCGGGTATTTTGCCGCACGGCTGATCGGCCAGCGGATCCGCGAGCGGCGCCCCAGCTACCGCTTCGGCATCCTCCTGCTCGGTACCGCCCAGGCGTTCTATGGCAACGTTGCCACCGCCATCACCGAGGCGGCGCAGCGTGAGTCGGGCGCCAACCTGAGCGTTCAATTCGACTACGTGCTTGACCGCTCCCCCACCGCCATCATTGCCCAGATCGAACAGTTGGCCGTGCAGTGCGACGGCCTCGCCGTGGTCAGCTTTGCCCACCCGCTGATCAATGCCGCCATCGCCCAGATCAGGCACGCCGGTGTGCCGGTGATCGCCCTGCTGTCGGACATCGATGAGGCGGCGCAGGAACCTTACGTGGGCCAGGACAACCATGAGGTCGGCCGCACCATGGGCTGGCTGGTGGCGCACACGGCCAGCGCCCGCAAGGGCAGCATTGGCGTGCTGCTGGGCGGGCACCGTTTTCTGGGGCATCAGGCGCGGCTCGAGGGGCTGCGCGGCTATCTGGAGGAGCACGCCCCGGGGCTGCGATTGCTGGAAGCGGTGATCAACCTGGACAATTGCGACATCACCGAAGAGGCGACCCTGGAACTGTTGGCCCGCCATGAAGACTTGCGCGCTTTGTGCGTGGTCGGCGGTGGCGGCGACGGCGTCATCAGCGCCCTGTCACAGCTGCCGAAACGCCCGTCACTGTGCTGCATCCTCCAGGAGTCAACCGAGCTGTCGCGCAAGGCGCTGGCCGAAGGGTTGGTCAGCCTGGTCATCGATTCCCAGCCACGACTGCTGGGCACCGCCATCGTCGACTTGCTGATCGAATTGCAGTCGTCTCCAGACTTCGATCCGGCCCGGCATCGCCACTACATTCCCTTGCAGATCCTGACCTCAGAGAACGCCCGGCCCTGAGCGAAACGCATCGGCACTCAGCCCGAACCGGTTCATCTTGTTGTACAGCCCGCCACGGGAAACGTTGAGCTGTTGCGCGGCCAGCCGGATGTTGCCGCGCGTGGCTTTGAGGGCGGCAATGATCGCGTTCATTTCATGGGCTCCGAGGTCGAGGGTCGTTCGGGGCTCTGTGGCATTTGCCGAGGTGGCGGCCGGCTGTCGCGGCTGGATTTCCAGTGGCAGATCACCCGGTAAAAGCTGGTCGCTCACGGCCAGGTTGGTGGCTCGCTCAATGGCGTTTTCCAGTTCACGAACGTTGCCGGGCCAGTGGTATGCCGACAGAATATCCAGCGCATCAGGCGAGATGCCCTGCACCGACTTGCGTAGCGACCGCGCGCAACGGCCGAGAAAGTGAAGCGCCAGCAGCGGTATATCTTCACGTCGCATCCGCAGCGGCGGCACCGTCAAGTTCAATACGTTGAGCCGGTAGTAAAGGTCCTCGCGGAACGCGCCATCGGCCACCGCCTGGCTCAGGTTCCGGTGGGTCGCGGCAATGATGCGCACGTTCACCTGCCGGGACTGCTTGGCGCCGACCCGTGTCACCTCGCCCTCTTGCAAGACCCGCAACAGGCTGACCTGGGCGTCGAATGACATGTCACCGATTTCATCGAGGAAGATCGTGCCGCCATCGGCCAGTTCGAACTTGCCGGCCGACCCGCCGCGGGCCGATCCGGTGAAGGCCCCCTCAACGTGCCCGAACAATTCACTCTGCACCAGGTCCCGCGGAATGGCCCCGCAATTGACCGCGACAAACGGCCCGTTGCAGCGGTCACTGGCGTTGTGGATCGCCTGGGCAAACAGCTCCTTGCCGGTG
The DNA here is from genome assembly GCF_024807515.1 of Pseudomonas sp. BIGb0558. Classification (NCBI taxonomy): domain Bacteria; kingdom Pseudomonadati; phylum Pseudomonadota; class Gammaproteobacteria; order Pseudomonadales; family Pseudomonadaceae; genus Pseudomonas; species Pseudomonas sp. BIGb0558. The sequence goes on from NZ_JANUEW010000034.1 coordinate 26,256, forward strand.
CCGCTTTCCCCCAGGACCAGGGTCGTCGAATCACTGCGACTGGCGATCCGCCCCAGGTGCAAAGCGTCCTGAATCGCCCGGGAACTGCCCTGGATGGTGTCGAAGGTGTAGCTGGCCTGGGTACCGATGATGCGCCGGGTAATTTCCCGGATGCGCCGGTTCTCGCGCAACGATACCACTCGCCCGCCCTGCTCCAGCGGGCACACGGAAACCAGGCAGGCCAGGTGGCTGCGATCATGCAGCTCAAAGGTGCAGTCCAGGTCCCGCAGCCCTTCCCCACCACGCAGCAAAATCTCATCGGTCAGTTCGCTTTGGCCCAGGCGCTGGAACGGGCTGCCCAGCAGGTCGCGGCCCACGCGAAACAATTGCCGGGCATAGCGGTTGAGCGCCTTGATGCAGCCGCGCTCATCCAGCACTACCAGGCCTTCGTTGAGCACTTCCAGCACGGTTTGCTGTTCTTCCAGCAAGGCCTGCAGCGCCATCTGCCGCGAGACCGCTTCCGCCGCTGCCTGCACGGTGCCCAGTGTATGAAAGTGGAACCAGCCCGGCTCTGCGGTCAGCGTCAGCATCGCCAGCGTGCGGCCCTGGGCATCCCGGATCGGGGCGGCGGCGCAATGCATGCGCCGTTGACGCAAGCCGCGCGCGAAATTCTCTTCGGCCAGCACGTACACCAGTCGGTCTTCGGCCAACGCCAGCCCGGTGCAGTTGGTGCCCTGCACCGATTCCAGCAACCGGCTGCCCACCGGCGTGAGGTCCAGGCCGCAAAAATACAGGGTGGTGCCGTGAGCGTCGGTGAGGTTGATATGACCCCGGGGGTTGTAGGCCAGCAATCCGCGCATGACCTGCGCCGCCGCCGCAATCAACACCCGGTTGGCCGCCAGCGTCGCGGCCAGATCGTCGGGGGCGACGAACCGGTAGTCACCGTCGGCGGGATCGATCCCGGCGCTGACACTGCGCCGCCAGGAATCCCAAATCACCTGCCTGACCCCGGCAGGCCGATCGACACCGCCCTTCAGGCACGCTTGCCAGGCCTGCTCCAGTTGCGCAATCGGTCCCTCGCTCAACTGCGCCGGGCCAAGCGCGGTGATGTAGTCGAGGTCTTGTTCGCTGAAGGCCATTGGCTGTGGGATCACGCGCCGCTCCTGTGTTCAGGTTTTAGACATGTAAGCATAGACATGTTTAAAATATGAACAGTATTTTTAAACAAATCATATTAAATCGTTATATATCAAACGCTTAAATATTGGCACAGCCTTTGCTCCCTGACTTGCACCCGCAGGAAACCCCTGCGCAACAACAATAAAAGGGAGTCACCTCATGAACACATCCAAGACTATTCGCCTCGGCCTCATCGGCGCCGGCCGCATGGGCAGCTTTCACGGCCTGACGGCCGCCCGGCATATTCCCGGTGCCTGCCTGGCCGCGATTGCCGACCCCACACCCGGTCAGGCCGCTCGCCTGGCGGCAGAGCTGGGCGTGCAACGGGTCTACACCGATCCCCAGCAACTGCTCGACGACCCGGACATCGACGGCGTGCTGATCGCCGCCCCGGCCCGCAGCCACGCCGAACTGGTAATCAGCGCCGCCCGCGCCGGCAAAGGGGTGTTCTGCGAAAAACCCATGGCCATCACCCTCGACGAAGCCGACCGTGCCATCGCCGCCGCTGCAGATGCGCGGGTGACGCTGCAAGTGGGCTTCAACCGCCGCTTCGCCAAAAGCTTTCGCACCGCCCACCTGGACGTGGTGGCCGGCCGTATCGGCACGCCGCAGCTGCTGCGCTCGCTGACCCGCGACCCGGCGCTGAACAATCCCGCCGCCTCACCGCAATGGGTGATCTTCCTCGAAACCCTGATCCATGACTTCGACACCCTGCGCTACCTGAACCCCGGCGCCGAAGCCGTCGACGTGTTTGTCATGGCCGATGCGCTGATTGCACCGGACTACAAAAGCAAAGGCTTCCTGGACACTGCCGTGGTCACGATACGCTTCGACAACGGCGCCATCGCCACCGCCGAGGCGAACTTCCAGGCAGTGTATGGCTACGATGTTCGCGGGGAAGTGTTCGGCAGCGCGGGCATGTTGACCATGGGCGGCGTCCATGACTCTGACCTGGTCCGCTACGTGGCCGGCGGCATCCAGGCCGATACCCAGCGCCTGGACACCGATCTGCTGCGGGACGCCTACGTGGCCGAACTCAATCACTTCGTCGAGTGCCTGCGCAGCGGCGAAAAACCCCTCGCCAGCGGCGAAGATGCCCGCGCCGCACTGGCCATTGCCCGCGCCTGCATCGAGTCGTTCCAGCAGGGCAAAGTCGTGCGTGTGCAAGGTGGCCGCCCATGAGCTTCGTGCCCTTCAAGCTGGCCGTCAGCGCCGAAATGGTCTTCCTCGACCTGCCCTTCACCGAACGCGTCAAACGCATTCATGCCCTGGGCTTCAGCGCCGAAATCTGGGGCTGGACCACCAAAGACATCCCGGCCCTGGCCGCCACCGGTGCAGACTTCACCTCGATGACGGGCTACATCTCGGGCAACCTGACCGACCCCGACGAGATTGCGCAGTTGCTCGACAGCGCGCGGGAATCCCTGGCCATCGCCGCCCAGCTCAATTGCCCCAATCTCAACCTGCATGGCACCGGCCTGGGTGACCGGGGGTTGCCGGTAAAACCGGTGGCCCACACCAGCGGACGCATGTGGCTGAGCGCCTGCAAGACCCTGGAAAAAATCGCGCGCCTGGGCGAAGACGCCGGCCGGGTGTTCCTGCTGGAAAACCTCAATACCGAGGTGGACCACCCCGGCACGCCCTTCGCCCGCGCCGACGACACCCTGGCACTGATCGAAGCGGTGGGCAGCCCTCATTTGAAAATGAACCTGGACCTCTACCACGCGCAGATCGGCGAAGGAAACCTGATCGAACTGATCCAGCGTGCCGGCAGCGCCATCGGTGAAATCCAGGTGGCCGACGTGCCGGGACGCAAGGAACCGGGCACGGGCGAGATCCACTACCCCGCCATTGCCAGGGCCCTTTACGACATGGGTTACACCGGTGTCGTGGGCCTTGAAGGCTGGGCCAGCGGCGACAGCGAACTGGCGCTGGCGCGCTTTCGGCAAGCCTTCACCCTGTCTTGATGAATTTCAACTCATAACAACAAAAGGAAAACCATCATGCGTCGCAGCACATTACTTTTTGCCACGTTGTTACTCGTTTTCAGCCAGTGGGCTACCGCCAGTTATCGCATCGGCGTGAGCATTGCCAGGGTTGACGACAACTTCATGACCTACGTGCGCAGCGGCCTGGAAGACGCGGCCAAACAGGCAGGCGTCCAGATCCAGTTCGAAGACGCCCAGGGCGACGTGGTGCGCCAGCTCAATCAGGTCCAGGGGTTTATCAATCAGAAGGTCGACGCCGTGATTGTCTTGCCGGTGGACACCGCCGCCACCGCCAACATGACCCGCGCCGCCGTCGAGGCGAAGACGCCGCTGGTCTACGTCAACCGCCACCCCGACGAGCGCGTACTGCCCAAGGGCGTCGTCACTGTGGCGTCCAACGACATCGAGGCCGGGCAATTGCAGATGCGCTACCTCGCCGAGAAGCTCCACGGCAAAGGTAGCGTCGCGATCATCATGGGCGACCTGGCGCAAAACGCCACGCACGACCGCACCGAAGGCGTCAAACAAGTACTCAAGGACTTTCCCGAGATCAAGATCGTCGAACAGCAATCGGCGGAATGGCAGCGCAGCAAAGGCATGGACCTGACCAGCAACTGGCTGCTAGCGGGCACCCACTTCGATGCGATCGTGGCCAACAACGACGAAATGGCGATTGGTGCCGCGATGGCGTTGCAGCAAGCTGGCAAAGCCAAGGGCGAAATCGCAATCGTCGGCATCGACGGCCTGCCCGACGGGCTGGCCGCGATCAAGCGCGGAATGCTGGTGGCATCGGTCTTCCAGGACCCCAAGGCCCAGGCCACTGCCGCCCTGCAGGCCGCCCTGAAAATGATCAAGGGCGAGCCGGTCGAGACGGATGTGTGGGTTCCGTTTCAGCTGATTAAACCGGAGCAAGTCGCCGTGTTTGAGCAGCATTACAAGTAGCGTCGACCGCCGCTGTTGCCAATCGGGGAACAGCGGCGCTTGCACGAAGACGGCGGCGATTGAAGGAGCGTACTATTACACCCGACGTTACCCACAAATCCCGCGCGAAAAGTCGTGCGCTGTTTGTGGCCTATGGATGCCGGGAAATCACGGAATGAATATGCAAACAAATAAAGATCTGAAGGGGCTGGGTGGCTGGCTGATATTAATCGCGCTGGGGTTGATTGTTACGCCCCTGCGCGTGGCATTCGCCTTCGGGCCCTTGTATTACGGCATCTTCACAGACGGCACCTTCACGCATGTCATAACCCCGGGTTCAGAGCTGTATAACCCGGCATGGGCCGCACTGGTGGTGTTTGAGGCGCTCTTCAACTCCCTGTTGATCCTGACGTTCGTCTACCTGATCTATCTGTTTTTCTCCAGGCACTATCTATTCCCGAAAGTGTATATAGCCACACTTATTGTCTCTTTTGCTTTTGTGCCTGTGGACTCGTGGATTGTCTCGCTTATCGTCCCTGACGAGCCAATATTCGACCCCAGCACTACAAAGGAATTTGTACGGGGATTGATTTCCGTTGTCGTATGGGTGCCTTACATTCTGGTGTCCAAGAGAGTAAAGGCAACGTTTGTCGAACACAGGCCTGACGCAGAACCGAAGCCGCGCGCTTCGCTTATTGAGCCGGGCTGATTGCCGGGTTCCAAATGATAGCCTGCGCCACCACGACATACTCACCGTTGAAAGTGGCCGCTGGCGAGCCATAAAGCTGGTAGCCCAGTGCGAGGGCTTCTGAGACTCGGTGACAGAAGGAGGCATCGTCCTTGCCGGTCAGAATCCGATAGACAGGCAAGCCGTCAGGAGGAGAACTTTGCATACGGGGCACCTGCTGGAAAGGTTGGAAAAAACCACTTGGCTATCTGGCGACGCCCGTTGGTTCCTGATCATATCAATCGATGATGACATCGCGACCCTCGGCCTTCAAACGGGCGAGATTGTCCCTCATCTGCTGCAACCGCTCAGGCGGATGCCCTTGCCATTTCGTCAGTTCGGCCACGACCCACAACGGGTCGGTTGAACGATAGGAAAGCGTGGGGTTGCCGGGGAATTTCTTATCCGTCACGTTGGGGTCATCGATGATTGACCCCGTTGGCTCCACCACATAGATCCGTTCCCGCCCACTGCCAAGCGCCAGTTCAGCGCCCCAGATGGCCGCATCCAGCGTGCCCGCGAAATACACCCAGGAAAGTGGTTTGCCTTCGGTGAAATTGGACGGGTAGCCGACGCGGATCAGATCGCCGGGCTCCAGATCGGCACGGGTGCCATGAAAGAACTGACGCGTAAACAGGCCAGCAGTAATCGACATAGGCTCGCGACTCCGTGGTTTTATGAATACTGCAACGACGGCGAGCTGGCCCGGCGCATGATTGCCGGGCCAGAGGGCTGAGTTAAAGCAATACAGTGGACAGCATGCCCAGGGCGCCCAGGACGAACCCAATCAGTGCGCCACGTCCTGGTGCTTCATGAAACAGAGACCAGACCACCACCGGCTCAAGCAGCAGCAAAGAGGTGACCGAGACCACGGTGACAACCCAGATATCACCGACAGCCATATACCCCAGCCAATACGCTCCCAGCAGGCAAAGCCCTGCAAAACACATCAGCACAACGGGCAGTACGAACGCCTCCCATGAACCATGCCCTGTCTGGGCAAGCCTGGCGGTTACCACCTCACTGTAGATTGCACAAAACTCACCGACCACCATCAACCCTAGAGCAGAAACTCCGAGTAATTCTTTGGACATATCAAAAACTCCTTCGTATTCAGCGCAATATTTTTCAGCTCCCAGCGCGCGATGCCGCGGCCCAGGAGTTCGTTGCAGTGATACGAAGCAGCCTTGAACAGGCCTGAATTACCGAAGTGCTTTTCCATGCTCATGTCCTTCAAAGGGGGTGAGTCTCAGCGCCCGAATAAGGTGCTGTTGCGATCATACGTGCCGCTGCCCCTGGCGAACAACCCGCGCAATCGCGCCTCATGAAGGGTTAATGAGCCTTGAACCAGTCGGGGTGCAGAACCGGAAAATGCTTTTTCAGCCAATCCACGAATGCATCTACCTGGGGTGCAAGATGGGTTCTGCTTGGATACAGCACAGAAACCCGGCGCGGCTTTGGACGAAATGCGCCGAGGACTTCAACCAGTTCTCCGCTGTCGAGAAATGCACCGACGGTAATGCCCGGCGCCTGGATGATGCCGAAGCCTGCAACACCGCATTGAACGTAGGCATTGGACTCGTTCACGGTGATACCGCCACGTGGCGTGTGGGGACGATCTTCGTCCTCCACCGAGAAGTGCCAGGGCAGCGGCCGGTTGTTTTGGCCGGACAGGAAGCCAACACATCGGTGGCCTGCAAGCGCTTGCAGGGTTTGCGGTACCCCGCAGGCCTGGAGATAACCTGCCGATGCACAGGTCACCATGGTCGCGCTGCCAATGTCCCTGGCCACCAGGCTGGAGTCCGGGAGATCACCGATTCGCAATACACAATCGATGCCTTCGGCCACGAGGTCTACCGTACGATCAGTCACGCCGAGTGCCAGCTCGATCTCGGGATATGCCTGGGTAAATCGCCGGAGGCTTTCCATGAACCCCTGCTGGGAAAAGGCCGTGGGAATATCGATCCGCAACCGTCCCCGCAACGTCGAACCACTGCGGTCGAACATGGAGGTGGTTTGCGCGATGGTGGCCAAAATCTCTTTGACGCGCTCGTAAAATCGCTCGCCCTCAGCCGTCAGTCTGACTTTGCGCGTGGTGCGCTGGAACAGCCTCACACCCAGCGAAGCCTCTAGTTCCTGAATCGTGCGAGTGACATACGGGCGGCCTGTCTGCATCGCTTCCGCGACTTTGGTGAAGCTCCCCAACTCCGCCAGTTTGGCGAATACCTGCATCGACTGTAGAAGCGCCATGCGTCTGTTCCTCGGGAAGCCTGCGAAGGGATGATTGTTACCACTCAGGATAACAATCCTGTTGGGTTCTGCCCATTTATGCTGCGTGGTGAAAACTAAATAATGGCCCAGGCACACAGGAGGCGCTTGCCTCCCCTACCCCTTCACCGTTGCTGGAGACAGAAAATGAAAGCGTGGCTTCTGAAAGATTTCGGTTTGGACAACCTGGTGCAAGGCGATACCGAGACTCCCGTACCCAAGGCCGGAGAGCTGCTGGTAAAGGTGGGGGCCGTATCCCTCAACTTCCGGGACAAGGCCATCGTTGACGGCATCTACGAGCCCCACAAGGTGCCCAAGCCGCTGATTCCCGTCAGCGATGCAGCCGGTACTGTGGTTGCGGTGGGTGACGGCGTCAGCCGCTTCGCCATCGGGGACCGGGTCAACTCGCATCTCTACTCCCGCTGGCTGGACGGCATGCCTGGCCCGGATGAACCCGACTACTGCTTCGGGTCGCCATTACCGGGCGGCCTGGCGCAATACATGATCATCCACGAAGACAGCGCAGTACGTGCCCCCGACAACATGTCCGATGAAGAGGCCGCGACCCTTCCGATTGCCGCGTTGACGGCCTGGTACGCGCTGGTTGATTTCGGCCAGGTCGAGCCCGGCCAGACGGTTCTGGTCCAGGGCACTGGCGGGGTGTCTGTTTTCGCTGCGCAAATTGCAACGGCCCTTGGCGCCAAGGTCATTGTCACCTCCAGTCGCGATGAGAACCTGGATGCGATGAAAAAACTGGGTGCGGTTGCCGGTGTGAATTACCGCAAGCATCCCGCTTGGGCAGGAGAAGTATTGAAACTCACCGACGGCAAGGGCGTGGACCTGCTGCTGGATGTGGCAGGCGGCGACGGCATCAACCAATCCATCGCCGCGACAAAAGCCGGAGGGCGTATCGCCCAGATCGGCTTCCTGACTGGCCAGACCTCTGCACTGAACCTGATGCCGATGATCTTCCGCCAAACCACGATTCGCGGCATTGCCGTAGCGCCGCGCTCGTCGTTTGACCGCATGAACGCATTCTTGAATGAGCACAGGATTCGCCCGGTGATCGACCGTGTGTACCCCTTCGACCAAGCGCGCCAGGCATACGAACACCTGGCCAGGGGCGCGTTTGGCAAGGTGGTGATCAAGATTGCGTAAGATGGGGATGGTGGCGCCACACGGGAGTTTCACACTCAACGCTTGAGCGCGTTGAGTGTGATCCGGGCGGCGAAAACACTGATCCCCTGGGCGCCTTAATCAAAGGCGCCATTGAGAACCTCATAAATAATGCCGGAAGCGATTGCGACCAGTATCAGATCAGTGCCTGCCTGTTGCCATTCATAACCGTCGTAATGGGGCAGCCTGCCCAGCAACCGGCCATCCAGCTTCTTGGCGATGCCAGGAGGAAGCGGTTTCCCCCTGGCCGGATTCTTTTGTATTCCGGGTGGCAGTGAGGGACCTGGACGCCAATAGTCACGGTAGCCGCCGACCACGCCCAATACGCCGCCCCGGTCAACGCTGGGCCCGCGCTGCCAATCATCTGCGCTGGAACCTTTGCCCTTGTTGCCCTTGTTGCCCTTGTTGCCCTTGTTGCCCTTGTTGCCGTGGTCCTGGTCGCCTTGGGAGTTGTCTTTTCCATTGCCCTGCCCCTTCCCGTTACCGGGGTCGGCCAAGGCTGTGATTGAGCTCATTGCCAAAGCAAGGCAGGTAACAGCCGCTACAAGCGAGCGAGATTTAAACATCACCGTCTTCTCCAAAGGGGTTGCCCTTGAAATGTAGACGGTATTGGCGGCTTTAGCGCCGATGCAACCGTAGCCAAACCACCCCGACCAGCCCCAACGGCATCCCCAGGCTTAGCCATGACAGCAGGTCATAGACGCCATTACCGATCAGTGCCGAGAGCAATCCGAACAGGCTCAAAAAAAACAGCAACAGCGGCCAGCGAAAGATCATCCATAGTCCGCGCCTCATGATCGGCCCTCCATTTGCGGCCCACTGGCATTCAACTCATCCAAACGCTTTTGCAACGGTACCTTGCGACGGCTCAGCCAGAGGTAGAGCCCGCTGCCAAGGATTACGATGCTGATGAGATCGAGCAGTGTCCAGATGATCTTCAGCGGCAAGCCGCCGTAATCACCAAAATGCAGCGGCTGCGAAACCAGCAAGGTTTTCACGTAGAGCGGCATCTCACGCATGTCAGTCAGCTCGCCGGTACTCGCATCCACCAGGGCCGGCTTGAGCAATCGCGCGGTGAGCGGTGTGGTGCCGCGCATGAACACTGCGTAATGGTGCTGGCTGCTGAACTGAGTACCGGGAAAGGCGATAAAGCTGGGTTCCATGTCTGGCGCCGCCTTGCGCGCGGTATCCAGCGCTTTTTGCAACGACCCGAGGCGTTCCAGCGGCGGCGCATCCTTGTAGGGCGCGGTCATCTGCGCCAACTGGTCACTCTGCCAGAAGTCAAAAATGGGCAGTGCCAGCGTATTGATCACGCCTGTCGCGCCCACCACCAACACCCAGGCCAGCGTGGCAATGCCGAGCACGTTGTGCAGGTCCAGCCATTTCAAGCGCGAACTGCGCCCACTGCGCACGGTGGCGAAGTCCAGCTTGCGCATGAACGGTGTGTACACCACCACGCCGGACACCAGCGCCGCGACCATTAGTAAACCCATGAAGCCGAGGAACAGATAACCCGGCAACCCCATGAACAAATCGGTATGCAGCCGCAACATCAGGTTCATGAACCCATCGTCCGGCGGCGCCGAAGGAAATAGCTCCCCGGTGCGCGTATCGAACGATTGCGAATGACCCTCGATCGGTGGCGGCATAATGCTGGTTGCCGTGTACACCGTGCCGAGCGGACTTTCCGGATCGAAGCCGACAAAACGCACGACCTCGCCCGGTTGTGCCGCCAGTGCCCTGGCAATGACTGTGTCGTAGTTGATTCGTGGCGTATCGGCGGTCAGCACACGCAGGGGCGGAGGCGGTTCGACGTAGTGCTCAATCTCCTCATGAAAGATCAGTGGCAGCCCCGTCAGGCACAGCAGCAACAGGAAAACGGTAGCGATCAGGCTGGTCCATTTGTGGACCAGAAACCAGATACGCAGGGTTCGTGCAGTCATGCGCAGAAATTTTCCTTAAAGAACCAAGCTTGCAGCGCGCTAAGGGGCCCGGTGACGGCGTGAGGGGTAAACACACCGAGCCCTCAGGCGGTATCAGTATTTCCAGGTAACGGAAGCGACCAGGTTACGTGGGGCACCGTAGCTGGCGGTGGTGGCACTGTTGTAAAGCGATAGCAGGTATTTGCGATCGGTGACGTTGTTCAGGTTCAGCGACGTGCTCCAGTTGCTGTCGATGTCATAGCTGGCCATGAAATCGAGCAAGGCGTAGGCGTTCTGGTGGATAGCACTGTTGGTGTCGTTTTCCACTGCACTCTGCCAGCTTACCCGTGTACCCACCCTGGCTTGGGGCAAGCTCGGCAAGCGATAGGTGAGCATGCCGCGCACGCTGTGGGTCGGCACATATTTACGTGCCTTGTCGCCGTCGTCGTTGTCGATGCGCACGTAGGTATAGCCGGCGAGCAGGTCCAGCCCAGGTAGCGCCTCGCCGGAGGCTTGCAGCTCTACGCCGTGACTCTTGTAATCCATGGGGTCGTAGACGGACCGGCCATCGACCAAGCCGACGTACTCCGCGACATTATGCTGTTCGGTCTTGAACGCCGCCGCGGTGACGTTGAGGCGCTCATCCAACAAGCTGCCCTTCACACCCGCTTCCATGCTTTTGCCTTCAAGCGGAGCCAGCAATTTGCCGTCTCTGCCCAGGTTGTACTGTGCGCTATAGATTTTCGTCCAACTGCCGTACACGCTCCACTGCTTGTCCAGATCGTAGACCAGGCCGGTGTAAGGCGTCACCTTGCCATGGGCACGGGTGTAGTAGTCGGAACCATAGCTGTCGCCGGAAGCGTCCAGGCTGATCATCCGCGCGCCGGCGATCCAGTGCAGATCATCGGCCAGACTGAATCGTGCACCGGCGTACACGCTCTTCTGGGTGTCCGTAAAATTCTGAGTATTGGCGTCGCTGGTAAACAGGAACGATGGATGCGCCAAATTACCCGCCAGCACATCCGAGAATGACGCGTCGTAATAGCCATCTGCAGCCGCATCGTATTCGCGGGCTTTTTGATGGGTGCGGCCATAGGCGGCGCCGAAGGTCAATTCATGCTCTCGGCCAAACAGGCTGAACGGGCCGGAGACCTTGGCCTCGCCCAGCAATTGATGAGCCTCGCTGGTGGTGTTGGCGGCAAATACTGAGGCGTCATCACCGCTGACCCCGGCGACATACATCATGTTGGTATCTTGCTTTTCGGTGATGCCAGTGGCCGTGACCGTAGCGTTCCAGCCATTGCCAAAATCATGTTTGAGCTCAGCGAATGTACGCTGGGTACGCAGGTTCCAATAGGTCCACGGCTGGCCGATGCTTGAACTGCGGCTGCCATAGTGAATGGCGTTGCCGTCGTTATCCACCAGCGGCAAGTTGCCCCAGGTGCTACCGTTTGAATCGCTGTCGTGCTGGGAGAAGCCCACGGTCACGGTGTCGGCATCGGACACATCGAACGCCAACAGACCGGCAGCGACGTTGCGCTCATGGCTGTATCGATCCATCCATGAGTTGCCCTTGTCGTGGGAATAAATAAAGCGCCCACGTACGTTGCCGGTATCCGTCAACGGGCCGGAAACGTCCACGGCCACACGACGACCATCCCAGGAGCTGACGCTGGTATCGATTTGCGCCTGGAAGGTCTCGGTCGGGCGCTTGCGTACGAAATTGACCGTGGCCGACGGGTTGCCAGCGCCACTCATCAAGCCATTGGCACCATGCAGGACGTCGATCTGTTCGAACTCGGCCAAGTCCTGATCACCGACCAACACAGTTCCCACGAATGGCATGCCCACGCCGTCGTATTCAAAGTTGTTGATATCGAAGCCCCGCGAGGTGAATTCCGTGCGATCGGTTTCGGTTTGCTCCACGGTCACCGAGGGTGCGGAGCGCAGCGCGTCCTTGATACCAGTGATCTTGAAGTCGTCCATGGCTTGCCGGGTGATGGTGGTCACGGCTTGCGGGGTTTGCTTGTCTGTCAGCCCCAGACGAGTAGTGCTGGACGACGGGTTGCTCTTGTAGCCCACGGTTGGACCGTCAATAGGTTCACTACTCGCTTCGATCTGGGTAGTCGGCAACGTCAAGTCTTCGGCGGCATAAACCAGGGACGCAGCGCTGCAAGCGCCCGCAAGCAACAGACTGGCGGAAAGGTGATGTTTCAAAACGGGAATTCCTACGACAAGTGAGTCAAGCGCGTTAATACTTGAGAACGCTAATAGGAATCTAACTCAATTACCAAATTGAGTTGGACATTTTTCTCACATTTCGAAACATTTACCCTCGTGTACATTTGGCTACATTTGGGTGCTGCGAAAGGAGGAGATGCGCAAGGTGCAAAAATTTGCCCTTGAGCAGATTTCAGCCGGGTACGAGGGAGATTTGACGCAGCGCGGAAAGCCGCCGGCGCAGGAGTTGAAATTGCGGAGCGCAAACAAAAAGGACCTGCATGATAAATCATGCAGGTCCTTGAATATGATGGTGCCCGAAGCCGGAATCGAACCGGCACGCCCTTACGAGCGGGGGATTTTAAGTCCCATGCGTCTACCAGTTTCGCCATTCGGGCGGTAGCGCTATGCAGCAAGCCAGGCAGCGTTATAAGCCCTTGCGCGTTGCAGCAGGCTAGGGAATATATAGATCCAGCCCCCTCGATGCAAGGTCGAGAACAGGCTTTTTCAAACAAACAAGCGATGCGCCGGCCAACAAAAAAGCTCGCCAGATCAGTGATCTACAGATTTCGACGGCGGTCGTGAGTCACGACCAGGCACGCCCCGTCGGCAGGCACGACCCCTGCCCCCGGGCGCACTAAGAAAAATAAGTCATTACCGCAATCACCACTGAGACCCAAACCAGGGTCATCAAAAACGACAGCGCAGCCAACGTTTTGCCCATTTGCCTACTCGCCCCGTTGAAAACACGTCAAGGAACCCACTCCAGCGCCGCTTGAGAATAGCCATCCCCACTGCGCTTTGCCTTCAATTGCGCTGCAAAATCGTGGATACGATACTCAGCGCAAAAGGTTAGTTCCTTGACCGGGCCTTGGGGCGCTCACCATTGCGCTGGAAACGTCACTGAGCTGCTGTTTATTGCCTGATACCCGAAAATCATCATCCCCGGTTTTACGGCTCCTGCGGCACCCGAGGACATCTGATACGCTTTTTTCTTTTGCATCTGCCCCTGTATCGAAACCCGCCCGGCCCTGACAATACAGCCACTCCCGACACGCCCGGGGAGCCCGACAGGAAACGTCCTGCCGGCCCGTTCATTTCGGAGGCCTTATGGCTAAGATGGCATTTTTCCTGTTCGGTTTTCTTGCGCTGACCATCGCGATTGGTCTGCTTGCCACCATCTCACCGGTCTAGGGTTCACAGCCCGCTGACGCCCCCGGCGCCTGCGCTCAGGGGGGCGTTTCAGCCCACGAAAAACATCGGATACAACGACAGCACCAACAACCCCGCCATCGACCAGTTGAACACCCGCAACCAGCGCGGCTCGCGCAGCACATTGCGCAAGCTGCTGCCGCAGCCCACCCATACGCAAACGCTGGGCAGGTTCACCAGGGCAAACACCGCCGCAATCAACAGCACATTGCCGACATACCCTTGCGCAGGCGTGTAGGTGGTGATCGCGCCCAGCGCCATGACCCAGGCCTTGGGATTCACCCACTGGAACGCCGCCGCGCCGAGGAAGGTCATGGGTTTGCGCTTGCCATCGGTGTCATCGGACATCCCGCTGGACGTTGCGATCTTCCAGGCCAGGTACAGCAAATACGCCGCCCCCACATAACGCAATACGGTGTAAGCCCACGGCAGCGCCTTGAACACCTCGCCGAGCCCCAGGCCCACCGCGATCACCAACAACATAAAGCCAATGCTGATGCCCAGTGCGTGGGGAATCGAACGGATAAAACCGAAGTTCACCCCGGACGCCAGCAACATCGTGTTATTGGGGCCGGGGGTGATCGAGGACACAAAGGCGAACAGCGCGAAGGCTGACAAGAGGCTTGAAGACATGAGCATGGCGCGAGATCCGAACGAAGTACTGTGGCCACGACAGTAGACCGTTATGCCGGCGTGTGCCCCGTACAGCTACGGGGAGATGCAGGCATACACTTCATTCGCGATAGCGCGCCGCACTTGCGGCTGCGTGCTGCAAAGAGCGTTACAGCCTGCCTATCGTCGGCGCACGAAGCCAAACATAGGCGGCACACAATCGGCCTTTACGAGCGGCACGCCGTTATGGCGAAGGATGCTATGAGCGGTCATCAGGTGAATGTAGAACTGTGGAATGCTCACGATTCAGCCGGCTACCCTGCAAGCTTCATCCAGCTTCACGTGACGTGGGCAAGGAGTAGTTCTAACGTGGCGGCCCATGCCCTTTTCTGGTGTAGAGCGTGATCAAGATCGCTACCCTTGCCGCCGGCGTTTTCTACCTGTTAATGCTGCCTGCTGCCCACGCGGGCGATGGTTTCTACGCCAATCCGCAGTCCAGCGCGGCACAATGGGTGCAGCACAATCCCGATACGCCGGCCACAGCAAGGATCCGCTCAGCGATTGCAAACGTACCCAGCGCCCTGTGGCTGACCGGCACCAGCCAGACTGCCGACAGACTCACCGACCGAGTCAGTCGCTACGTCTCGGCCGCCGCCAGCACCGATAAAATCCCGATCCTGGTGGCCTACAACCTGCCTCACCGTGATTGCAGCGGCGGCGCCTCGAAGGGTGGCGCGCCGGATGCGACAGCGTACCGAACCTGGATCGACCATTTGATCACCGGTATTGGAAGCAACCCGGCGGTGGTCATTCTGGAGCCGGATGCGTTGGCCGACATGCAGTGCCTGGGCAGCGACAAACGCGCCGAACGGCTGACGCTGCTCAACTATGCCGTGTCGGGGCTCAAGCAGCGCGCGCCACACACCGATGTTTATCTGGACGCCGGCAATCCAGGCTGGAAATCCCCAGCCGCCATGGCCGAGGCGTTGAATGCAGCCGGTGTAAAACAGGCCCGCGGGTTTGCCCTGAATATTGCCAACTTCTACACCCTCGCCCAGGTGCGCAGTTACGGGGATGCAATCAACAGCAGGTTGTTAAGCGAATTCAGCTATACAAAGGCCATCGCGGTGGACACCAGCCGCAACGGCAATGGTGCGATTCCTGGCGACTGGTGCAACCCGCCAGGCCGCAGGCTCGGCATTGCGCCGCAAGTGCTTTCGCCTCAGTTGGTTGCCTTGTGGATCAAACTGCCCGGTAATTCAGACGGCGCATCGTCGCCAAAAACAGAGTGTCATGGCGGGCCAATAGCAGGCACTTTCAGCGCCGATCTCGCGCTTCGATTGATTGATGGGAACTAAGGGCGAATGAGCCTTGCATCGCCCGGCCTCATTGCTCAGGATAACGCTCTTGAGCTCAACACCGGCAAGGAAGCAGCAGGTTACCGAGGCCGACCCCAGATGACGCTCCATGAACAAAATCCGTTGGAGGTAGAGGCGTGCCAGCGTCAGAGGCCTCTCTGGTTCTGGCTCCCTATTGGGTTTTTGATTGTTTTTTTAACGACAACCTCGATGATATTCCTGGGCACAAACCCAGCTGAGTGGATGTTTGTGGCACTCAACTTTGGCTGGGCAATCGTGGCATTGACGCTGCTGGCGAGACTATCGGGCGTCCCCAAACACCGTTGAACACCACCCGATTTTTTAAAGGCCAGCAAGGCAAATCGCTTTAACTTGCGTGACGTTTCCTAGAGAATCTTTCGGCCTTGTGCCCGCTGGAACCACTGGCTAGTCTTCGCTCCGTCGCTGCATATCAGCGATCGGGTGTGAGAACCTGGAACCAGTAGGCGCCAAGCGCCACTACCGTCTGTAGCATGCTCTATGGCGGCTGTGTGCGGGCAGACTTCGGTCTGGCCGGAGTCCTACTGTCCGGTTTTCTCACCCTGCACATAGCTGCCACCTTTTGTCGAGTGAGACCGACACGAGGATGGCTCCCCATCAGTAGGAGCTTATGCATGAACAAGATCGTCCCCGACCCGCCCCGCGTCACCCGTGACCGCGAAGCCTTTGAGCGCGCCCTGAGTCATTACCTGCAACCCGATCCCGTTACCCATCCAATATTCACCGTTCACCAGGACGTCAGCTTTGAAGACGCCATTGCCCAACTCTCCGAACTACTGCGCTGCGCAGCCGCAACGGCTGAGGGCACCGCTCAGAATGCAACTGAGGAAAGCCGCGACATGGCGCGCTCCACCCTGCACCTGATCGGCATGGCCAGGACCTTGGCGGATCAGGCGCTGGATTGCTTGAAACCGCACTAACCCACTCCCTCAGGCGTGGCGTCAGGCACCCACAATGTGCACGACGTCGCAGCCTGGGCGACCAGCCAGTCATGAGCAACGTCTGACAAACAACGTGAAACAACGCACACTTATCGAATCCCGGCGTTGAAGGTCAAAAGTCGCCCCCCTATATTTCGCTGCACCCGGGCGCCACCTCTATACGGATATTGTTCTGCGCCGGCTCGGGTTCCCCTCTGTGCGCAGGCAATAAAACATTGAGGTTTGCCATGCGTCTTTCCAAACTCGCACCTGCCGCCGCCCTGTTCAGCCTGCTCACCCTGCCCGTCCATGCTGCCGACCTGTCCGCCCTCACAGGCGCCCTGTCGTCTGCCTTGGGTGGCGCCAGCAACAGCAACAACACTGTCAACGCCAATAACGCCTCCTGCCAGCAACAGGTCCGTGACCTGCAGGCGAATATCAATGCTGCCAATGCCAAGGGCGATACCTTGCGCGCGACGGCGTTCCAAGCGGCACTGACACAAACCAACAAAAGTTGCAGTAACAGCAACTACAACGCCCAGGCGCAAGTGAGCAACAACCCCCAAAACCAGCAAAACGTGAACAAGGCTGCGGATGCGATCAACGCAATTGGCGGCCTGTTCAAGTAAGTCGCCATACGCTGTGAGAAAGGCCCGTACTCGCGGGCCTTTTTTCTGCCACGCCTATCGATGATAGGTCTTTCAGTAAGTTGTGAATTACCCGCTGACGAGTAAAGCCCCAGGTTGGCTACACACAACCCTTTCGATACCGATTTACACGGCGTCAGTTGCGTTCTGGATGTTCACCGCCCACATATCGTCACTGCGCAGTTACAGGATTACGAAACCGCCAGATGATAGCGCGGAGGTCGCAAAGGCATGATTCGGGAGCCGGGGATGGCAGATTGAGGCTTACTTCGTTTTGGTCGATTGAGTGGCCATCCAGCCGAATACGACGATCATCACTATCGGCATGATCATCTTGGTGGGAGGCACCGAGCCCGAATAGGCCTGGAAGCCGAGCAACAGCAACTGCAAGACGTTGCAGATCACGCAAACAAGAAACACCCATCGCAAATACCTTGGAAACATCTGTCCATCCCTAGAGTAAAAGCGCGATGGTAGTCGGATTGGGAGTGGAAGCCAACGCTGCGAGGGCGGTTTGAAGCGCACCACTACGACGCCTTTCCCAGAGGCAATAAAAAACCCCGTAGACGTTA
The DNA here is from genome assembly GCF_024807515.1 of Pseudomonas sp. BIGb0558. NCBI lineage: Bacteria > Pseudomonadati > Pseudomonadota > Gammaproteobacteria > Pseudomonadales > Pseudomonadaceae > Pseudomonas > Pseudomonas sp. BIGb0558. The sequence goes on from NZ_JANUEW010000034.1 coordinate 43,996, forward strand.
ATCTACGGGGCTTTTAAGAGTGGAGGCCGAGGTCGGAATCGAACCGGCGTAGGCGGATTTGCAATCCGCTGCATAACCATTTTGCTACTCGGCCTCAAACGATCAATGCCTTACAACCGACATTCACCGCATACAAACTTGAGTGGGCTGTGTGAAGCTTGCCTCTACTCTATCTCATTGAAAACATTGAAGTTTTTAATGCTTCAGTGCGTTCGATGGGCGCAATTATGTACTCATTTGCCAGGGCTTGCAACCCCTTGATTTCAAAAAATATTCTCTCAAGGGGCATCGATTCCCGTGGGCTACCCTACCGCCCGGCCTCTTCCTTGTCACGGATAACCTGCAATTGGTACTGCGGGTCCGCCTTGATCTGCTCTTCGGTAAACGGCAGCGGGCTGAGCTTTTTCTCGGAGAACGCCTGGGTCTGGTCCTTGAAGTATTTCGACGCCGGGTCGCTGGACAAGGAGAACGCCAGTACGCCCTCGGCCTTCGGGCCCTTCTCGTCGAACGTCACGATCTGCAGGTAGCTGCTGCCGCTGACCACCTCGCGTTTACCATCCGCCCGGGGCACGCTTTGCATGGCGTTGTACACGCCCAGCTCTTGCGGGCCGCCATGGATCGGCGTTTGGCCCGAGACCTGGATATCACCCCAGCGGCTGTCGGCGGTCAGCCCGCGTTTGGCCACGTCGGCGGCTGAGGCCAGCATCGCGTCATGCAGTGCCTTGGCCACGTTTGCTCGCTCGACCGCCAGCCCACGCGGCGTGGTCAGCGGTTGCGCAGGGTCGAAGCCCACCTTCCACGCATCGGGCGCCTGGGCCAGTTGCTCCGCCAGGTTCATGAAGTGCACCAGGCCCAGGCCGCTGTCGAGGTTGGCCCGCTGGTCCCAGCTTTTCAGGCTGTCGCACACTGATTTCACGCCGGCGTCTGCACCCGCGCAGAATTTCAGCAAGTCAGGCATGACCTGGCCGGCGAGGTACACCTGGTTGTCCATGACCATGTTCTGCAAGTCGACGACCTTGATCGGCTGCTTATCGAGTTCCTGCAAGCGCTGCAAGGCGAAACGGGCACGTGGGCCCAGGCCGATTTTTTCCTGGCTGATCACCGGTGAGAAACCGGTCAACGGAGCCTTGGGGTTGACCAGCCATGCCGAGTCGTTGGAGTGCTGCACATAGTCAGTGCGCTCAAGTTGCGGCAGTTGATCGGCCGGGAAGATCCCGGCCTGGGCGGCGCGCGGGTCTATGTCCCAGGCGCAGGCGCTGCGGGAGCCGTCGAGCATGATGAACTGCAGGCCGACGCGCGGGTCGCTGCACTGCGCGAGTTTTTTCGCGCTGACGTTCGGCACCACCGACAGGTTCATGTACAGGCTCTGGCCCTGGTCATCCGCCGCCACGGTGTTGACCCACGGGATGCCTTGCAGGGTGTGCACCGAGGCTTGCAGGTCCTTGAGGTTCGCGGCGCGGTTCATCGCGTACCACTGTTGCAGCACCCGGTCGTTGCCCAGGTTGGCGTCCCGCAGGCTGAAGGCATATTTGTTGTCCCAGTCCAGCTTGCCCGGCCATTGCACCACCGGGCCGAACTGCGAGCTGTAGACGGTGCGGGACTGTTGCTTGGTAGTGCCGTCGGCGGCTTTCACCGTCACCTTGATAGTGGCTTTGTCCATGGGCACGGATTTGCCGTCCAGCAGGTAGCGGGTCGGGTCTTTCGGGTCCAGGGTCAGGCGGTACAGGGTGAAGTGTTTGGAGGTATCGACCGTGTGGGTCCAGGCCACGTGCTGGTTGAAGCCGATGTTGATCACCGGCAGCCCCGGCAAGGCAGCGCCCATCACATCCAGTTGGCCGGGAATGGTCAGGTGCATCTCGTAGAAACGCATGCCGCCCACCCAAGGGAAATGCGGATTGGCCAGCAGCATGCCGCGGCCGTTGAACGAGCGGTCGCGGCCCACGGCAACAGCGTTGCTGCCGCGGTCCAGGGCGAAGCGTTGCTGGTTGGCGGCGGCCACCTCAAACGCCTTGGCGTCCATTTGGGCGACGGCATTCGGCGGCGTGGCGCCCACCAAGGCCTCGGCAAACTGCCCGACGCCACCTTCCACCAGCAGCCGGCGGGTCACCTTGACCAGGTCTTCAGCCGTGATCGGCCGTACCCATGCCGCCTGGCACTGCGCCGGCAAACCCTGGGCGGTACGCTCCTTGAGGTAACGGTTGTAGCCGGCGACATACCCTTCGATGCGCTGCTGCATCGCCGGGGTCTGTGCCTTCCAGAACGCCGCAACGGCCTCGGGCGTGTTCAGCCAGGTGAAGAACACGTCGTTGGTGAGGTTGTTGCGCCCTTCCAGGGTGGCCTGCTCAGGGCCAAAGTACCTGGCGCGCTCGCCGTTGACCGTCACCACCTCATTGGCCAACAGGCAGAGGTTGTCCTGGGCATAGGCGTAACCGATGCCATAACCCAGCCCGCGCTCGTCGCTGGCCCGGATATGCGGGACACCAAAACCGGTACGGCGAATCTCGGCCGAGGCCTGTTGCTCCTGCACCCGCGCCGTGGCGCAAAGACTCAGCCCCAGCAACGCCCCAGCCACGCACACCCTGAACAACCCGTTGGAAATAATCACGCAGACTCCACAGCCAAATTAAACACCGTGACGAGGGACAGCTTCGCCAACACCTCAGTAAAGACGTAAACACCCGGAAAAATTTAGAAGATCCACGGCGTGAGCCAACGGTATTTATGTCTCCAGGATGTTACCGACAAAATTTCTACATCCTGCACTTCATGATTTCGGCTGCTCGTACGTCTTATTAGGTAAGAGCACCATCATTTTCCTGATCAGGCTCTGATAAGGAGTTTTTGCATGTACAACCCGCAACTGCCCACGGAAGGACACTCATCCATGCATGACGGCGCGTTTGGCTCCGGCAACCAGGCGTTCGGCAAGGCGCCGGAACACGGCAACCAGCGCATTCGTCATTTGCTCAAATGTTTTGGCTTGCGCACCAGCCTGATCCGGCTGAAAGTCATCGACGCCCTGCTGACCGCCGCCGACAACCAGCGCACCCTCGGCGTGCGGGGCGTGCACAGCCATTTGCTGGAGCTGGGCATCCCGCTGTCGTTTCTCAGCGTGCGCGAGGTGCTCAAGCGCCTGTGCACCGAAGGCGTGATCACCCTGAACGCCGACAAGAGCTACAGCCTGCACGAGCAGGCTGCCAAAGTCCTGGAGGGCCGGGCCTGACTTACAGGTTAGGCTTGACCTTGCGGCGCATCACACCGTTGATCACCACCACGGTCACCGCCACGGCAATGGCGATGTACTGGAACGTTTTCTCGCTGATGACCCCGTTGGTCTGCAGGTAGGACAGGCCAAACATCGTCCCCAGCACCACCAGGGAAATCAGAATCGAATATTTCAGACGTTGCTTTTGGGTCATGACGGGTTCCTGAAGCTGAAAAATTGTATCCACTTTGTATCGACGGCCACACCAAGCACATACCCATTGCCGGGGATGGACTGGGGTCGGCGGGGTCTCATGTTACAGGCGATGAAAAACTTTGGCTTGCACAACGCCTGATTGAACCTGTGAGCACCCTAGAGGATTTTGAAATGCTTCGTCGAATCACACTGCTGATTCCCTTGCTGATCATGCTGAGCATGAGTGGCTGCATCATATTCCCCCACGGCGGTGGCGGTTGGCACGACCATCGCTACAGCGAAGGCGGACCTGGGTATTACCATCGCTGATCGCGCCGCATAAACAACAAACCCGACATCTCGTCGGGTTTGTTGTGAAAGGCCAGGCCTAACTGTTTGCACCATGCACCCAACGCTGATGCAACCACCGCGCAAACGCGTCCAGGGCAAACCCCAACAGGCCGATCAGCAGCACCATCGCCATCAGCTCCGAGTAAGCCAGCCGGTCGCGGGTGTCGAGGATGTAATAACCCAGCCCGGCACTCACCCCGAGCATCTCGCACGGCACCAGCACGATCCACAGAATGCCGATGGCCAGGCGCACACCCGTCAGCACATGCCCCATTACCCCGGGAATAATCACCCGGCGCAAGGTTTCCCAGCGCGTGGCGCTCAGGCTTTTGCTCAGTTGCAGCCAGCGCGGGTCAAGCTGACGCACGCCCGCCGCCGTATTAAGCAGAATCGGCCACACCGCCGCGAACGCCAGCAGGAAGTAGATCGGCTGGTCGCCCACCCCCATCAACATCACCACGATGGGCATCCACGACAGCGGCGAGATCATCCGCAGAAACTGGAAGGCCGGCGTGGTCGCCGCCTCCAGCTTGCGCGAACTGCCCACCAGCAAGCCCAACGGCACGCCAATCAGCAACGCCAGGAACAGCCCGACGAAAATCCGCTTGAGGCTCACCGCAATGTTCAGGTACAGCTCGCTGCGCCCCAACAATTCCCACAGGCTGGCGAAGGTCGCCGACAGCGAAAACCGCGCAGACAAACCGTCTGCACTGCCAAACACCTTCACTCCCAGCCACCAGAGCAACAACAAGCCAGCCAGCCCGCTCAAGCCGAGCAGCCAGCCCGGCAACGCCAAGGTTTTGCCGTGGTTCAAACGCCAATCTCCTCGTTTCGCTCGAAGCCTTCCGGCAGGCCGAAGGTCTTCATGCCGCCGACTGCCGCGATGGCGTTACGCACGAAGCGGTCATCCACCAGGTCTTTGGCGACGAAGGCAGGGTCGAGGTCGGCGAGGAATTTCTTGTCGCCCTCGATCAGCGTGTCTTTCAGGCGGCGTACCAGTTCTTCGGTGTAGCTCGGGAATGGGTACGGTTGGAAGTCGATGCGGTGTTCGTCCCAGTTGGCGTGCTGGATCGCGCCGTCGGCGAGGTACGCCGCCCGGTCGCTGGCAGCCGGCGCCAGGACTTTGCGCAGCACCGGTTCGGCGTGCGGGGTGTAGCGGTTCTCGCCGTCCTTGGACAGCAGCTTCACCGCTTCTTCGCGGTTGTCGCGGGTCCAGACCTGGGCCTTGACGATGGCATTCACCACCTTCTGCGACCATTCCGGGCGGTTGGTCAGGTCGTGCTCGTGCATGAACACCACGCAGCAGGCGTGGTTGCGCCACACATCGCCGGTAAAGCGCTGCACACGACCCACATTGAGGTTTTCCGCCAGGGCGTTGAACGGCTCGGCGACGATGTAGCCGTCGATGCGCTTGCTGGCCAGGGCTGGCGGCATGTCCGAGGGCGGCAATACGATCAGGTTGACCTCGTTGGCGGCAATCGCGCTGCCGGCGGCGCGGGCCACCGGGGTCAGGCCGTTGTCGCGGAACAGCTGCTGCACCACCACATTGTGGATCGAGTACCAGAACGGAATCGCCACCGACTTGCCGCCCAGTTGCTTCACGTCGGTAATCCCCGGGGACACGGTCAAGCCCGAGCCGCCCACGTGGTTCCAGGCCACGACCTTGGCCGGCACCTTGCTGCCATAACGGGCCCACACGGTCATCGGCGACAGCAGGTGAATCACGTTGACCTGTCCCGAGATAAACGCCTCGATCACCTGGGCCCAACTGCGCAACAGCACCGGGCGCTCGGCCTTGATGCCTTCGGCTTCGAACAGGCCATTGTTGTGGGCCACCAGCAGCGGCGTGGCGTCGGTGATCGGCAGGTAGCCGATGCGCACCGGTGCGTCCGGCTCACTGGCCGCTCGGGCCTGCAAGCTGCTGAGCAGTGGCAAGGCCCCGGCGGCACTGAGCACGGCCGAGAGTTTGAGAAAGTCACGGCGCGAGTGAGTGAGGTCATCCAGACACATGGCAAGGCTCCAGCAGTTCATTGGGTTGGGGGTTAGTGCGGCTCGCCTGCCGTAGGGTTTTGAGAATCTCGATGCGCAGGATGCCGATGGCTTCCACCTGTTCTTCCCGCGGTTGCGGCAGGTCGATGCGCCATTCGCCGAGGGTCCGCGCCGGGCGGTTACCCAGTAGCAGAATCCGGTCGGACAGCAGCAGCGCTTCGTCGATGTCATGGGTGATCAGCACCGCCGCCGAGCCTTGCTCGCGATTGACCTTGAGCAGCAAGTGCTGCATGTCGGCACGGGTCACTTCATCCAGGGCGCCGAAGGGTTCGTCCAGCAGCAACACCTGCGGCTGGCGGGCCAGGCAGCGGGCCAACGCGGTGCGCTGGGCCATGCCGCCGGACAGCGCCGCCGGGAATTGCTGGCGAGCGTGTTCAAGGCCCACGGCGTGGATCGCGTGGTCGATCCGGCTGCGTCGCTCTTCAGGGCTGAGGTGCGGTTGGCGGGCGAAGTCCAGGCCGAAGGCCACGTTCTTTTCCAGGCTCAGCCATGGCAGCAGGCTGGGGTCCTGGAATGCCACCGCCACTCGCGGATGCGGGCCGTCCAGCGGCTCGCCCAGCAGGCTGATGCTGCCGCCCTGGGGCGCCTGCAAACCGGCCAGCACCCGCAGCAGGCTGGACTTGCCAACGCCGCTGGGGCCGAGGATCGACACCACCTCACCCGGCTGCAGTTGCAGGTCAAAACCTTCCAGCACCGAATTGCCCGCGTACCCCAGGCAAATCCCCTGGGCGTGCAATACCGCCTGGCTCATAGATTGGCCTGACGGTTCAACTCGGTGCGCAACTGCACCAGGCTCGGGGTCACGATCGGCACAAATGCTGACTCGCGCCAGCGCCGGGCAAAGCCGCTGCCGTGGGCGGTCAGGTAGGCCTTGCCGCCGCTGGCTTGCAGTTCAAGTTGAACCGCGCTGGCGGCAATTTCGGCGAGGGCAATGCGCAGGCGGAACAATGGCACCGGCTCAGTACCGAAGCGGCCACTCAGCAGGCCTTTCTTGAGGTCGTTGACTGCCTGTTCCAGCGAGGTACGCAGCACTTCCAGTTCTTCGCGCAATACGGTGCGGCTGGAGCCCAAGTGATTGGCCACCTCGGCCAGCGAACGCCGGGCCAGGCCGATGGACATGCCGCATTGCAAACCGAGAAACGCCGGGCGTACGGCCGGCAGGAACTTGCGTGCGTCCTCGTGCAGCAGCCAGTCGCGGCTCAGTTCCACGGCTTCAAAGCCAAGGGCTGCGGTGTTGCTCGATTGCAGGCCCAACAGCTCCAGGTCGCGGGAGCGTTGCAGGCCACTCACTGAATCCGGAATCGCCAGGATAAACGGCGCGCCGCCCTGGGCATGCTCGATGGCCGCCGCCACCACAAACCCGTTCTTGCGCAGGTTGGTCACCCAGTGCAGCCGGCCATTGAGGTTCCAGCCGTCATCCGTCGGCTCGGCGCTGATTTGCAGCGTCTCGATACCAGACAAAAACTTCATCGCGTTGGACAGCCCGGTCGCCCCGGCCAGCTTGCCGCTCAGCAGGTCCGGCAGCAATTGCTCACGCAGCCGCTGGTTAGGGCTTTGCAGCAGATATTCGATAAACGAGCGTTGGCCCCAGCACACAAACGCCGAGGCCAGGGAATGGCTGGCCACATCGGCGATGGCTTCCACCGCGCCGGTGACATCGCCGCCCAGGCCGCCGAGGTCCTTGGGCACACCGATACGTAATACATTGGCCTCTGCCAGCCGTGGCAGCACTTCCTGCGGATCGCAACTGCCCACATCCAGGGCCTGCGCTTGAACATCGAGCCAACGGCTCAAGATTGGGTCAAGCATTCATGTTTCTCCTTGTTACAGCATGTTTACCATCGCGAACGCTTGCGCGCCTTCAGCTTGCCGGTTTTTCCCAACGGTATTGCGCCAGCTCCGGGTTCAGCGGGGTGCGGGCAAACACGTTGGCGAAATTGCACAGGGTGGCCAGGCTCACCCCCAGGATAACTTCCAGCGCATTACCGTCGGTGTAGCCCGCCTCACGGAACGCGGCAAAGCCGGCATCGCTGACATCACCGCGGGTGGCGATCACTTCCCGGGTGAACTCGGCGAGTGTCTCATAACGCGCGTTGGGCAGTTCACCACGCTGGCGCAGGGCGTCGATCACGTCTTCCGGCAGCTTGGCCTTGTTGCGCGCTACGGCAGTGTGCCCGGCGACGCAGAAATCGCAACCGTGGGTGGTGGCGGCAATCAGCTGCACCACCTCACGGTCGGCCAGGCTCAGGTCAGACTTGGCGTTCAGGCCGGACACGGTGATGTAGGTTTCCAGTGCCGCCGGGGCATTGGCCAGCACCGCCAGCAGATTGGGGATGAACCCGGAACCCTTCAGGGCATTTTCCAGAAAGGGCTTGGCCGCCTCAGGAGCGGTTTCCAGGGTTAGCATCGGTACGCGGGACATGGAGTGGTCTCCTCATGGATTCGTGTACCAAGTCTGTTGGTTATAAAAAATCCGCTCAATAGTCTAAAGTAGCGATTACTTGCTCTAGAGTCTTTCCGTTAGATGAATTCGTCCAGTGCGCTTGTCGATTGGTTATTAGATAGCCTTGAACTCAACACCAGCCTGTTTCACGTCGGGCGCTACTGCGGCGACTGGCACGCCAGCACCCACGGTTTGGCCAGCGCGAGTTTTCATCTGGTGGTGCAAGGCCAATGCTGGATGCACATCGACGGCGACTTGACGCCCTACCCGCTGAACAATGGCGACGCGGTTTTCCTGCTGCGGGACCTGGCGTACCGCTTGTCCAGCGATGGCACCGCCGCCGGCGCCCAGGAATGCCCGCGCCAACCGATGGTGGCGCTGGACAGCCAGGCGAGCGATGGTGTGGGCCTGGTGTGCGGGTTCTTTCATTTCCAGTCCGGGTTGTCGGCGATGATCGTCGACAGCCTGCCCGCCTGGATCATCCTGCGGGCCGGCGACCCTTCGTTGACCGCCGCGCGTAACCTGTTCGAACTGATCCTGCAGGAATGCGAGCGCACACCGGCGCCCTCGCCCGCGCTGCTGGAGCGCCTTTGCCACCTGCTGTTTCTGTATGTGCTGCGCCAACAGGTGCTGGACAACACCGAACTCGGCGGCCTCGCGGCGCTGGCCCGGCAACCGGCATTTGCCGGCCTGCTGGAGCAGTTGATCGCCCGCCCCGCCGATCCCTGGACCCTGGAAAGCATGGCGGCCTGCACCGGCTTGTCGCGCTCGGCGTTCTTCAAGCGCTTCAATGAGCTGTGCGGCCAGTCGCCGGGGCAAGTGCTGCTGATGATGCGCGTGCGCCACGCCTGCCAATTGTTCAAGCAGGACCAGACCGTGGCCGACGTAGCCCTGGCCGTGGGCTATCAGTCGGTGGCGGCCTTTACCCGGGCCTTCCACAAAGTCACCGGGTTTCAGCCCGGTGCCTATCGCAAGGCTCAAGGCTGACGCTGCAACCCGTTGTCCGGTCGGGCGCAAAGCTCCACCAGCCAATCGACAAAGACCCGCACCCGTTGTGACAACTGGCGGTGCGGCGGGTACAGCGCGGTCAATGGCAACTTCGGCGGTTGCAGGTCCGCCAACACCTCCACCAACGTGCCCGCTTCCAGCTGGCGAACGGCGTGATAGTAAGGCGTCTGCACCAAGCCATAACCCGCTTCACAGGCCGCCAGGTAGCCGTCGGCGCTGTTCACTGCGACTTGCTTGGGCAAGTCCACCAACCGTATGTCATTGCCCATCTGGAACTCCAGGCCATAGCGCTTGCCGCTGGTGCTGGAGAAATATTCGACCACCAGATGGCCGGTCAAATCATCCAGTGTCGACGGCATGCCGAACTGCTGCACGTAGCCGGGACTGGCGCAGGTCACCTGGTCCATCATTGCCAGCGGCCGCGCCACCAGTGACTCGTCCAGCGCCAGGCCACCGCGCAACACGCAGTCCACACCTTCGCGGATGAGGTCTACCGGGCGGTCGTTAAGGCCGATTTCCAGGTCGATCTGCGGGTAGCGCGCGGTGAACTCCGGCAGCGCCGGAATCACCAGGAACCGGCCGATCCCCGACGGCATATCAATGCGCAACGTACCGCGCGGGTTGCGGCGGCTGGTGGAGAACACCGCCTCGGTTTCCTCAAGGTCGGCCAGCAGGCTCACACAACGCTGATAGTAGGCGGCGCCGTCGAGGGTCGGGCTGACCTGGCGCGTGGTGCGCTGCAACAACTGCACGCCCAGGTGCGCTTCCAGTTGCTTGATCAGGATCGTTACCGAGGCGCGCGGCAGTTGCAGGCTGTCGGCCGCCTTGGCAAAGCCGCCCAATTCGACAATCCGCACGAACACACGCATCGCATTAAAACGGTCCACGGGCGGGCTTCCTTCAGGGATTGTTTAGAATTTCATAATAGTGATAGTGGTTTTATCCGGTTTATCCCGCTTTTGTCGAGGGCAACAATGGCGCCCTTCCCTACACAGGAGCTGGACCCATGCACACTCGTCAACTCGGCAAAAACGGTCCCCAGGTTTCCGCCATCGGCCTCGGCTGCATGGGCATGACCGATTTCTACACCACCGGCACCGACACCACCGAAGCCATATATACCCTGCACCGCGCCCTGGAGCTGGGGATCAACCTGCTGGACACCGCCGACATGTACGGCCCCCACACCAACGAAGCGCTGATCGGCAAGGCCATCGCCGGCAAGCGCGATCAGGTGTTTCTCGCCAGCAAGTTTGGCATCGTGCGCGACCCGTCGAACCCGGCGTTGCGTGGCGTGAATGGCCGGCCAGAGTACATCCGCAGCGCCATCGACGGCACCTTGAAACGCCTTGGCGTAGAAACCCTCGACCTGTATTACCAGCACCGCATCGACCCGGAAGTGGCGATTGAGGAAACCGTCGGCGCCATGGCTGAACTGGTCAAGCAAGGCAAGGTGCGTTACCTGGGCTTGAGTGAAGCTTCGGCCGCCACCCTGGAGCGCGCCCACAACGTGCACCCCATCAGCGCCCTGCAAAGCGAATATTCCCTATGGAGCCGCGACCAGGAAGACAACGGCTGCCTCGCCGCCTGCCAGCGCCTGGGCATTGCGTTTGTGCCTTATAGCCCGCTGGGCCGAGGCTTCCTGACCGGCGCCCTGAAAAGCCCGGACGATTTTGCGGCGGATGACTACCGCCGCTTCAGCCCGCGTTTCCAGGGTGATAACTTTGCGAAGAACCTGTTGCTGGTGGAACAAGTGCAGGCACTGGCCGCCGACAAGGGCGTGACCGCCGGGCAACTGGCGTTAGCGTGGGTGCTGGCGCAAGGGGATTACCTGATCCCGATCCCCGGCACCAAGCAACGCAAGTACCTCGAAGAGAATGTCGCCGCACTGGAGGTCAAGCTGAGCCCGACCGAACTGGCGGCCCTGGAGGCGATCTTCCCGGCCAATGCAACAGCCGGGTTGCGTTACCCGGAAGAAGTCATGCAGATGCTGGATAAATAATCCTGCCGGTCTGGATCGGGGCTGGCGTGCCAGCTCCGATCATTCAACGCATGCCGTGCAACTTTCTTGCACCATGGTACCTAAAGCTCCCCCGTCCCAAGCCGATAGCCCTTCGAAGCTCTAACAAAGCCGCGTCGCACAATAAACGCTTCGTAAGGACGACCCCATGCCCTCATTGCGCTCTATCCAAGCCCGTTACACCCTGTTCCTGGTGCTGTTCGTCCTGTTGTTATTCGTATTGACGGTCGTGGGCATCGGACAGTTGGTGGCGCCCACGCTGCGCCACACCGAAGAACAGGTGGTGCTCAATCGCATTGCCGAAGTGGCCGGGCAGATCCAGGGCGAGTTGAACAAGGTCCAGGCCCAGCAACGCACCATCACCCAAACCATCCCGCTGCTGGACAGCGACGCCATCGACAAGGTGCTGCCAGGCCTGGTGGACCAGTACGGCGAATTGAAAGTGTTCGGCGGCGGCATCTGGCCCCTGCCTAACCAGCGCACGCCGGGGCGTAACAAGCACAGCACCTTCTGGCACCGCGATGCCTCGGGCAAGCTGGCGGTCAATACGTTCTGGAACAGCGACGCGGCCCCCAATTATTACGACCAGAGCTGGTACAAGGGCGGGCTCGCCTCACCCCGTGGCCAGTGCGCCTGGGCGGCAGCCTACAAGGATGACGCCAGCCAGGAGCCTCGCACCAACTGCGCGATGGCGATCCAGCGTGACGGCGCGGCGTACGGCGTCGCCACCATCGACGTGACCCTGGGGTTCTTCAACGACCTGGTGGCCAGCAAGGAAAAAGACCTCGGCGCCGAAATGCTGATCGTCGAAGGCGACGGCAAGATCATCAGCAACAGCACGCGCATCAGCGGCCCGGTGGTGTTGAAGAACATCAGCGAACTGACCGGCACTTCCGCATTTGCGGCCCAGGTCAGCGCCGGCCTGGCCCATCGCGACCAATCCCTGCAGCGCAGCGAGTTCGACAATCAGGGCGTGGCCAGCACGTTCTTCATGCGCCCGATCGAAGGTACGCCCTGGTTCCTCGCCACCGCACTGCCGACCTCGCTGATCACCGCCCAGCGTGATGACGTTTTAGGCACCCTGGCGATGCTGCAAATCCCGATGATCCTGCTGCTGGTGCTGCTGCAGGTGTATGCCATCCGCCAGTTGGTGCACCGGATGACCGCGCTGAAGACCAATATCGACGCGCTGTCCAACGGCGATGCCGACCTCACCCGGCGCATCACCATCCGCGCCGAGGACGAACTGGGGGCGATCGGGCATTCGGTAAACCGCTTTATCGTCTACCTGCAAAACATGATCGGCGAAGTGACCGAGGCCACCGGCGCCATGTCGTCGAGCCTCGCACAGTTGCAGCAGACGTCGGCCCAGACCAACCAGATCCTGGTGCGCCATGCCTCGGAAACCGACCAGACCGTCACCGCCATCACCGAGATGAGCTCCACCGCCGACACCGTGGCCGAGAATGCGGCCGAAACCGCCGCGTTCACCCAGCGCGCCAACGAGCACGCCGACCGTTCGCGGGTGGTGGTGGGTGAAGCCTCCCGCAGCGTCAGCGCGTTGATCGGCGAGGTCTCCAGTGCCACCCACACCGTGGAAAACATGCGCCAGGACGCCGCGCGCATTACCGAAACCCTTGGGGTGATCGGCGCCATTGCCGGCCAGACCAACCTGCTGGCCCTCAATGCCGCCATCGAAGCCGCCCGGGCCGGCGAACAAGGCCGGGGGTTTGCGGTGGTCGCCGACGAAGTGCGCGCCCTCGCCGCCCGCACCCAGGCCAGCACCTCGCAGATCAACGAAATGCTCGCACGCCTGACCACCGGGGTGAGCTCTTCGGTGACCGCCATGGAAGCCACCCAGGCCAGCTGCCAGTCCGCAGCTGACGCGACCGCACGGGTGAACACGGGCCTGGATGAGATGGCCGGTTCCGTCAGCCATATCAACAACCTCAGCACCCAGATCGCCACTGCCGCCGAGCAGCAAAGCGCGGTGACCGAGGAAATCAACCGCAGCATGGTGCACATCCGCCATATGGTCGAAGAGCTGGTGCAAAGCGGCCACGCCACGGAACACAACACCCAGAGCCTGCTGGATGCAAATGGCCGGGTTATTGCATTGATGGGACGCTTCAAGGTGCGTTGAAAAATAGCCTGCCGACTCCCGTGCAATGTGCGGGAGCCGGACTATTCTGACAGCTCAAAGTGCTTAGTCTCGCCACACAGGAGGTGTGTCATGCACGCAGTTGAGCACCCGATCCGCCTGGAGCGGATCAGTCAGGAACGCTATATCCAGGCCCCTATCGAAACTGTTTACGACTATGTCACCCAACCGGATCGCTGGCATGAATGGCATCCGACTTCCTTGGGCGCCGACACCGGTATCACCGGTTCATTACCCACCGGGCACCGTTTTACCGAAACCATCGACCTGCTGGGCGTGCGGGTACCCATGAGCTATCGCGTGCAGGTTGCGCAGCGACCGCGGGAGTTCAAGACGGCGTTCACTTCGTTGGCCGTCGACGGTTGTATCCACTATCTGCTGCAAACACAGGGCAGCGGCACACTGTTCAAGCGCATCCTGACCTATGAAACCGAACTGCAACTGACCACCTTGCATGAGCGCATGGTTGCGCTGTCCAATCAGGCCCTTGATCAGCTCAAGCAGCGCCTGGAATCCTCGATTACCTGACAAAACCGTCATCCCCCCCTCAGTTTTCCGACAGCACCAGGCCGTTATTCTGGTGCTGTCGGTTTTTCGTAAAACCTCGTAACACTCCTGGGAAATCCTTTTGTAAAAAGCACGGAGAATGGCCGCCTGTTGCCCTTTATCTGACGAGATGATGATGAAAACCACCCTGCGACTGGCCGCACTGTCGGCCCTGCTTATGAGCCCCTTGGCCCAGGCCGCCGAGTTGATCCCGATTGATGTGCACCGCGATGCCAACTGCGGTTGCTGCAAGAAGTGGATTGCCCACCTGGAAAGCAACGGGTTCAAGGTCAATGACCATGTGGAACCCAACATGAGTGAGGTCAAGCAACGCCTGGGCGTGGCGCCGCGCCTGGCGTCGTGCCACACCGGCGTGATCGACGGCAAGTTTGTCGAAGGCCATGTGCCTGCCGACCAAGTGCTCGCCTTGCGCAAGCGTGATGACTTGCTGGGTATTGCGGCACCGGGCATGCCCATCGGCTCGCCGGGCATGGAGATGGACGGTAGCAGTGATGCCTATCAAGTCATCGGCCTGACCCGTGAAGGTAAGGACGTAGTAGTGGCTGACTACCCGGCACGCTGATTGATGCTTGCCGGTTACCTGGGACTGTTTTTCGCCGCCTTCGGCGCCGCCACGCTGTTGCCGATGCAGTCGGAGGCGGTGCTGGTGGGGCTGTTGATCAGCGGGCATTACAGCCTGTGGCTGCTGCTTGCGGTTGCAACGCTTGGCAACGTATTGGGTTCGCTGGTCAATTGGCTGCTGGGACGCTCGGTTGAGCGCTTCAAGGACCGGCGCTGGTTTCCGGTCAGCCCGAAACACCTGGAGAAGGCCCGCACCCACTATCAACGCTGGGGTCATTGGTCGTTGCTGCTCAGTTGGGTGCCGATCATTGGCGACCCATTGACGCTGGTGGCCGGGGTGATGCGCGAGCCGTTGTGGCGTTTTTTGCTGATCGTGACCCTGGCCAAGGGTGCGCGGTACTGGATACTGGCGCTGCTGACGTTGAGCCAGTTCGCTGGCAGGTAAACGACCACTTGTCGCCACTGTCACTTCTCACAGCTATCCCCCTTTCTGCCTGAAGCGTTCAATCGCTACAGCGACGCTCACCCCTTCCTGGCCTGAGCGTACCCT
>NZ_JANUEW010000035.1:0-58219 GCF_024807515.1 Pseudomonas sp. BIGb0558
TTGAATTCTTCGGGGTAACGCGGGTTGCTCATGGCACCTCCTAATTGGCCTCAGTTTAAGGCATGGAGGTGTCTACGAAACCCGGGGCGATTCAGATCTGAGGTTGCTCGATGATCAGAAAGGTAATCAAAGCGAAGCTGTTGCAGCATCAATACGGACAGAGCGACTTTCTAAAACTCAGTATGAAGAGGGGCAAATTAGCTATTTGGAAGTTATCGATGCTCAGCGCCAGGTCTTACAAACCGAACTGCAACTGAGCCGTCTGACGGGCACTCAGGCCATTGCAACGGTGAGCCTGATTAGAGCCTTAGGTGGGGGGTGGGACCGAGCCGACGCTAACATTGCCTCCAATGGGCGTTAGCGGTAATCACGCAGCCTGAACGGCTTTGAATTGCTCATAAAAAGCGGGTCAACTTGGCCCGCTTTTTATGCTTCAAACCCAACGGAAATTTCCCGACCAGAGCCAAACCGCAGTAAGCGTCCGCTCAACACACCTTGCCTAATTAGACGGGTGCCTACCTGTCGCAAGATTGCACTCCAGTTGACTACGCGTTTGCATTCGATTTGACCTTTCATTGTGAGCGTCCGGCGACCTGACCTAGGTACTCGGCACCGATCGCCTGAATGCAGGAGTCTCGCAATCTGTTTTCCCGGAACGCTTACGCAAAAAACCGCAACCCTACAGTTCACGTACCATCACCAAGTCTCGGTGGACATCATCGCCGCATTGAAAACTGGTTTCTCCTACTGTCAAAAATCCATTACGCTGGTAGAAGCCTATTGCGCGGGCATTCTGATCATTCACCGTGAGCCGGATACGTTCTGAAATACCAGCAAGCGTCTCAGTTAAGAGGAGCTGTGCGGCACCGGTTCCATGGTGTTTTGAATCGACATAGCATCGTTTCAACTCAGGGATGCCATCCGCCAGTAGGATGTTTAATCGATCTGGTTTGTAGTCGACCAAACTGAAACCCACAATATCTCCGGCTTTCTCCAACACTCGCACCTCTTGGCTTGACGTATCCAGCGCGATTTGAAAACAACGCGCGGTCAGATTTTCGCTGATGTAGCGCTCCAGTTCTTCTGCTGGAGTGTCTGCTGGGCACGCCAGTGAAAAGGTAGCCTTCGCGATTCTACTCATGCTCTCAGAGTCACCCATTATCGCTGGACGCACACGCATTCATCGCTCCTTGGATTGGTAGATATTAGCGCGTACCGACGACTGAGGAGGCAGCTACGCAAATCAAGTGTTACGAAATGAGCCTATGGAATGCAAGCCTGTCGAGAGCCCATGAGCGCGAATAATGACCAAACAAGTAGCCTCGGCGGGACTACAACAGAGCTGTGAGGTCAGTTCGTATGCGTCCGCCGAAGTCACGTTGCATGACTAAGCAGATATGCGCCGCCGATCCTCATCGCTCATATCCCGGGCGAGTAGCTCAACTTCGTACAAGCCGCCAATCGAGTGCAGTGCCTAACAAACCGCAGCCAGCCGGGACCGGTTTTGGACCCTTCGCGAACTTACGATTCTGGGCTAGGGCCCCAGCTCCCCGAAGCAGCGATTCTTGACGGAAGAAACCTGCAGTTTGGTGCCGCCGTAAGTGGACCATCCTGTGACCGGTAATGAGGGAAAAATGTCGTTTCCGCCTCCTGTAGTCAGACGTAGAGTCGAACGTTCGAACGGCAAGATTGACTCATCCTCATCCAGGAGAAGGACGCTCATCACTGTTCAGGCGCTTCAATGCAAGGAAACGAGAAATGGCCAAAAAGGGCTTGGGATCCCAGCGAATCACCCGATGTTTGCAGCGAACAAAAGCGGCTATGAGAGTCATGGCCACTCATGACGCCCTGCCCAAAAGTAGCACATTGAAGATCGCGATTTTTTTGACCTAGACCGCTAAAAAACAAAGCGAAACTTTCTAACAGGTAAATGCATGTATGAGCGAAAAGACATTGTTATTGACCGGTGCCAGTCGTGGCATAGGCCATGCCACCGTCAAACACTTTCAAGCCGCTGGGTGGAGGATTTTCACCGCCTCTCGCCAGGACTGGGTCGCTGAATGCCCATGGGCCGATGGTTTGCTCAACCACATTCATCTTGATCTCGAAGATATTGATAGCGTCAGTGACAGTCTGGCTTCCATCAGGGAAAAGTTGGGCGGGCGCTTGGATGCATTGGTAAACAATGCCGGAGTTTCGCCTAAGGGGCCTGAGGGGACACGTCTTGGTGTTCTGGAGTCCGACTATGCAACCTGGATCAAGGTCTTCAATGTCAATCTGTTTTCTACGGCCCTCCTTGCGCGGGGGCTGTTTGATGAATTGAAAGCTGCAAAAGGCAGCATCATCAACGTTACCTCTATTGCAGGATCCAAGGTGCACCCGTTCGCAGGTGTCGCTTATTCCACATCCAAAGCTGCGCTCTCCGCCCTGACTCGGGAAATGGCTTTTGATTTTGGCCGACATGGCGTAAGGGTCAACGCTATCGCACCTGGAGAAATCGAAACCTCAATACTGTCCGCAGGCACTGCGGAAATCGTTGAACGGCTAGTGCCGATGAACCGGCTGGGCAAACCTGAGGAAGTTGCTTCGCTCGTCTACTTCCTTTGCACCAGTGGCGCTTCTTATGTAAACGGCGCAGAGATTCACGTTAACGGTGGCCAGCATGTCTAACGTTAATGGCCGGATCTGGGCGTTCACCTTACGTATCCGCGTAAGCGTTGACGTAGGGAACTGACGTTTAATGCACAAAGCCGGTAGCGCGGGATTTAGGTGTGTCTCGATGATTCACCTACTGACGATCCTACGCAGTTACCGTCCAAATTTGCTCTTGAAATACCCAAAAAACAAGTCCAGAATTGAGTCTTTTCCTGCCTCGGCAAGAAAAGAAACCCCTTAGATTTCAATGGGTCGGACGCCAGATGCGAGTCTCGTTTCCCGCTCCAAACACAAAGAAAAAGCCACTCTAACGAGTGGCTTTTTTTTGCCTGTGATTTAGTTGGCCGGGCTGAAACGACGACGGTACTCAGTTGGCGTGAGGCCAACGACTTTTCGGAACCGCGACCGGAAGGTCACTGCAGACCCGAATCCGGAAAGAAATGCTGTTTGATCAATCGATGTCTCGCTCTCCTCAAGCAATGCACGCGCTCGATCAATACGAGCGGTGAGAAGCCACTGTAAAGGAGTAGTACCGGTCTGTTCTTGAAATCGCCGAGCAAAGGTGCGGGAGCTCATGTTGGCGCGAGCCGCAAGACTATCGACCGTGTGCGAACTGTTCAAATTGTCCCGTATCCATTCGATCAAGGGCATCAAGCTCGTTGGAGAGCCTGGAAGCTCCTGACGAATAAACTGGGCCTGACCACCATCACGGTACAGTGGCGCGACCGCTAGGCGGGCAGTGTTTGCCGCAACAGACTGACCATAATCGCGTCGCACGAGATGCAAACACATATCCAATCCTGCTGACGCACCCGCCGAAGTCACGATGCTACCTTCATCAACGAATAGAACATTAGGTTCTACTGTTATCTCTGGGTGAAGCCTGGCCAAGTCCTCGGCGAAGCGCCAATGCGTCGTGACGCGCTTTCCGCTTAGAAGACCGCTCGCGGCAAGGATAAAAGCTCCTGTGCAGATTGACGCTAATCTTGCACCACGAGCATGTGCCTCGCGAAGAGCAATTCTTACCGCCTCTGGAACCTCTCCAAACGGGTCTTCACACCCGGGAATAACAATGGTGTGGGCCAGCTCAAGACGGTCGAGGCCGTACCGCACATTCATATCAAAGCCAGTGGCCCGAATTGTCCGCTCGGGTGCGCACACCTCCACCTCGTAAGCTTTGCTCCCATCAACCTGAGAAGCCAAAGCGAAAACCTGATAAGCGATACCAAAGTCCAACGGCACCACGTCATTCAATACCAGAACCGCAATTTTATGCACGGCGTCGACCTCCGCTCTCACAATCAAAATAACTGGCAGAAAACGATCGCTTGATGTCATTTAAGCCACTCACGTGCAGCGTCCGGCAGGAATACTCTTTTAGTCAAGTACGACGAGAGGAGACGGTAATGTCTGATGAGATGAGCAATGAGAGTGAAGGCCGCCAACTGCAGATTGGCATGGTGATTTTTCCTGGTTTCACTCTGCAGGACTTGGCCGGCCCACAGACGGCATTCGGCCTTCATGCCAAAACCCACATAATCTGGAAGACCCTGGAGCCCGTTCCCACGGATATGGGCGTCACCATGAACCCCACGATCACGATTGATGACGTTCCAGATAACCTGGACGTGCTGTTTGTCGCAGGTGGCGGAGGAACGCCTGAGATCATGAAGGACCAGGAGCTGCTCGATTTTATTGCTCGCGCAGGCAAGACTGCCACCTATGTCACCGCTGTATGCACAGGCTCTGTACTTCTTGCTATGGCGGGACTATTGGAGGGCTACCGTGCAGCGACCTATTGGCCTTTCTACGAACCCCTTATCGCACTGGGTATCGAACCGAGCTACGAACGGGTATGCGTCGACAGGAACCGAATCACAGGCGGCGGTGTAACGGCAGGTATCGACTTTGCGCTGCAGGTCATCGCCGAACTCAAAGGTCGGGACGCGGCTGAGTTTACGCAACTCGTGCTCGAGTACGACCCGCAGCCGACAATGAACTCGGGGAATCCACGTACCGCGCGACCAGAGATCGTCGCACAGATAACGGGGCTGTGGGGGCGGACTGACGAAGCGGTGAGAGTCGCGAATGAGCATATGGTGCGTCGAGCGCAATTATCAAAACTGGCTTTCACCTGATCTTGGCTTCGTTGCACTGTTCTCGGCGGACCATGCGGCGGACATATTGCGGTGAATATCCATGCAGCCGAACGAATGCCTGACGCATCCGTCCTGGGTCAGTAAAGCCCACCGCCTGAGCAACTTGCTCGATCGGCTCGCTAAGTAGCTTTCGAGGGTTCAACATGACTTTACATATAAAACCAGTGGACACCACTGAGTACGATGATGTGATTCAGGCAGCACAGGCTTATATCGACGGCTATCGCTCTGGGGATATCGCCGGAATTGAGAAGGCCTTCCACGCAGATGCGATCATGTGGGGCTATAGCGGCGACGAGCTGCTGCAAGGTCCAGCTATTCCGGCATTTGCGGGCTTCTTCAACGCACTGGGTGCCTCACCCGACGCTCGCAGTCGTCTGGATATCCTGGCTATCGCACCCACAGCGGCAGTCGTGCGCGTGGACATGGAGAATGACGTTTTGGGCGCGAGCTTCCATGACTTTCTTTCGCTGCTCAAAATAGAGGGTCAATGGAAAATCATCTCGAAGATTTTTCAACGGTACGACTAAGTCAGCGACGGTGTCGCATCCGATGAAATCGCCTGCCCGATGAGGAGGTCACTCGACACCTTGAGCACCTGCCTCTTTGTTGGGCATTCAGTTAACGTTGCCTATCGAGCGATAACGTTCTGGCTATTAGAGTTTTCTGCGATCAAGGCTAATCTTGAAACTCAGCCATCAATGTCTGAAGTGCTGCAGTGGGCGCGATGGTACGGATGAACATGACGAAAAGGTATATCAAGCATGTCAACTGAATCGAAATGCCCGTTCAATCACGCTGCGGGTGGCGGCACCACCAACCGGGACTGGTGGCCACAGCAACTGAATCTCAAGATCCTGCACCAGCATTCCTCCCTCAGCGACCCCATGGGGGAGGGGTTCGACTACGCCAAGGCGTTCAAGAGCCTTGACTTCGAAGCCGTCAAGCGGGATTTGCGCGATGTCATGACGCACTCCCAGGACTGGTGGCCGGCGGACTTTGGCCACTACGGCCCGCTGTTCATTCGCATGGCCTGGCACAGCGCCGGGACCTATCGTACGGCTGATGGTCGTGGCGGTGCCGGTGCGGGACAGCAGCGCTTTGCACCGCTCAACAGCTGGCCTGACAACGTCAGCCTGGATAAAGCGCGTCGCCTGATCTGGCCGGTCAAGCAAAAGTACGGCCGCCAGATTTCCTGGGCCGATCTGATCGTACTCACCGGTAACGTTGCGCTGGAGTCCATGGGCTTCAAGACTTTCGGGTTCTCTGGCGGTCGCACGGATGTGTGGGAGCCGGACGAAGACGTGTACTGGGGCTCCGAGACCACCTGGCTGGGGGGAGAGGAGCGTTATGGCGCGCAAAAGAAAATGCAGCAGCCGGGCGACGGTACGTTGGTGGCCGAGCCGCAGATTCATGGCAGCGAAGAAAGCCGCACCGGGAGCGGTGAGCGCAATCTGGAAAACCCCCTCGCGGCGGTACAGATGGGCCTGATCTACGTGAACCCGGAAGGGCCGGAAGGTGTTCCGGACCCGGTTGCCTCGGCGAAAGATATTCGTGAGACCTTCGGTCGCATGGCGATGAATGATGAAGAGACCGTTGCGCTGATTGCCGGCGGTCACGCCTTTGGCAAGACCCACGGCGCAGGCCCGGCTGATAACGTCGGCCCGGAACCGGAGGCGGCAGGCCTGGAAGAGCAGGGGCTTGGCTGGAAAAACACATTCGGCAGCGGCAAGGGCGGTGACACCATCACCAGCGGGCTGGAAGTCACCTGGACGTCTACACCGACGAAATGGAGCAATGAGTACCTCGAAAACCTCTTTGGCTTTGAATGGGAGCTGACCAGAAGCCCGGCGGGTGCACATCAGTGGACACCGAAGAACGGGGCGGGCGCCGGCAAGATTCCGGATGCCCATGACGCCGGCAAGCGGCATGCGCCGAGCATGCTCACATCGGACCTGGCGCTGCGTTTCGACCCGGCGTACGAACAGATTTCCCGACGTTTCCTGGCCAACCCTGACCAACTGGCCGACGCGTTTGCTCGCGCCTGGTTCAAGCTGACCCACCGTGACATGGGCCCGCTTGCTCGTTATCTCGGCCCGCAAACCCCGACGGAAGAGTTGCTGTGGCAGGACCCGATTCCCAACGTCGATCATCCGCTGGTGGACGAACAGGACGTCGCTGCGCTCAAGCAAAAGCTGCTCGCATCGGGGCTTACGGTTTCGCAGCTGGTTTCGACGGCATGGGCGGCAGCTTCCACCTTCCGTGGCTCCGATAAACGCGGGGGCGCCAATGGCGGACGCCTGCGCCTGGCGCCGCAGAAGGATTGGGCGGTCAACCAGCCTGAGCAACTGTCGGGCGTGTTGAAGCGTCTGGAAGCTGTTCAGAGCGACTTCAACTCCGCACAGGCGGGGGGCAAAAAGATTTCGCTGGCCGATTTGATCGTGCTGGCGGGCAGTGTGGGTGTTGAGCTGGCGGCAAAAAATGCGGGCCGTCAGATCTCGGTGCCTTTCACGGCCGGGCGTACCGATGCTTCTCAGGAACAGACGGATGTCGAGTCGTTCGGCTTCCTTGAGCCGGTCGCCGATGGCTTTCGGAACTACCAGAAGGGGCACTACAAGGTGTCGGCTGAAGCGCTGCTGGTCGACAAGGCGCAACTGCTGACATTGACCGCACCCGAAATGACTGTGCTGTTGGGCGGTCTGCGGGCCTTGAATATCAATGTCGGGCAGAGCAGGCACGGCGTCTTCACGGATCGCCCGGGGACCCTGAGCAATGACTTCTTCAGGAACCTGCTGGACATGGGGGTTGAATGGAAGCCAGCCCCAGGCTCCCACGATACCTTTGAGGCCCACGACCGCAAGACCGGTGCAGTCAAGTGGACGGGTACACGTGTCGACCTGGTGTTCGGTTCCCATGCCCAGCTGCGGGCGCTGTCGGAGGTTTATGGCAGTGCCGACGCCGAGGACAAATTCGTCGAGGACTTCGTGTCGGCCTGGACCAAAGTGATGAATCTGGACCGTTTCGAACTGGCCTGACATTCACGCGTTTCTTGCGAAGGCCCACGATGTGGGCCTTTTTTCTGCCTGGCCTGGCAGCTATCCCGCCGCGTCATAGCTCCCAAAATCGATCGGCCGTTGCGGGATAAACTCGTGACACCATTGCTGCGCGCACACTAGAGTGGTTGCGCCTGGATATCGGCGCGTCTCAAGCAAGGGCATCCGGGGTTTTTGACGCTGCATGCCATCGAACCTCAACGGGAATCTGCTCGGGTGATCAAGCCGTTATTGTTGCTACGCCGTCGCTTTACCTCTATCCGCTGGCGCACCCGCGTGACGCTCTGGGCGGCGGCTACCTGTGCGGGCCTGCTGGTGGTGATGTTTGCCCGCTTGGCCGACCTGGCACTGATGCAGTTTGCTCAGCAGACGACAGGGCGCCCTTGGCTGCCATTTATCTACACACCGCTGGTCGGCATGCTGGTGGTGTGGCTGACGACCCGGTTTTTTGCCGGGGCCCAGGGCAGTGGTATTCCCCAGGTGATCGCTGCCACGCGGCTGGCCCACCAGAGCAAACCTGTCAGCCAGCTGGTGTCTTTGCGTATTGCGTTTGCCAAGATCGGTCTTGGAACACTGGCGTTGACGGGGGGCTTTTCGGCGGGGCGCGAAGGCCCCTCGGTTCAGGTGGCCGCGTCGATCATGCACTTCTTTCACCGTTACCTGCCCAATGCGCGGATTATCCGCCCCGAAGACCTGATCCTGGCCGGAGGCGCCGCGGGCATTGCTGCCGCATTCAACACGCCGTTGGCCGGTGTGGCCTTTGCGGTAGAGGAGCTGGGGCGAAAGCTGGAAACCCGGACCAGTGGCGTGCTGCTCAGCACGATCATCCTGTCGGGGATGGTCGCGATCGCTTTACAGGGCAACTACAACTATTTCGGCCACCTGGACGTGCAAGATCTCAGCCTGGAGATCATCGTTCCGGCGCTGGCATCCGGAATCGGTTGCGGCCTCCTCGGAGGATTATTCAGCCGGATGCTGCTGTGGCCACAACGGCATCATCGGTTCGTGCTCTGGGAGTGGCGCCGCTTGCACCCGGTGTGGTTCGCCGGTGGCTGCGGGCTGATTGTGGCCGTGCTCGGCTGGCTCAGCGGCGGTATGTCATTTGGCAGCGGCTACGGCATCACTTCACAGATCATCGTGTCCGACATCGGCCTGCCATGGCATGCGCCCATCACGCGTTTTCTTGCCACTGTCGTGACCTATTTTTCCGGTATCCCCGGCGGTATTTTTGCTCCGTCCCTGGCAGTAGGCGCGGCCGTGGGGGCCAATGCCGCCGACTTTTTCCACGTGGCGGCCCAACCGATGATTGCGCTGTGCATGGTGGGTTTCCTGGCGGCGGTCACACAGTCGCCGATCACGTCCGCCATCATCGTCATGGAGATGATCGACAGCCATGGGATGGTGATCAGTCTGATGGCCGTCGCCCTGATTGCCAAAGCGGTCAGCGCGCGGATGGGGCCGGAGTTATACCAGCAGTTGGCGCGGGGCTTTCTGCAAGCGCCCGCCAGTGCAACGCCGAGCAAACGTTAGCGTCTGAGGGTGGCTACTGTGCCGATTCGCGGTCGCTGACTTGATCGATCCAGGTTTCCAGGTGCGTTGCGCTCATGGGCCTTGCTATCAGGTAGCCCTGTGCTTCGGAACATCCCCACTGTATTAAAAGGTCCAGGATTTCCTGATTTTCCACGCCTTCGGCAACGATGCGGTAGCCGAGCCCCTTCGCCAGGCCGATCAGGGTTTTGACCAATTGTTTGTCATTTTGATTGCTGCCCAGCCCGCTGATCAGTGACTGATCAAGCTTGACGGTGGTGGCCGGAAGTTCCTTCAAATACGCCCAGTTACTGTAGCCCGTTCCGAAATCATCCACGGCAACCTCTACGCCAAACCTGCGCACACGCTCCAGCTGCCGGATGACTTCTTCAGGGTTGGTCATCAGCATGCTTTCGGTGAACTCAAGTTCAAAGCCGGCCGGGTCCAGGCCGCAGGTTTGAATTTCATGAATCATGGCGTCCACGAACTCGGCGCTTTCCAGATCGCTGACGGTGATATTCATCGCGATCCGCAGGCGCAGGCCTTGCGCCTTCCAGACAATCGCTTGCCGGATGATTGCGTTGAGCACCCATAACCCAACGGAGGGTATCAGGGCGGTTTTTTCAGCCAAGGGTATGAATTCGGCAGGGCTGATGGGACCAAGCAACGGATGGGTCCACCGCAGCAATGCCTCGACCGAATGACAGGTTCCCGAAGGCAGTTTGATCTTGGGCTGATACACCAGGCTGAACTGTTGGTCGGAGCTGACCGCCTCCGGCAACGAACTCAACAACATGAACGCGCGTTGTTGAGCAGCGTCAAACTGGGGTTCGTAGAGCGACCATCCCAGCTTGCGGTCACGCGCCTCATCTGCCGCGCTCACCAGCAGGCGCAGCCAGTCTTGCTGCCCTGCACCATGAATAGGCAGCACACCAATCCCCACTTGCATGAGTATGGGGATGCCGTGGCATTCAACCGGCATTTTGAAGTCGGTGAGAATACTTTCGCAGATGTGTCCGGTGGTTTGATCCTCCTCAAGGAGGAAGCCAAACCGGGTCGGGCTTATTTTGTAAAGCAGGCACCGCGCGGGTAAGAGTTTTTGCAAGCGTGATTTGATCGCCAGCACCAAGTCTCCCGCAAAGCTATAACCCAGGGCCTTTACAATATCGTTGAGGAATTTTGGCGAGATAATGTCAACGGCATACACCTGGCACCGGTTGTTAAGCTTGACCGCTTGACGGATATCCTCCTCAAGCCTGAGGCGATTAAACAGCCCCGTGGGTTGGTCCACAAAATTGCGCGAGCGCATGCCCTGTATGCGCATCATCACCAGCTCAGCGAAGCCGTTGAGCATTGCACTGTCACGCTCGCTCATGGGCGGGCGGGAGACGGTGTCAATGATGCAAAGACTTCCCAGGGTAAAACCATCCTCGGTGATCAAGGGGGCGCCCGCGTAATAACGAATATGCGGCGGGCCTGTTACCAGGGGATTGTCTTTGAAGCGGGCATCCCGCGTTGCGTCCGACACCTCCAACAGCGAGTTGTCCAGCGTAGAGTAGGCGCAGAAAGACACTTCTCGCGGAGTCTGCGTTTCTTTAAGACCCACCCGTGCCTTGAACCATTGCCGGTGTTTTTCGACGATTGAAATCAGTGCGATGGGGACGTTGTAGTAGGCAGCCGCCATCTCGACGATTTTATCAAACACATCATCTTCATCGCTGTCGGTTGGACAAAATCTTGCGACCTCTTTTAGCCGTTCAATTTCGTTCGGCGGAATAGGAGCGCCTTCGCCCATGACAATCCTCGGAGTGGCTGTATTCGTACGATAAGGTATCAGACAGTGCCATCATTATGATGTTGTTTTTTTCTATGCCCCGAATAGCTCAAGGGGATGCATTCGGGCAATTTCTCCCGGCGAACCTGCGTGCGAGGGAGGGGCAGGCGCCAGGCGGAGTCGCGCTTTTGCAAGCTTCGCAAGAAACTTGCAGCGCTGAGTTCTTGTCACAACGCTGAGCGACGTCACCAGGACGATTGATCATGGGCAATCGGCATCGCCGGGGTTTCAAGCTGCCAATGGCCTTGTGAGTCTATATTTCAAACCTGGCTGTATTCCGTGACGCCTACTGATTCAGGCTTGCCCCCCAAAAAGCCAATAATGAACGAGCGGTGAAAATCTTGAAAAGTATGACCCGCGAGGAGCTTGAGTCAGAGATCAAGCGCTTACGATTGGCTCTCAGTAACGCCGGGATCGAGGCCCCTGACACTCAGGACATGGCGGCTCAACTGAAAGCCAGTCGAGCGGCACTTGCCGGAAGCGAGGCACGCCAGAGGGCGATCTTCGACAGTGCGGTCGATTTCGCGATGGTCGTGATCGACCCGCTCGGGTACATCACCGATTGGAATTCGGGAGCCACTCATGTCATGGGCTGGACCGCCGAAGAGGTGCGCGGTCAGAGCGTTGCGCTGTTCTTCACCCCCGCTGATCGCGAAAGCGGGCAGGTTGAGCGGGAAATGCAAAATGCGCTCCTGGAGGGCCGCGCCTCGGATGAGCGCTGGCACCTTCGCAAGGATGGCCAGCGGTTCTGGGCTTCAGGCGAGTTGCTGCCACTTTATGATGACGCCAGGGCCCACCTTGGTTTCGTGAAAATCCTGCGTGATCGCACCAACGAGCACCTGGCCGGCCGCGCGATTGTCGATGCACAGGAACGCTATCGATTGGCCGTCAAGGCCACCAGCGACGCGGTCTGGGACTGGGACCTGAATACCCACCAGATCATCTGGAACGAAGCACTGCAACAGGCCTACGGATTCCCGCTGGAGACCGTCGATACCACGGCTGAGTGGCGCTTCAGCCAAATTCACCCTCAGGACCGGGAGCGTGTAGAGAGCTCGATCCGCACCGCGCTTGAGGGGCATGGCACCACGTGGAGCGCCGAATATCGCTTTTGCTGCCAGGACGGTTCCTACGCCGAGGTGCTTGACCGAGGACACGTGATCCGTAACACCGACGGCCAGGCCGAGCGAATGATCGGTGCGATGCTGGACATGACCCGTTCCCGCAGCGCCGAAACGGCCTTGCGCCGCAGTGAAGAGCGCTTCAGCACGATCCTGGAAACGATCGAGGCGGCGTTCGCCATCGTCAAAGTCAAATTCGATGCCGACGACCGGCCGGTGGACTACTGCTTCGTCGAAGCCAACCCGGCTTTCGAGCGTCAGGCCGGCGTTAACCTGCGTGGCAAATGGGTCACCGAGTTTGCGCCCAATCTGGAGAGCTTTTGGTTCGAGAAATACGGGCACGTCGCCAAGACCGGAGAGCCGGCCAATTTCGAAAGCTACGCCAATACGTTCGAACGATGGTTCGATGTTCGCGCGGTCCGTGTCGGCGACCCAGCCGACCGGCAGATCGCAATCTTCTTCAGCGACGTCACTGAACGGCGAAATGCCCAGGAACGCCTTCTGGCAAGCGAGGCGGTTGCGCGCGAAAACATTGAGCGCGTCCAGCTCGCCCTCGCAGCGGGTGCCATTTTAGGCACGTGGCACTGGGACCTGCCCACCGACTGCTTCACCGTGGACGAAGCCTTCGCCAGGGTTTTTGACCTGGACCCAACGCTGGGCCTTGAAGGCCTCAGCCTCAATCAGATCGTTAGAAACGTGCACCCTGACGACAGAGAGGGACTTTCGGGGGCCTTGAATGAGGCCATTACGCGAGGAGGCGCGTATTCCCACCAATATCGCGTGCGTCGCGCTGACGGGAAGTACTACTGGATTGAAGCGAACGGACGAATTGAATGCGCCGAGGATGGCAGCCCGCTGCGCTTCCCCGGCGTGCTTATCGACGTAGAAGAACGTCGCGCGATGGAGGCCGAGCGAGATCGGGCGACGGCGGCGTTGAGGACGCTCAACGAAACGCTGGAGCAGCGGGTGTTGGCAAGAACGGCCGAACTGATGCAAACCGAAGAGAAATTGCGCCAGTCTCAAAAAATGGAAGCGGTTGGACAACTGACCGGTGGCATCGCGCATGACTTCAACAACCTGCTGGCCGGGATTTCAGGGGCATTGGAGCTGATGGGCACCCGGATAGCCCAAGGCCGCTTGATGGAGGTCGACAAGTACATGACGACTGCACAGGGCGCCGCCAAGCGAGCGGCGGCCCTCACGCATCGCCTTCTGGCCTTCTCCCGGCGACAGACACTCGACCCGCGGCCCACCGATGTGAATGCGCTGATGGAAGGGATGACTGAGCTGATTCAGCGCACGGTGGGCCCCGGCATTGTGGTGGAAACCGTCGAAGCCACGGGGCTTTGGCCCGCGCTTGTGGACGCAAGCCAACTGGAGAACTCGCTGCTGAATCTCTGCATCAATGCACGCGACGCCATGCCCGATGGCGGGCGCATCACCATCGAGACGGCCAATCGGTTGATGGCCCCTGAGGCTGCAAGCGCCCACGACATGCCCGAAGGCGAATACCTTTCTCTGTGTGTCACCGACACCGGCATGGGCATGACCCCCGATGTCATTGCAAAGGCATTCGACCCGTTCTTCACCACCAAACCCCTCGGCCAGGGCACCGGCCTCGGGCTTTCGATGATCTACGGGTTCGCCAAACAATCCGGCGGTCAGGTCAGAGCCTATTCGCAAGTGGGTCAAGGCACGACGATGTGCATCTACTTGCCACGCTACTTCGGGGAAGCCGGGCAAAACCGCGACGATAAAGAAAAAAGCCTAGCCACGGTCAGCAAAACCGGGGGGACGATCCTGGTGGTGGACGATGAACCCACCGTTCGGCTGCTCCTGACGGAAGTGCTGGGTGAACTGGGCTATACGCTGATAGAGGCGGCCGACAGTATCGCCGGGCTGGAGATATTGCGCTCCAACACACACATCGACTTGCTCATCACCGACGTGGGCTTACCAGGCGGAATGAATGGCCGGCAAATGGCGGATGCGGGCAGGGACGTCCGGCCAAACCTGAAGACGCTGTTCATTACGGGTTATGCGGAAAACGCCGTCATCGGCAACGGCCAGTTAGAAGCAGGGATGCAGGTGCTGACTAAGCCGTTTGCGGTCAAAACCCTGGTTTCCCGTGTCAGTGAACTCATGTCCTTGAGCACTGAATGACCGGCGACGCCCCATGAGTCAAAGGGGCGTGATTGAGCGTTAGTCGCAACTTGTTACAACTACCAGCACGCGCAAACCCTGTCGCTGAGGCGAAAAACAGGGACAAAAGCACGTCGCCACTCAATTTTCATAAAACTGTAACAACCCTATTGCAGAGTGCGGAGGCCAATTATCACAAGGAGTTTCCTTAATGAAGAGCTTGATGAAGTCCGCTGCACTCGCCGTTTCGGTATCTCTTTGTGCCAGCTCCATGGCTTTTGCTGCCGAAAGCGTTCGCCTGACCGGTTCCGGTGCAAGCTTCCCGGCACCGATCTACCTGACCTGGCTCAAGGATTTCAGCAAGAAGACCCCAGGTGTCACGGTGGATTATCAGTCCAAGGGCAGCGGCGCGGGCGTGCAGGACTTCCTGAATAAAACCGTCGATTTCGCCGCCAGCGACTCGGCCATGAAAGACGAAGACATCGCCAAGGTTGCCGAAGGCGTGCAGTTGCTGCCGATGACCGCGGGTGAAATCGTGCTGGCCTATAACCTGCCAGGCAACCCAAAAGGGTTGAAGTTGCCACGTGATGTTTACTCCAACATCTTCCTGGGCAAGATCACCAAGTGGAACGATCCACAGATCGTCGCCGCTAACCCGGACCTGAAGCTGACCGATACGCCAATCACCGTGGTCGTGCGTGCAGACTCCAGCGGTACCACCGCGGTATTCACCAAGCACCTGGCAGCGATCAACCCGACGTTCCAGAAAGAACTGGGTGAAGGCAACACCGTTAACTGGCCAGCCAGTGACAAATTCATCAAATCGCCTAAAAACGACGGTGTGACCGCCACCGTACGCCAGACCCCTGGCGCCATCGGCTACATCGAATACGGCTTCGCCAAGCTGGCCAAGGTTGACTTCGCCCAGTTGCAGAACAAGGCCGGCCATTATGTTGTACCGAACGCCGAAAGCGGTGCCGAGGCACTGGCAGCGGTGAAGATGCCGGAAAGCCTGGTGGCCTGGCTGCCGGACCCGGATGGCGCCAAATCCTACCCGATCACGTCCTATACCTGGATGATCTTCCGCAAGGACAACGGCAACCCGGCCAAGGCCAAGGCCATGCGTGAAATGGTCGAATACAGCCTGACCGAGGGGCAGAAAATCGCCGACTCGATGGGTTACATCCCTCTGCCGCAATCGGTTGTCGATCAGGTTCGCAAAGCGTCCGCCAACATCCAGTAATGCGCGTGAGGCCTCTCCCGGTGTGTGCTGTCATCAGCCACGCCGGGAGAGTTTCCCCCCTGGTCCGGAATTAGCCAATGAACAAACCCTTCGTCGTACCGGTTAACCCGGATTCTGCCTGCCAACCCCCCTCCGCAAAGGATTTCCTGGTTGACCGCACCTTCCGTGCGCTTGCCCGAATCGGGGTGGTACTGATTCTGGCATTGGTCGCCGCCTTGGTATTCGAGGTGGGACGCAAGGCTCTTCCCGGCATGGAGAAGCACGGTTTTGACGTGCTGTTCGGCAGTGTCTGGGACGTTAACCAAGGCAAGTACGGCATTCTGCCGGCCATTTGGGGCACGCTCTACAGCGCCCTGATCGCGCTGCTGATTGCAGGCTTTTTCGGCGTCAGCATGGCGATTTTCCTGACCCAGGATTTTCTGCCGGCAAAGCTGGCAGCTGTGTTTCGCACCATTGTCGAATTGCTCGCAGCCATCCCCAGCGTCGTCTACGGCCTGTGGGGTATCTACGTCGTGATCCCGGCGATTCGTCCATTGACGGCTTGGCTGAACAGCGAGCTGGGCTGGATACCTTTTTTCGGCACGTCCTTGAGCGGGCCAGGGTTACTCCCTGCCGCGCTGGTACTGGCCATCATGATTCTGCCGACCATTGCCGCGGTTTCCCAGGACGCCCTCACCAGCGTCCCGATGAAAACCAAACAGGCCGCCTACGGCATGGGGACCACCCACTGGGAAGCCATTCTCAAGGTGATGGTGCCATCCGCTGCCACCGGTATTTTCGGCTCCCTGGTCCTTGGCCTCGGCCGCGCACTGGGTGAAACCATGGCCCTGGCCATGTTGGTGGGCAACGCCAACAACATTTCGCTTTCCCTGTTTGCGCCGGCCAACACGCTGGCCGCCTTGTTGGCGCTGAACTTCCCCGAAGCCGGGCCCAACGAGATCGAGGTGTTGATGTACGCAGCCCTGGTGCTGATGTTCATCACGCTGCTGGTCAACGTCATCGGTTCGATGATCATGCTCTACGCCCAGCGGGGTACTAAACAATGACAGACCTCACGTCCCCAATCAGCGCTGTGCCCAGCCTGCAGCGCAAATTTGAAGGTCGCGCCCTGCGCAGCCTGGTGCTGACCACACTGGTCTGGCTTGGCGCACTGGTGGCCAGCGTGCCGCTGATCTCCGTGCTCTACATGCTGATCACCCGTGGCGGCGCACGCCTGAGCCTGGAAGTGTTCACCGAACTGCCGCCGACCGGCTTCGAGACCGGCGGCGGTTTCGGCAACGCCATGGCCGGTACCTTTGTGATGGTCGGCATCGCCGCTGCCATCGCGGTGCCGGTGGGCATCATGGCCGCCGTCTTCCTGGCTGAACTGGGGCCGGACAGCAAACTGGCGAACGCCTCGCGCTTTGCCGCCAAAATGCTCACCGGCCTGCCTTCCATCCTGGCCGGGGTATTTGCCTACGCCCTGGTGGTGATGACCACCGGTACCTACTCCGCTCCGGCGGGTGGCGTTGCATTGGCGGTACTGATGCTGCCCATCGTGGTGCTGACCGCCGAAGAGTCGATGCGCATGGTGCCCAAGATCATGAAGGACGCCGCCTACGGCATGGGCTGCACCCGCTCCCAGGTCATCTGGAAAATCATCTTGCCAACCGGCATGCCGGCGATCCTCACGGGCGTCATGCTCGCCGTGGCACGTGCTGCCGGCGAAACCGCGCCGTTGCTGTTTACCGCGCTGTTCAGCAACTACTGGATCTTCCACGACGGCAGCCTGGAGGTGATGAATCCCACGGCATCCCTGGCCGTGCTGATTTACAACTTCTCCGGCATGCCTTTCGACAACCAGCTCGAGCTCGCCTGGGCGGCCTCGCTGGTATTGGTGATGATCGTGCTGGTCGTGAATATTGTCAGCCGGATTTTCGGCAAGCCCAAGTATTGAGAACGGGAGCACCTGAATTTTGAACGTATCAACTGCGCAAATAGCCGCTCCGTTTGTCACCCAGGAGCCTGTGGTCATGGACTGCAAGCTCGACAAGATTTTCTACGGCAACTTCATGGCGGTACGTGACAGCCATGTGCCGATCGAGAAGAACAAGATCACCGGCTTCATCGGTCCTTCCGGCTGCGGCAAAAGTACCGTGCTGCGCAGCCTCAACCGCATGAACGACCTGGTGAAGGGCTTTCGCTTCGAGGGCCATGTGCATTTCCTCGGCCAGGACGTGTATGGCAAGGGTGTCGACCCGGTGGTCGTACGCCGCTACATCGGCATGGTGTTCCAGCAGCCCAACCCGTTTTCCATGAGCATCTTCGACAACGTCGCCTTCGGCCTGCGGCTGAACCGCTACAAAGGCGACCTGGGCGACCGCGTCAAGCACGCCCTGCAAGGTGCTGCGCTGTGGGACGAGGTCAAGGACAAGCTCAAGGTCAGCGGCCTGTCCCTCTCCGGTGGCCAGCAGCAACGGCTGTGTATTGCCCGTGCCATCGCTACCGAGCCCGAAGTACTGCTGCTGGATGAGCCGTGTTCGGCACTCGACCCGATCGCCACCCGCCGGGTTGAAGAGTTGATGGTCGAGTTGAAGAAGGACTACACCATCGCCCTGGTGACCCACAACATGCAGCAGGCCATCCGTGTGGCGGATACCACCGCGTTTTTCTCGGTGGACATCTCCCAGGGCACGCGCACCGGGTACCTGGTTGAAATGGGCCCGACTGCCCAGATTTTCGGCAGCCCGCGTGAACAAATGACCGAGGATTACATCAGCGGCAAGTTCAGCTGACCGGCCCCTTTACCGTTTCCCAGGATTGCCAATGCCCGCTCCACGTCGCCTTGATCTGCCTGCCATTGAACGCGCACTGCGTGAGGTACAGCGCCGCTTTGCCGAGCTCAGCCAGCACTTTACCGAGCAGCGCGACCCGTTGACCGACGAAGTGCTGCTCAATGTGCTTGAGGGCTACGCGCTGATTGACGATTATGTCGCTCGGGGTGTCGACCTGTTTGACCTTCAGCACCTGGACCTGATGCTGGAAATCAATGCCACCGTGCTCTGCGGCAAGGACCCGGCACGTCGCCAGGAGTACAGTCACCACCTGGCGGCCACCGAGCAGCACTTCTTCAACAACGTTGAGGGCGGCATCAAGGACTTGTACAACTGGTACTGCGCGTATCGCAGCGAATCAGTCTGGAAGCGCGCAGCCGGTGTGTATGTGCGAATCCTCAGCAAGCCGCAATTGTTCATCGAAGGCAACAACCGCAGCGGCTCGCTGATCGTCAGCTACTTGCTGATGCGCGCGGGTTTGCCGCCGTTCGTGCTGACACTTGAAAATGCCGAGGGCTACTTCAATCCCTCCTCGGTGATACGCAACTCTGCCAAGCATGGAGTCAAGGCGTTGTACGAATTGCCCAAGATCAAGAAAAAATACGCCGCCTTCCTGGAGGAACAGGCACCGGATCCCAAGGCGTTTTTCTTGAGCGACACACCGCAGCCCATCTATCAGGGAGGCCATTAATGAGCGGGTATCCAACGCTTGCCAGCAAATGCCGGACCTCCGGCAGGCGAGTCTTGCAAGCCGTGCGGCATGCCATGCCCACGGGTGTGCTCAAGCGCCCGCGCGTGCGTATCTCGTTTGATATCGATGACACGCTGGCCTGCCAACTCCATCATTCTGCCGTCGAGGCAAGCTGGCTACCCAATTGCGTTCATCGCTGGTGGGGTGAGCCGCTGCGTAGCGGCACCCGTTCCCTGACCCGGGAGCTGCGCCGCCAGGGGTGCAGTATCTGGGTGTACACGTCGTCTGGCCGGGCGCCTTCCTACATCAGGCGTTGGTTGATGCTGTACGGCATCCGCGTCGACGGGGTGGTGAACAGCGTGCTGCACACCCGCGCCCTGACGGTGCGCGGGCTGTCGAACACACCTTCGAAATTTCCGCCGGCCTTCGATATCGACCTGCACGTGGATGACTCCGAGGGCGTGCGGGCCGAGGGGCATGATCACGGCTTTCGCGTGGTCGTGGTTAATCCGCAGGATGAGAACTGGGCCCAGGCTGTTCTGGATGCGGTTGCAGGGGTGCAGGCGCAGCTTGTGAGGCAGCAGGCGCCCAGATGCAAGAACTCTGTGCGACCGCGGGGTGAGGTTTTTTCGTCCTGAGCTGTTTGATCTGAAAGGCAAACCTCCCGCTTCTCGGTCAATCCTCCCAGGGCATTCGCAAACGTGTGATCACGCTAACCCGCCAACATCCCGTAATCACGGATGGCCATGTCTTTCGCAAGCCTGCGCAGGAATTCCGCCTCGTTTTGCAGCAGCGCGACCATGTTCAGGACGGTACTGGCGTCGGCCGCCGTCAACCTGCGCAGCACGCCCAGCAAGTCAATCGCGCAGGCTTCGTTAACGGAGGCTGACTCGATCAGCCTGAGTTGCCGTCTTTGAATCTCGTGCAATGGGTCCATCAGTCAAACCTTGAGTGCAGTTGAGTTTGTCGTTAGCTGACAAAGCCGATTTTCAGGGGGGAGGGCGGGAGATCCAATCAGACTGCTCTGAATTCGCACACCCGAATCTCAATCTGCCGGAGGGGGAGCGGATGGTTCGAAAACAGGATGACTGAAGCTCGTAGTGCGAAACCCATGAAGCACTGCCTGCAAGGACGTGGCGTAGCTTGGGTCGTTCCAAGGCGTGGCTGCTCTGAGCAGGGCCTCCAGCCGTCCTGCTTCGCGGGCCACCTCTGGCCACTCGACACTGAGTGCCGCGCCGTGAAGACGGTGGGCTGCGTGGAGGGCCGGCTCCAGATTGCGTAGAACCATACCTTCAAGCAGCGCCAGTAGATCCCGTTCCAATGCTTCAAGGATCTGCTGATGGCCCACAGGCTGCCGGTCAGAGAAGGGGTGTGGCAGTAACGTGAGCGTCACGCCACACCATAACTCGATGGCATCCTGCAACTTGCCAAGGCTGATCGGCTTGCTGAGGATGCCGTCCATGCCGGCATCAAAACAGCGGGCGACATGCTGGTTGCCCGTAGAGGCGGAGATCGCAATGATGGGGCAGCGTGTTTGGGCGGCATCCTGTTCGATCATGCGGAACAGGCGCGTCAGCGAATAGCCGTCCTGGTCCGGCAGGTCACAGTCCATCAAGATCAGGTCATAGGTGCCTTGTTCGAAGCAATCCACGGCCTGGGCGCCGTCTCTGGCGATCACCGGCGTGCAGCCGAAGCCCTCGATCTGTGCTTGCAATACCGCCTGGTTGGCGACGGTGTCCTCCACGACCAGAATGCGCAAGGCCTTTGGTGCGGATGTGGCTGACCAGTTCGTGGTGGGGAGCAAGGTTTCAGCCTCTGTCGAGTCGGGCGGTGCCAACTCCGCGGTCAGCGACAATTCAACGCGCGTTCCCTTGCCCAGCGAGCTGTCCAGCGTGAGGGTGCCGCCCATGAGTTTAAGCAGGTCGCGACAAATGACCAGCCCCAGGCCTGTGCCACCTGAGCGCTTATAGGATTGTGCTGCCTGGCTGTAAGGCTGGAACAGGCGCACTTGGCTTTCCGGGCTCAGACCGATTCCGGTATCAGTGACGGTCAACCGCAACTGTTTGTTGCGCGACGAAGCCAGGTCACTGATCGCATAGGCAACTTCCACACCGCCGATTTCGGTGAACTTGATGGCATTGGACAGCAGGTTGTGCAGCACCTGCCCAACGCGGGTGCTGTCGAGCATCAACAGTGGCAGGTGGGATTCGCCGTCGACGCTGATTGATAAATGCTTCTCCCGGGCCCGCAAGCGATGCAGGTCAACGACGTTATTCACCAGGGTGCCGAGGTTCACCGGCTCGTATTCGAGCTTGACCTGCCCGGCATCTAGCTTGGAAATATCCAGTACGTCATTGAGCAGCCTCAACAACGATTGCGCGCCGTGGTTGGCCAGGTCGGCAAAGTGCTGTTGCTGCTTGTCCAGCGGTGTGTTGCGCAACAGTTCGACGGCCGCCACCACCGCATTCATCGGCGAGCGGATTTCATGGCTCATGACCGCCAGGAACATCGCCTTTTCCTGCTCGTTGCGCTCGGCACGCTGGCGCATGCGGTGGGTTTGGTAAATCGTGATGAGCAATAGCACTACCACCAGGACAATTAACGCGATTTCATGAGGGTAGTGGGACATGACTTCCCTGAGCGGCAGGTCCTGGGTGGCATGCTCGCGCAGCCAATTGGCGTGCAGGACGCGAACTTCGTCAGGGGTGACTGAATCGAGCGTCTTCTGGATGATTGAGTGCAGTAAAGGCTCGTTTTTCCGAGTGCCCATGCCAATTTGCGACGCCATACCGGTGAGCACCCCGGATATCTGCAATTGGCCCTGGAACTCTCGATAGAGAAATGGCAGCAGGTAGGCTTCGGTGGCAACTGCAGCATCAGCGGTGCCTTCGGCAACTTGCTGCAGCATCGTCAGGGCGCTGCCGCCGATGATCAATTTCGCCCCAGGTGCCTTCGTCGCGAGGAAGTCACTGTAGCGATCGAAGTAGGGCAGGGTCACGGTCAGCCGGTCCAGCTGTTCGGCCTCGAAAAGAGGCGGGCGCCCGATTCGGGTAATGATGACCGTGGTGGTATTCAAATAGGCTGAAGTAAGCAGCAGCCGGGGATCCTTACCACCGGGCCCATTAAGCCTGATGGTGGAGATAAGGTCCGCCTGACCGGTCATCAGCAGCTCTATGCGTTCCTGGATCGAGTGAGCGGAAACATAGTCGATCTTCAAGCCGGTTTTGTGGGCAATCAACTGCAGGTATTCAGCCGACAGTCCCTTGAGGCGGCCGTTCTCCACGTATTCGATTGGCGAAAGGCTGCCGACGACGGCGATTTGTAATACCGGGTGCTGTTCGATCCAGGCGTGTTCTTCAACGCTTAGATCCGGCCCGGGCGGCAGGGCACCGGCGTCCGCCCATGTCGCAGCCATCAGCAAGAGCAGGCTGGCGACCCAACGAGCGTGGCTCCTGATCATCATGTCTAGTCCAGAGTTTTCATGATCTTGAACAAGCCGTTATTGGAGGTGACCCCAAGCTTGCGAAAAGCGGTGGCCTTCTGCGTACTGATGGTCTTGATGCTGCGATTGAACTTTTCGGCGATCTCCGTCACCGTCATGCCTTCCAGATAGCAGCGGATCACTTCCTGCTCGCGAGCCGACAATGCCGCTCGCTGCAAGGCGTTGTCACTGATCGGCGTTTGCTCTGATTCGCCGGGCCTGGCTGCGTCGGCCACTTGATAAGACATGTCGGCACTCAGATAGATGGCGCCCGAGGCAACGGTACGAATCGCCTTCACCAGGCTTCCCAGCCCCTCATCTTTACCTACAAAGCCTCGCGCGCCGACACGCAAGGCAAGCGACACGGTGGCCGACTCGTGATGGCTCGACAGCACCAGGATACGACAGTCAGGGAAGCGGCTTCGCAAGGCGCGAATCAGGGAGACGCCGTCCAGTTCATCCCGTCCCAGAGCAAAGTCCAGCAGGAGGACGTTGGCAGGCATTGTCGCCATCCCGCGTATCAGTTCACGGCTGGTTTCATAGACGCCAACGATCTCGATGTATGACTCTTCGGCGAGGTGGCTGACAAGGCCGTGGCGTACCACTGCATGATCATCAAGGATCGCTATGCGTATGGTTTTCATGGTTGCCAATGGACACTCGAAAGTAGCCGGGTAACTAATCGATTAAAGACCATCTATCAATTCGGCTCCAGCAAAGGTGTAAATATCGTTAAACCGTACCGTGATAGTTTCCGGCACGCGCGGGGTGACGTTTACAGGTTCAATGGATGTGAACGCATCTCTATGCGGTGATCATGCTCAGGAAGACATCGCTCTCCATAGGCCGGGCCAGGGCGAAACCCTGCCCGGTGTTGCAGCCCAGCTTGTTCAGCAACTCGATACTCTCGGTATCTTCAATACCCTCGGTGATCAGGTTGATATTGAATAACTGAGCCAGACCGACGATACCCGAGATGATTTCCGACGAGTGCGCGAACTGGCCCACCGCACGCACCAGGGTGCCGTCAATCTTCATCTCGTCGAATGGCATGCGCGACAACAGTGACAACGTTGCAGCACCTGCACCGAAGTCGTCCAGGGACACTGGAAAGCCTTTGGCGCGCAAAGCGGTGATCGAGGCTAAAAGGGCAAGTTCGCTGTCGGGCGCCAGATCTTCGGTTAGCTCGATTTTGAGGCGCTTGCAGGGCAATCCCGCCCGGTGCATCTTTTGCGCGAGCCGTGTGGCCAGGCCATAGGCGCAGAGTGTTCGCGCCGACGCGTTGATGGCGATGGGGATCTCAATGCCCGCACGGTTCAACTTGCCCAAGGTGTCGATCACGGTCTTTTCGATAAAGCTGAACAGCAAGAGATCCAGCCCGAGCTGATTGATCATCGGGATCAGGATCGAGGGAGGCACATCCCCATGCTGCGGATGGTGCCAGCGAATCAGGGCTTCCGCGCCGACGATCGCTCGTGTCGCTAAATCGTATTGGGGCTGATAGACCACTCTTAATCCATCTCCGGTGGCGAGGGCCGCAATCACTTCATCGTCATTTAGCAATTGCTCCAGCTTTTCCTCGTTTGGGCTTCGCGGCGCCGGATGGGCGGTGTTTGCCAACTGACTGATAATTGCCAGGAGCTGTTCGGATTGTTGTTCAGCAGCGATCTCGACCTGGATACCTGAAGCCTTGGCAAGGCGCGCATGGGAAGCCAGCGCCGCCGTCGAGACGCCATTAAGGGTGTGCGTCCAGCCCTGCTCAAACCCTGCGGTAAGCAGTCCGGGCGGGAACGAAAGCTCGGATTGTGGCTGTGCGGTCCAGACGATATGCGGAATGCTGCACAGCAGCCCGGAAGCATTCAGGTCGCTGACACAGCACGGCAGCATCAGGCTGTCGACGTGGTCGGCGTGAACTTGCGCGACGATGATGTCGACAGGCTGATTGCGCAGGTGCGTCATCAATTCACTCAACGAGTTGATGTGTTCGATCTGAAATAGATGGCTCCCGCTGAGCTGCATGGCTACGCGGTGGGCGTACTGCTCGTCACTGGCCAGGATGACCAGGCTTTGCAAGGCTCGTTCGGAGGGGGCGACAACGTGGGCTGCCATCTGCGGATGCTCGGTGGTTGTGGTGAGTCCACATTTGAGCAAGGCGCAGGTGAGAGAACTATAAGACTGGGACTAAATCGTGGCCTAACCTTGTGCAGGTACCTGCCTCGGTCGATTCGAATTTTAAGAGCAGTCCGATATCGGCATTTTCGGATGCTCTACAGAATTCATCCTGATTCATAGCGGCTCGCAGCAACTGCGGGCATTACAGAACGAGTGCACGCACGCTGTCGCCGACGGTTCCTGCCTCTGCACTTCAATGCCACGTCGTACGGGTTCATACCGGCGATGTGTGTGCTACAGGGTGAGTTATTGTGAAAGTTACGTCGCGTTCAGTCTTGCCGTTTGCGTTCCTGCGATCAGCCCCGCTCAATCCGATTCGCTACTGGGTTCGCATGCGTTATTGCCATGCGCCTGACGCTTGTCAGTCCCCACGCCGTCAACGGGATTGGGCGCTATGGGGGGTGATGACCCTGACCGGCATCACGGCATTGCTGAGTGCACCTGCCCATGCGGGCAATGGTGTCCACATCAACGCGAATGCGGATGGCCAGTGCGTCAGTTTGAATGACCCGCAGAACAACGATGGCAATGCCACGACGTATCTTGCGCAAACCCTGACCTTCAAGGACCAGGCGTCGAACAAGTGCGACTCCGCGACCAAGGGCTCCCAGACCGATTCGGTACTGTTTTACCGCCCAGGGGGCGTTTCCGGCGTAGGGGCAACCTCAC
The DNA here is from genome assembly GCF_024807515.1 of Pseudomonas sp. BIGb0558. Taxonomy (NCBI): domain Bacteria; kingdom Pseudomonadati; phylum Pseudomonadota; class Gammaproteobacteria; order Pseudomonadales; family Pseudomonadaceae; genus Pseudomonas; species Pseudomonas sp. BIGb0558. The sequence continues at coordinate 25,561 of NZ_JANUEW010000035.1, forward strand.
TGACCCTGGGCGGCGAACTATACGTCAACAGCGGCCGGGTGATACTTGGGCAGCCAAGCGGCAGTATGGCGATCGGTAACGAGAGTACCAAAGCCAGCGTCAACGGCGCGGCCATTGGTCATGGTGCCCAAGGCATTGGCGGCTGGGGCATGGCGGCGGGCTTCCAGGCCAAGTCCCTGGCTGACTATGCCCATGCATTTGGCTATAACGCCCAGGCCACGAATCAGTACGCCACGGCTATCGGCGCCAATTCGGCGGCGGCGGGAGAGCGTGCTACTGCCATTGGTGCCGGTGCATCGGCCAGTGGCGGCGGGGCGTTTGCCGCGAGTCGTGACGCCAGGGCGGATGGCACCCACAGCGTGGCGGTGGGCTCCGAGGCCAGCGTGACGGCCAGTAGCAATGAAGGGGTTGCCTTGGGGAACAAGGCCAGCGCACAACACAATTACGGCGTTGCACTGGGCAGTGGCGCCACAACGCAGAACCTGAAGGCGGTGACGCCGGTGACGATCAATGGCACGCCCTACAGTGTCGACAGTACGTCGGCAATGGGCGTGGTCAGCCTGGGTAATGCCAGCCAGACTCGCCAACTGATCAACATGGCTCCGGGGGCGGTTGGCGCCACCAGCACCGATGGCGTCAATGGCGCCCAGTTGTTCGTCGCCTACGATGCGATCCAGAAACTTGGGGATCGGGAGCTGGCGGCCACTCAGTCGGTGGCGGATGCCCTCGGCGAGGGTACTGCGGTCAAGGACGGCAAGGTGCAACTGCCGGCCTTTTCCCTGATCAGCCTGGGCGCTGGCGTGGCGCAGCCCACGTCGGTGGTGGGGGCGATCAAGGCCTTGGATCAGGCCCATAAAGGCACGCAGGAAGCCTTGAGTGACGTGGATCAACTGGCCAACAACACGGCTGAGCAAGTCCGTTTAGCGATGGCCGAGAAATACTTGCGCTGGGACGAGGGTCAGCGAGCCTACACCGCCAGTGAAGGTGCCAGCCCCGAGAACCGCATTGCCAATGTGGCCGCCGGCGTGGCCGCGACGGATGCGGTAAACAAGGGCCAGTTGGACGCTGTGGAAAGTACGGCCAACAATGCAAACAGCCTTGCCGGTAGCGCGCTGGCCGGTGCCAGTGCGGCGCAGGCCAGCGCTGACGATGCCCGCAAAACGGCAAGCGCAGCGCAACAGGGTGCCGACGCAGCCCTGCAAACGGCGGCGGGAGCACGGGCAACGGCGGATAATGCGCAGAGCACCGCCAGGGACGCCGCCAGCTCGGCCGATGCCGCACAAAAAACGGCAGACACCGCGCAAGGCTCTGCCACAGCCGCGCTGGGGGCCGCAGAAACTGCGCAGGCGAGCGCTGATGCCGCCCAAGGCACGGCCAACTCGGCACTCGGTTCGGCAAGCGGCGCGCAGCAAACGGCCCAGGCCGCACAGGCGGCAGCGGCCGTGGCGGAAAATTCGGCAACGACGGCGCAGCGAACGGCCGAGACCGCAGAAGGCAAGGCCAGCTCTGCGTTGGCCGGGGCGGATGAGGCCCGTAAGGTGGCGGACGGCGCGCGAGGTGCTGCCGATGCCGCGTTGGTCAAGGCTGACAGCGCTGAGAAGAGCGCAGGCGCGGCGCAAGGCACCGCCAGCACCGCGCTGGGCTCTGCGGCAAACGCCCAGAAAACCGCCGACTCCGCCCGGGGAACTGCCGAGCGGGCGCAAGGCGCCGTTGCGGCTGCACAGCAGACGGCCGAAAACGCACAGGGTGTCGCCAACACTGCCCTGGGTTCGGCAGCCACCGCACAGAAGACGGCCGATGCCGCACAGGGTGTCGCCAGCACAGCACTGAGTTCGGCCTCTGAAGCGCAAAAAGGCGCGGCAGCAGCCCAAGGCACTGCCGACACCGCGCGGGCCACGGCCTCCAGCGCCCAACAAGCCGCGAATGCTGCGCAAGGCACTGCCGATACGGCGCTGGGCACGGCCGTTCGGGCTGGGGATGCCGCTACGGCCGCCCAAGGCTCCGCCGACACCGCCTTGGCTGCAGCCGCCACCTCCCACAAGGCCGCCGACGCGGCCCAAGGCACCGCGAACGCGGCGCTGGACAAGGCTGCCGTGGTGCAGAAAGGCGCCGATGCCGCACAGCTCACTGCCAATCAGGCGCTCAGCGCCTCCGAGGGTGCGAGGCACTCCGCCGACGCTGCACAAACCACTGCGGATTCCGCATTGGCAACGGCGACAGGTGCGCAGACGGCCGCTCAATCGGCCCAGGACCGTGCCGATACCGCCGTCAGTTCGGCGGCTGGCGCACAACAGGCCGCCAATGCCGCGCAAGGCACAGCGGACACAGCCCTTGGCGCGGCCTCCACGGCACAGCACAACGCCGACGCCGCCAAGTCCACCGCAGACCAGGCGCTGAGCACGGCCTCGACGGCGCACCAGGCGGTCGAGACGGCCCAAGGCACGGCCGACGCGGCACTGACTGCTGCAGTCAACGCACAAAACGCGGCAGGCAACGCCCAGGAAACCGCTGACAACGCATTGACCTCGGCGAGCCGGGCGCAGCACACCGCGGAGGCGGCCCAAGGCACAGCTGGCGCCGCACTGAGTTCAGCTTCCGGTGCGCAGGCAACCGCTGAAAAAGCCCAGGGTGCTGCCGATACCGCCCTGGCTTCGGCATCGTCGGCGCGCAACGCGGCGGACAAGGCCCAAGGCACGGCGGACGCCGTCGGGCGCTCGGCGAGCGATGCGCTGCAGGCTGCGGCCACGGCACAGACCCGCGCCGACAACGCCATGGACGCCGCAAACAGTGCCCAGCGAGGGGCGGACGCGGCTCAAGGCACCGCCGATGGGGCCAAGGCCACTGCGGATGTCGCCGCCGGCCAGCTCAAGGGCCTGGACGGCGGCCAGACCGTCGTCCAGCGCATTGACGCGGCGATCCGGGGCGCCGCAGGTGTGGCCAGTGAGTTCGTCGCCAAGGCACTGGGAGGAGGTTCTACCGTGGACGCCGATGGCCAGCCGACAGCGCCGGCCTATGCAATCAGTCAGATCAATGCGGACGGCAGCGTTCAGCCCGCGCCTCAAACCCATGACAATGTGGGCGATGCTCTGACTGCCCTGGACCGTAATGCCGGCGCGGTCAACACCGCCGTGAACCGCCAGGGTGCGGCACTCGGCGCCTTGGGTGAGGACGTCCGGGCGCTGCGTGACGACAGCGTTGTGTGGGACGAGACTAGCGGCGCTTATACCGCGGGTCGCGGCGCAGATCGCAGTGAGCCTGCCCGCATCGGTAACCTGGCGGCCGGTATTGCGCAAACCGATGCCGTCAACAAGGGGCAGCTCGATACCGTCGCGCTCACCGCATCGCAGGCGGGCAACGCCGCCGACGCGGCCCACGCCGCTGCGGTGAAGGCCCAGGATACGGCGGATGGCGCGGTGGTTGCTGTTGCCTCCGCCCAGACTGCCGCTGATACCGCGCAACAAGCCGCCGATACCGCAGGCGGCACTGCTGCCGGCGCACGTGAGGCGGCAAACGCTGCCCACACACTGGCCAGCCAGGTTGGCCAGGTGGCCGACCGTGCTGCAGCACAATTGCAGGGGCTGGAGGAGGGTGAAACCGTGCTTGATCGCATACAGGCAAAGAGCCGCGCAGACCGACAAGCATTGGCCGATGCGTTGGGCGGTGGCGCTGCTGTCGACGCGAAGGGCGCCGTGAAGGCACCAGCCTACGCTGTGACCCGAATCGACCCTGAGGGTGGCCCTACCGATCAGGTCCGGGCAGGCAATGTCGGCCAGGCGATCGAGGCGCTCGACACGTCGCTGAATGCGGTCAACACCAAGGCCGGCAAGGCCACGGCGGATGTGGGCAGCTTGCGCGAGCAGGTGAGCAATGGCCAGGTCGGTCTGGTTCGCCAGGACTCCCTCAGCCGGGATATCCAGGTGGCGCGGGACACTGACGGCGTTCGTGTCGATCTCAGTGGTACCCAGGGGCCCCGGATTCTGACGGGTGTGAAGGAGGGGGCCTTGAGCGCCGACAGCACCGATATCGTCAATGGCCGACAACTCGACGCCGTCAACCGGCAGGTCAAGCAGTTGGCGCAACAAGCCTCCGGCATCGCCGTTGACACCCAAGGCAATGACAAGGCAACGGTGACGCCGGGTAGCAAGGCCGTGGCGGTAGGGGCCAACGCCCAGGCCGGCAGCGAGCGCAGCGTTGCGGTGGGGGCTGGTGCCGCGGCCCAAGCGCCTCGCAGCACCGCACTGGGGGCAGGTGCCAGGGCCGATGTGCCAGGCAGCGTCGCGCTTGGCTCCGGCTCCCAGGCCTTGCGGGCGAATACCGTCTCAGTGGGCGCGCCGGGTGCGGAGCGGCAAATCACCAACGTAGCGGCAGCCAGTGAGGCGACCGATGTCGTCAATCTCGGCCAGGCTACGCAGATCTCCAACCAGGCCGCTGACCGCACGCTGCGGCAAGCCAACGCCTATACCGACAGCGAGATCAGCGCGGTGCGCCAGGACGCCTATGCCGGCATCGCGTCAGCGATGGCCATGGCAGCCTTACCTGTGGCGTCGACACCGGGCAGGAGCATGGTGGCCATGGGGACGTCGGTCTACGAGGGGCAGTCAGCCTTGGCCGTCGGCCTCTCGGGTCGCACCGAAGATGGCCGGTGGGCTTACAAGGCCAATGGCTCGGGCAGTGCCCAGGGGAGTGTAGGGCTGGCGGTCGGCGTGGGTTACGAATGGTAGAGCCTGAGCTCGGCAGGTCGAGGGCCTGGCCATCGGCCTGCCGATTTAGGAGCAGTCCGATAGTCCCAGCCGGCGTTGCTACCCACAATAACCCTCAGTAATCATTGCCCGCTATCGCAGCAGGCACCACCCGTAGAACCCGTCTCAGCCATCGGATTGCCGTGGCGCCTGGTTTCGGTTCCGCGCACCCGTCAATGTCTCAGGTAAGTCATCGTGAAAGTCACATTGCGTTTTGATTCGCAGGTCGCTTGTCTGCATGCTGTTCCTCTCACTCCACTTCTTTCCCTCATTCGCGCCTTCTACTGCCCCGAATTCACGTCGACATCACGGGGTTGGCCGATCGCCGGCCTGCTGACGCTGACCGGTGTTTCGGCGCTGCTGGGAGTGTCTGACGCACAGGCAGGCAACGGTGTCCACGTCAACGCAAATGACAGCGGCGAATGCGTCAGCCTCAATGATCCCCAAACCGCTTACATTGCAGGTTCGGGGGCCGACAGGGCCTATTTGAACGAAAACCTGAACTTCAAGGACGGTCAATCGGGGCGGTGCGATTCGAGCATCAGGAGTGGCCAAACCGACAGCGTGATGTTCTATCGCCCGTCAGAGACGGCGGGTGTTGGCGCAACCTCGCTTTCCTTGGGCGCGGAGTTATATGTCAACAGCGGGCGGATGATATTGGGCGGTGCAAACGGCAGCATCGCGATCGGCCAGTCAGGCGATAAGACGGGGAACGCAGTGGCCACTGATGGCGGCTTTGCCTTTGGCCGCGGGGCCCAGAGTACGGCTTCTTGGAGCATGGCCTTCGGCCTTACCGCCAGGGCACAAAATCCGTATGCGCTGTCGTTCGGCAATACCGCTTTGGCCTCCAATACGTTCAGTACGGCGTTTGGTGCGGCGTCCACGGCTTCAGGTGCGTACGCCACTACCCTCGGCGCCAGCGCGCAGGCTGGCGGTGCAAACTCGTTTGCCGGCGGGCGATTCGCGGTATCGCGAGGAGACAACGCGGTTGCTATCGGCAGGAACTCGACCGCATCCACCGTCGAAAGCGTGGCGATCGGCTACAGCGCCCAAGCTCCCCACAAGTCGAGTGTCGCACTCGGCAGCTTCTCGGCCACTGATGACCTGCGCGAAGTTGCGCCCGTGACCCTTAATGGACGTGCTTACTCCTTCGATCGCAGCCGTGCTGTCGGTACGGTCAGCGGCGGCAGCGCGGGACGCTTGCGTCAATGGATTTTTGTGGCGCCAGGCGCGGTGAATGCCACGAGTACCGATGCCATTAACGGTGCCCAGTTGTTCTCGGGATACGAGGCGATTCGCCGTCTCGGAGCACGTGAGACCACGGCCGGTGAATCGGTGGCGCAGGCCTTGGGAACCGGCCCGCTGGCCCAGGGCGACCGGGTAGTGCCGGCACCGCTGGCGCTGATCAGCCTGGCCCCGGGAACGCCACAGCCTACCACGCTGTTGGGGGCGCTGACGGCCTTGGACAAGGCGCACAACTTCACCGATGACCGCATGGGTGGCGTGTTCGATGCCGTCCAGGATGTCTCGGACAAAGCCGAGGTGTTGAGGGCGACCAGGAAGTTCTACTGGAACCCGCAGACCGGCGCGTATGACGCCGACAGGGACGCCGGCGTGCCCACGTCGATTATCAATCTGGCAGCTGGCGTGGCGGCAACCGACGCTGTCAACAAGGGCCAGTTGGACGGTGTTGAAAGCAGTGCCTTGCGTGCACAACAGGCGGCCAGTGCAGCCGATGCTGCCGTGGACAAGGCGCAGCTGGCGTCGTTGGCGGCAAAGGAAGCCGCCGACGCTTCGTTGGCACGGGCCAACAGTGCCTCCCGGGAGGCAGCGGGCGCCCTCGACGCCGCCACGCTCGCCCAGGGCAGCGCCGGCGCCGCGGCAAGCGCCGCCAGCAAGGCCGGCGCGACCGCCGCCAATGCGCAAGCGGCGGCGGAGCGTGCCGACATTGCCGCCGCCAAGGCTCAGCAGTCGGGCCAGACCGCCCAAGGCTCCGCCACCCAAGCGCAAGGCAACGCAACGACGGCGCAGGCACTGGCTACCGCCGCGCAAACCCGCGTCAAGAACGCGGTAGATGTCGTAGACAGGGCCACGGTTGCCGCGACAGCGGCCCTGGGCTCGGCTGACGCAGCCTCCACCTCGGTGACTTCGGCGCAGGCCGCTGCCGCGGATGCACAGGGCCGGACGGACCGGGCTGCCACTGCGGCCTCACGTGCACAGGCGGTGGCCGAGGGTGCACAGCGCGCTGCGGATGCGGCCTTGCTTGCGGGCAAGGACGCCGACGCGGCCGCTGATGCCGCGCAAACCACTGCCGGCCAGGCCCTGAACGCGGTGAACACCGTACAGGATGCGGCAGCTACCGCTCGGGGAGTCGCCGATCAGGCTGCGGGTGCCGCGTCGACCGCACAAGGCGCCGGTGAGGTCGCTAAAGAGATGGCTGACAGAGCCCGGGGCACGGCTGCTGCGGCACTCAACGCGGCGGGTTCGGTACAGACTTCAGTCAACGCGGCACTTGTCGCAGCCACGGCCGCTCAGGCAACCGCCGCCACCGCCCGGCAAACAGCCGACTCGGCAGGTGCGGCGGCCGCCACCGCGCAAACCCATGCGCAGAACGCCCAGGGCACCGCAGAAAACGCCCACGACACCGCCGCTTCCGCCCAAGGCCTGGCCGATGCCGCCCAGCGCGGCGCAGACAGTGCATTAGGCGCACTGGACAATGCTCAGGCCAGCACCGACAAAGCCCAAGGCACCGCCGACCTTGCGTTGTCCTCTGCTGTGCAGACGCAGCGTTCTGCAGATACCGCGCAGCGCACCGCAGGCGCTGCGCAGGGCTCGGCCGCCAGGGCGAACAATACCGCCCTGGTCGCTCGCAACAGCGCCGACACTGCACTGGGTGCCGCGTCGACAGCACGCGAGGCTGCCAACGCCGCCGACGCTACCGCCAGCCGCGCCCTCAACCTCGCCACCGGAGCGCAGGCTTCTGCTCAGGCTGCCCAAGGCACCGCCGATAGCGCTGCCGCTGCGGCGTCTGGTGCACAGCAAGCCGCGCTGCAAACCCAGGTCAAGGCTGGCACCGCGCTGGGCGCCGCATCCGCTGCGCAGACGGCGGCGCAGACTGCTCAAGGTGCCGCCGACCAAGCATTGCTGAGCGCCTCGCAGGTCAATCAGCAGGCCCAGGCCGCCCAGGGCAGCGCAAGCGCGGCTCTGGACGCGGCAAACACAGCCCAGCGTACGGCCGAGATTGCCCAAACCTCGGCACAGCAAGCGAACAGCGCAAGTATCGATGCGATGAGTGTTGCCGCCGCAGCGCAGTCGGGCGCCGACCAGGCGCAAGGCGTGGCCACCGAGGCGAGTCATCGTGCCGCTGCCGCAGACACGACGGCCGGCACGGCGTTGAGCTCGGCGTCAGTCGCCCAGGGAGCGGCTGAGCATGCCCAAGGTGCCGCCAACGCCGCCCGGTCCACCGCTGATGTGGCTGCGGTTCAGCTCGCCGGCCTGGACACTGGGCAAACCGTGGTAGAGCGCCTTGATGCGGCAGTCAAGACGGCTGCAGGTCTGGGGCGCGCTGCCAACACCCGGCTGCTGGGCGGCGGCTCCACCGTGGACGCCGAAGGGCAGCCCACGGCACCGGCCTATGGCATCCCCGTGATCGCAGCCGATGGCAGTGTTCAGCCCGCAATCCGCCACGACAACGCAGGTGATGCGCTGCACGCGGTGGCGGGCAATCTCTCCACCCTCAACGATGCCGTACGTACCCAGGCCACGGCGCTTGACGTACTGGGGGGGAATATCCAGGGTCTGCGCGATGAAACGTTGCAGTGGAGTGGCATCGACGGGGCCTACAGCGCCGACCGTGATCATTCAGCCCGCATCGCCCAACTGGCCTCCGGTAGCACACAGGCCGATGCAGTGAACAAGGGCCAGCTGGATGAGGTTGATCGCGTGGCGGTGGCGGCCCAGAGTGTTGCCCAGGCTGGGAACACTGTGGCCGACCAAGCGCAAAACGCAGCCGTCGGTGTGACAGGCGCCGCAGCCCTTGCACAGTCCCGCGCGGACGCGGCCAAGGGCAGTGCAAGGGCCACACAAACCGTGGCTGCCACTGCCCGTGAGGACGCTGGCGCAGCGCACGCCAGCGCGACGCTCGCCGGGCAGGTCGCGGACCAGTCAGCCGCAAGGCTGCAAGGTATCGCCCCGGAAGAAACCGTACTCGGGCACATCCAGGGTGTTGCTCAAGCTCAGGAGTTGGCACTGGCCAGCGCCGTGGGCGGCGCCGCGACTGTGCACGCCGACGGTTCGACGAGTCCTGCCACCTACACCGTGACGCAGCCTGGCCAGAAGGATACAGGGCCCCATTCGGTCAAGGCCGCCACCATCGGCCAGGCGTTCGGTCTACTCAATGACCGTGTGGTGACTGCCGACGAACAATCAAAGGCCGTCAGTACGCAAGCCGACACACTGCGCGAACAAATGGACAGTGGTGAGGTGGGGCTGGTCCGCCAGGATCCGGTCAGTCGTGACATACAGTTGGCCGGCGCCGCTGATGGGGCCCAGGTTGATATCAGCGGCAACCAAGGCCCGCGTACGCTGGGTGGCGTTGAGGATGGCGAGGTCAGCTCCACCAGCCTTGATGCCGTCAACGGAAGACAACTGCAGGCAGTGAGCCAGCAGGCCGAGCAATTGGGCCAGCACTCTTCCGGCATCGCCGTGGATGCGCGCGAAGCCGGCGACCACCCATCCATTCGTTCAGGTAACCGATCCGTGGCGCTCGGGGCACAGGCTCAAGCCGAAGGCGAGCGCAGTGTTGCCACCGGTGCTGGTGCCGCTGCGCAGGCTGAACAGAGTACTGCGCTGGGTTCGCAGGCAAGTGCCAATGCAGCAAACAGTGTGGCGCTGGGAGCGGATTCCCGAGCAGATCGGGCCAATAGTGTGTCGGTAGGTACGTATGGCGCCGAGCGTCAAATCAGCCATGTAGCAGAAGCTGCGAAGGGCACGGATGCGGTCAACTTCCGCCAGGCGACGCGGCTGTCGAACCAGGCCGACAATCGTTCGCTAAGTGAGGCCAATGCCTATACCAATCGCCGGATTGGCAGCTTGCGGCAGGACGTGTACGCCGGTATTGCGACGGTAATGGCCACCGCCGGGTTGCCGACGGCCTCTTCGCCGGGCAAGTCGATGGTGGCGGTGGCAACGGCTGTGTACGAGGGCGAGCCCGCTTTGGCCGTCGGGCTGACGGCGCGTTCCAGAGGGGGAAAGTGGAGCTACAGTGCTACAGGAGCGGGCACTGCGCAGGGCGATTTCGGCCTGACCGTAGGGCTTGGGTACCATTGGTAATTATCCCGTTTGTGTCACACGATTGAGGGCCATGTACTCACTCTTGACCGCCTCAAACCCATACTTCTCCTCAAGCCGTTTGACGATGAAATGCCCCCGCGCCATGTCCTGATAGAAATGCGTAAACAGCGCATTGATCGTCGCCCCGGTAAACGCGCCCATCACCGGCACGGCCTGCGCCGCGAACTTGCTGGAAATGGTAAAGCCAAAGCGTGTCGCGACCTTGTCGATCAGGATCGCCAGCCATTTCCCGGCTTGCCCCGGGGACAGGTTGCCGATGGCCTTGGAACCCTGCTTGGCGGCGATTCCCGCCAGCTCCTTCGACAGCTGTTGCATGGCCTGGGTGGTGAAGCTGCGGGTGATGTAGTAACCGGTCTCTGTGGCATCGTCGGCCTGGCTGTTACCGCCCATGGCAAACACTTCGATGCACGCCTGCTTGGTGGCAAAGTCTGCCAGGTCAAAACCTTCGCTGCGCGCGACGTCGGCGACCGAGCGCATCATGATGGTGGTGGAGATTGGCAGCTCGATAAACAGCGCCGCAATACCGAAGGCTCCGCCGATGGCGCCCGAGGTTGCCGCATAAAACTTGTGCAACCGGGTCGAGGCGGTTTTTTTCGGATTGTTCTCCAGGCTCCACAACGCCGCGTCAGCGGATGAATGCAGGGCCGCTGCCACTGCGCCATTGATCCGTTTTGAAACCACTCCCGGCAAGGCCTTTACCGCGCTTTCGATGGGGGAGCCGATGATGCCGGACAGCCTGGCCGTCAGGGAGGGGGATTCCAGCAAGCCGACGGCCCGCTTGAGATCCTGGTAGTCCTCGGGGTTGTTTCTGATGCTCACAGGCGTCTCCTTGAAAATTTTCCGGCGTTCATAAAACAAAGACCTGCGAGGAAGGCCATCGTGCCGTCACGCTTTACCCATTCTTTACCCGCGCTTGCGATTCGTTAACCCGTGGGTCGGTTAGGCTGCCACTCATCTTGAACTGAACGGCGGTGTGAATCGAATGAACCTTCAACCTCGGTACTGGCTGGCGGTGGGCGCCCTGGTGGGCAGCCTGGGATTGATCGCGGGGTGTGCGGGCGATCCGCCCAACCCGCGTGCAGCCTTCAGCGAGCGGGTCGATAAAGAGTTGAGCACCGCTTATCAACCCGCCCACCACGAAACGGCCGGCTGGGGCGCGACCTGGCAAGTCGACCAGCAATCGGTGAATGTGGCGTGGCTGGCGCCGGTGACCCAGGAGCGTGTGCCGCTGATTATCTATTTGCCTGGCCTGGGTGAGTCGGCCTCGGGCGGCGTGGCGTGGCGCAAGGCTTGGGCACAGGCCGGGTATGCGGTGCTGTCGGTTCAGGAGCACGCCCACGATCAGTCGGTGTTTGCCTCGCAGCAGGCGACGTATGGCGACTTTCGCGGAATGGCGAGCCCCCATTATTCCGCCGCCGCTTTGCGCGAAAGGCTGTCCACGTTGCAGAAGGTCCTGACCGAAGTTCGGGCACGGGCCGCCAAGGGTGATGCACAGTTGGCAGCCATCGACTGGAATCAGGTGGTGGTAGCCGGCTTCGACTTTGGCGCACAGACCGCCGAGGCGCTCGCCGGGGCGCTGGAGCCTGGCGCTACGTCGGGCGTCGCGATCCAGCCCAAGGCGGTGGTGTTGCTCAGCCCTTACGTGGACGCCGACGCCCGTCCAGACATGTACGCCCGAATATCGGCCCCGGTGCTGTCGATGACCGGCCAGCAGGATGAAGACCCGTTCAACTGGGTCAGTTCCTATCGCCAGCGGGAAGTCCTGGGTGACTCGGTGACGGTGGCCGGCAGTGTCCGGTTGGACCTGAACAGCGCGACTCACAAGACCTTGGCGGGCAGCGAGTTATTCAGCCGACCGGCAAAGCAGGCCGAAAAGGGCGGTGATGCGACCGGCGATGCGCCCAAAGGTCGAGGCCACAAGCGCGGCCCCAAACCCGGCGGCAACAGTTCGATGGCGGGCGAGCCTGCCCCCGATCCCAAGCAGGTCGCAGCGATCCAGGCCATTGGTGTGGCGTTCCTGGACAGCCGCGTCAAACACAATCCTGCGGCCACTGAGTGGCTGCAGAAAAGCGCACCCGCCTGGCTGGGCGAGGCAGGGCGGTTGAAGTAGTTGCGTGGGGCGACTGTTTTTTTGCCAGGCTCGCGCGGGTCGCGGTGGATTCGCTACTATGTGGTTCACCCGAACCCACCCGCCGTACCCGTTGGAGCCTTGAATGCCAAGCCAGAAGGACATCACCGCCGAGAGCGGCGCACCGATGATTCCTGATCAGCGCCGTGAGCTGATATTGCGTCAGTTGCGCAAGCATCAAGTGCTGAGTGTTCATCAGTTGATGGAGATGTTCGACTGCTCCCACATGACCGTGCGGCGCGATATCGCGTTGCTGGAGCAGGAAGGCCGGGCTTATTCGGTCACCGGTGGGGTGCGCATTGCGAGCCAGCTTCACAGCGAGCCGAGCCATCAACTCAAGGCGGTGGTGGAGTTGCCGCAGAAGCAGGCCATGGCCAGGCTTGCCGCGCGCTTGCTGCGGGCTGACATGACGGTTTACCTGGACGCCGGCACCAGCACGCTGGAGATCGTTCCCTACATCAAGGCACTCGCCGGCATGACCGTGGTGACCAACGACTTCGGGGTGGTGCAGGCGTTGATGGATGCCCCGCAGGTGACGGTGATTCACACGGGTGGGCAGTTGGATCACTCCAACCATTCGTGCGTCGGCGGGCTTGCGGTGGCCACCTTGCGCCAGGTGGTCACCGACATCGCCTTCATCTCCACCAGTTCCTGGGACCTTCTGCGCGGCATCACCACGCCTTCGGCGTTGAAAGTGGAGGTCAAGCAAGTCGCCATGCAGTCGGCGTCGCAAGCGGTGCTGGTGGCCAGCAGTTCCAAGTACGGCACCTTCAGCATGTACAAGATTGCCGGGCTGGAGCAGTTCGATATCGTCATCAGTGACGCCGCGTTGGCTCCCGCCGCCGCAGACGGCATCCGCAAGCAAGGGGTCGAACTGATGTTGCCGTCCGACCACGAACCGGCCTAGCGCGCTTTTTCGGTCTGCTGCATGAACTGCCCCAACTCTTTCGCATAGAACTTCGCCATGCCCGTGGTGCCATGGCCACGGGTTTGGCTTAACGTGCCTTCCAGTCCCGCAACCATTGCAGGCCGGCCGAGGTGTCGCCCCGCGGTCGGTATTCGCAGCCTATCCAGCCGTCATACCCCAGTTCATCGATCAGCGCGAACAGGTATGGGTAATTCAGCTCCCCGAGGTCTGGCTCATGCCGGTCAGGCACGCCGGCAATCTGGATATGGCCAATGCCGCCCATGTCGCGCCGCAGCTTGACGGCCAGGTCGCCCTCGACGATCTGGCAGTGATAGCAGTCGAACTGCACTTTCAGGTTGCTGGCGCCGACCTCCTTGCAGATGGCCTGGGCCTGGTCCTGGCGGTTGAGGAAAAACCCCGGCATGTCCCGGGTGTTGATCGGCTCCAGCAGCACCGTGACGCCGGCTTGCTGCGCCTGGGCGGCAGCGTAGGCGAGGTTTTCCAGGTACACGCCGTGGTGACGCGCACGCTCACTTTCCGACGGCAGCAAGCCAGCCATCACGTGGACGCGGGTGTTGCCCAGCACGGCGGCGTATTCCAGCGCCCGGTCGAAACCGGCGCGAAATTCGTCCTCGCGGCCCGGCAAGGTCGCAATGCCACGCTCGCCTGCGGCCCAATCACCGGGCGGCGCGTTGAACAGGGCTTGCACCAGGCCGTTGTCGGTCAGGCGTTGTTGGAGATCCTGTGGGCTGTACTCATAGGGAAAGAGGTACTCCACCGCTTCGAAACCATCGGCGGCGGCCGCGGCGAAGCGTTCCAGAAACGGGTGTTCGGGGTAGAGCATGCTCAGGTTGGCAGCAAAGCGAGGCATGTGAACTCCTTCAGACAAAAGGCCAGATCAACAGGGTGATCAGGAAACCCAGGGTGCCCAGGAGGGTGGTGATCACCGTCCAGGTGCGCAGGCCGTCAGCCACGTTGAGCCCGGCCAGTTTAGTGAAAATCCAGTAGCCGGCGTCGTTGATGTGCGACATCGCCAGCCCGCCACCGCCCATGGCCAGGCACAGCAGCGCCATATGGTTGGGCGTGAGGTTGAGCGTGGCAATCAGCGGGCTGATGATACCCGCAGTCGTCACCAGTGCCACGGTGGTCGAGCCCTGCACCGCACGCAGCAGCATGGTCAGCAAGAAGCCCAGCGCCAGTACCGGCAGCCCAGTGGTGCGCAGCAGGTCGGAGACCACCGCGCCGATCCCGGTGTCCACCAGCACCTTGCCGAACACACCGCCGGCACCGGCGATCAGGATCACCATGGCCACGCCGGGTAATGCCGAGCCGATCACGTCGGACACCTGGGTACGGCTCCAGCCGCGACGGGAGCCGAGCAGCCAGGCACACAGCAAAGTGTCGAGCAGCAGCGCCACCAATGGTGCGCCGAGCACGGTCATGATCGCCCGCAGGGTCGATTCGATGGGCAGCAGCGACGTCGCCAGAGTGCCCAGCAGGATCAGAATGATGGGCAACAGGATCAGGCTGACGATCAGCCCGAAACCCGGCGCCGGGGCGGGTGGCAGCTTGGCAACGATGCTGCTGGTGGATTCCTCGAGCCCCATGTGTGCCACGGCGGCAGTGCTGCTTTCAACGTTTTGGGCGTTGCCGTCATGCCAGGCGCGCAGGTCATCGTTGGTCACGTGCGGCCCGTAGACTTCCGCACGGATATCATCCGACATCGGGTAGAAACGCCGCGTCATGTATCCCGCCACGCGGTAGCCGACGTAGCACAGGAATGCCGTGAGCGGCAGCCCGAACATCAGCACCCGGCCCAGGTCGGCGCCCAGTTGGCTGGCGGCTGCCACGGCACCTGGATGCGGCGGCAGGAACGCATGCACCGTGAGCAATGCCGCGCACATCGGCAAGGCAAACATCAGCAGCGGCTTGCGTGCCCGCCGGGCAACGCCATACGCCAGCGGCATCAGGATGATCACCCCCACTTCGAAGAACACCGGCACACCGATGATGAAGCCGGCCATGGTCAGCGCCAGGGGCGTGCGCCGGTTGCCGAAGCGTTCGATCAGGGTTTTCGCCAGCG
The DNA here is from genome assembly GCF_024807515.1 of Pseudomonas sp. BIGb0558. Classification (NCBI taxonomy): domain Bacteria; kingdom Pseudomonadati; phylum Pseudomonadota; class Gammaproteobacteria; order Pseudomonadales; family Pseudomonadaceae; genus Pseudomonas; species Pseudomonas sp. BIGb0558. Next base: position 40,770 of record NZ_JANUEW010000035.1, read on the forward strand.
CCTCGGCGCCGCCGGACAGCTCGATGATGCGACCGATCATGGCGCCCAGGGCGATGATGATTGCGATGTGGCCGAGGGTCTTGCCCATCCCGCCTTCGATGGTGGCGACCAGGTCAGCCGGTTTCACCCCGGCAACCAGCGCCACCAGGATGCTCACCAGCATCAGCGCCACAAACGGCTGGAACTTGTACTTGAGCACCAGGAACAGCAGAAGGGCGATCCCGAGACCGGCGGTTGCCATCAGAATAAGCGGGCTCATAGCATCCACCCGCCACGTTGAACGTGTGGAGGGTGAGTGCCACGGTAAGCGTCAACACTGCAGTAGGGCTGGGTCATGCTGGAATGTCCTGTTGTTTTTATTGTTCAGGCACGTTGTCGCGACAGCTTGGCTGCCTCTCGTCGCGAAGGCGTGCATCAAGGGGGTTGCGGGTAAATCTCGGGGCCTACCACTGGGCGCCGAATGTCTCCCGCAGTTCGTCCAGGGCGGCCTGGTCCAGTGGCGTCGGGCGCGGGTTGCTCATCAGCCAAAGCCGTGCGGTTTCTTCGAGTTCTTCCAGGGCATAACAGGCCCTGGACACGGAGCTTTCCCAGACCACCGGCCCCAGGCGCTCGAGCATCACGCCACGCACGCGGTTGGCGAACTGCGCCACCTGTTCGGCGACATTGGGTGCGCCAGGGCGTTGATAGTTGATCAGCGGGATATGGCCGACCTTCATCACTTGATACGGCGTCAGCGGCGGCAGGATGTCGTCCTGGCTCCACACGCCGGCAAGCGTCAGGGCCACCAGATGGGTGGAGTGGGTATGCACCACGCCACCGACCCCGGGGTTGCGATCGTAGACCTGGCGATGCAGGGCCAGGGTCTTCGAGGGCTTGTCACCCGAGATCCATTTGCCCGTCAGATCGACCTTGGCGATCGCCGCCGGGTCCAGGCGCCCAAGGCAGGCGTCGGTGGGGGTGATCAGCCAGCCGTCATCGAGCCGGGCGCTGATATTGCCGGCGCTGCCCACGGTAAATCCGCGCTGGTAGAGGCTGTGCCCGACCGTACAAATCTCCTCACGCAGAGCGTTTTCGCGACTCATTGCGCACCTCCGGCCAGTTGCTTCAGGGCCTTGTCGAAAAAGTCCCGGCCGCCGAAGTTGCCGGACTTGAGGGCCAGCGCCAGCGGCTCGGCGCTGTTGCTGACGGTGGCCGGTACGCCGGGGTCGATCTGTGCGCCAATCTGCAACAGGTGTACGCCGAGGGCTTTCACCACGGCACCGGAGGTTTCACCGCCGGCCACCACAAAGCGTCGCACGCCGCTGTCGCGAAGGGCGTGGGCGATGGCGCCCAGGGCGTTCTCCACCAGCTCACCGGCCCGCTCGACGCCCAGTTGCTGCTGGACTGCCTTGACCTCGTCCGGGGTGCTGGTGGCGTAGATCAATACGGTGTGTGGCGTGTTGCGCGCAAAGGCCACGGCGTTTTCCACCACCGGCTCTGCGGCCGCCAGGGCCAGCGGGTCGATGCGCAGCGCCGGACGCCCGGCCTCGATCCAGGCGGCAACCTGGCCGTTGGTGGCGATCGACGCACTGCCAGCCAGCACCACTTCGCCGCCTTCCACGGTTGGCAGCGAGGCCGGATCGAAGTCGCGCAGCTTGCCGGCACGGCGGAAGTTTTCCGGAAGCCCCAGGGCCAGGCCCGAGCCGCCGGTCAACAGGGGCAAGTCGGCGCAGGCGGCACCGAGGGTATAAAGGTCCTGGTCGGACAGGGCATCGGCAACCGCCATGCCGACACCCTGGGCGCGCAGCTCGGCGATCTTCTCGCGAACCTGCGACACGCCCTGGGCGATGCTGTCGTAGCGCAGCAGGCCGACCTTGTGTGAGGTTTGCGATTGCAGCACGCGCACCAGGTTGGCATCGGTCATGGGGGTCAGCGGATGGTGCTGCATGCCCGACTCGTTGAGTAACTGGTCTTGCACGAACAGATGGCCGCGGAAAATCGTCCGACCGTTTTCCGGAAACGCCGGGCAGGCGAGGGTGAAGTCACTGCCCAGCGCCTTGAGCAGCGCTTCGCTGACCTGGCCGATATTGCCGGCGGGCGTCGAATCGAACGTGGAGCAGTACTTGAAGAAAATCTGCTCGCAACCCTGTGCGCGCAGCCATTCCAGGGCCGCCAAGGAGTCGGCGACGGCCTCGGCAACCGGCAGGGTGCGGGATTTCAGGGCAATGACGATGGCATCGGCGTCCAGCCCGGCCGCGACTTCGTCGCTCGGGATGCCAATGCTCTGCACGGTACGCATTCCGCCGCGCACCAGCATGTTGGCGAGGTCGGTGGCCCCGGTGAAATCGTCGGCGATGCAGCCCAGCAAGGGGCGTGCGGCAGGTCGGTTCATGGAGCGGTCCTTATACGGAGTCAGGCTTGGCGGTCGGCAGTTCGATGCCCGGGAAAATCTTGATCACCGCCGAATCGTCTTCACGCCCGAACCCCGCGCTGGAGGCCTGCATGAACATCTGGTGTGCGGTGGCCGACAGCGGCAGCGGGAACTTGCTGGCCCGTGCGGTATCCAGCACCAGGCCCAGGTCCTTGACGAAAATATCCACGGCGGACAACGGCGTGTAATCGGCCTTGAGAATGTGCGGCACGCGGTTCTCGAACATCCAGGAGTTGCCGGCGCTGTGGGTGATCACTTCATACAAGGCATCGGCGTCGACCCCTTCGCGCAGCCCCAGCGCCATCGCTTCGGCGGAAGCCGCAATGTGCACGCCCGCCAGCAACTGGTTGATGATCTTGACCTTGGAGCCCAGGCCATGCACGTCGCCCAGGCGATAGACCTTGCCGGCCATGCCCGCGAGTACGTCGTCAGCCTTGGCATAGGCCTGGGCCGGGCCGGACGTCATCATGGTCATTTCGCCGGCGGCGGCCTTGGCGGCACCCCCGGAGATAGGGGCGTCGAGGTACAGCAAGCCGGCGTCGGCCAGGCGCTTGCCCAGCTCCACGGCGTAGGTCGGTGCCACCGTGGCGCAGCCAATCACCAGGCTTCCCGGGCGCAATGCAGCGGCCGCCGAGTGCTCGCCAAACAACACGGTCTCGGTCTGTTCGGCATTCACCACCACGGTGATGATCACATCGCATTCACCTGCCATATGGGCGGGTGAACGGCAGGCCACGCCGCCTTCGCTGGCGAACTGTTGGGTGACGGCTTCGCGCACGTCACAGGCATGCACATTGAAACCCTTGCGCAGCAACGAGCGGGCGATGCCCAGGCCCATCGCGCCAAGTCCGATAACGCCTACGTTTTTATTATTCATGGGGGTTCCCGTTCTGTGGTCAGGGTGTGTTGCGTGTAGGGCTGATAATCCACCAGTGATCAGATTATGTGAAGTTATTTTTTCAAATAACATATTTTAACATTGGTGCTGCAGCCGTTAAATTGACGTCAAATGAAAACTCAGCGAGCTGTGTTCAGTTCCGTGCCTGACAGCCGATAGCGCCTTTAGAGTCCACTGCTCTGAAGGGGTACGTCATGTTCAATAAAACGTTAAAAACGGAACTGGCGGCCAGGACGGCCGATGTTGCAGGGTACAAAGGACTGATGGCTGCACTTGAGCGCTCCATGGCCGTGGTCGAGTTCGACTTGAACGGCAAGGTGCTTCGCGCCAACGAAAATTTCTTGCAGGCGTTGGGGTATCGCGCGGATGAATGGAGCGCAAAGTCACACCGGGACTTTTGTTTGCCGGCGTTGACGAACAGCGCGGCGTACAGCCAGTTCTGGGCGGAGCTTCGGGCCGGCAAGTTCGTCTCCGGCACGTTTCAGCGGGTCAATAAAGAAGGGCAGACGGTCTGGCTGGAGGCCAGTTATAACCCGGTGCTGGACGAGCGTGGCCAGGTGTTGAGGATCGTCAAGTACGCGCTTGTCGTCACCGACAAAGTGGCGCAGGAGGCCGCTACCCGCAGCAAGCTCGTGGCGCTGGACCGAGCCATGGCGGTGATCGAGTTCGACCTGAGCGGCAATGTATTGGTCGCCAACGAAAACTTTCTGAATGTGATGGGTTATGGGATGGCGGAACTTCAGGGCAAGCATCACCGCCTGTTTTGCGAACCCGCCCTTGTTAACAGCAATGAGTACACGGACTTCTGGCGTCGCCTGAATGCGGGTGAGTTTTTCCGCGGGCAATTCAAGCGCCTCGGCAAGCACGGCCGCGTCGTGTGGCTGGAGGCAAGCTATAACCCGGTCTATGACGCCGACGGCAAGTTAACCAAGATCGTCAAGTTCGCCAGCGATATCACCGAGCGGGTCGAGAAATTCGAGGCCGATTCCCGCGGTGCCTCTCGGGCTTACCATATCTCTGCCGAGACGGAGAAGTTCGCCGAGCAGGGCACTCAGGTCATTCAAGAGACGGCCAGCGAGATGCGCCGAATTGCCGACAATATCGGTGCGTCCGCGCGATTGGTGGGGCAACTGGGCGATCGCTCCGAGCAGATCACGGCGATCGTCAACACCATTCGCGGGATCGCCGACCAGACCAACCTGCTGGCACTCAACGCGGCCATCGAGGCGGCCCGCGCGGGGGATCAAGGGCGCGGGTTTGCAGTCGTTGCCGACGAGGTCAGGCAATTGGCGGGGCGCACCAGTCGTTCGACGGCGGAAATTTCCGAGATGATCAGCAAGATACTCGCCGAGACACGCGACGCCGTCGTCAGCATGAATGCCACCCAGGAAGGCGCGCAGCGCGGCGTTACCCTGGCCGATCAAGCCGGCTCGGTGATTTTGCAGATTCGCAATGGCACCAGCGACGCGGTCGAGGCTGTGAGCATGTTTGCTTCCAAGCTGGATGAGTCCGAGGTGATCCCAAAGACTGCGATCAGTTGGGTGGGGTAGCGCTTCGAGCCGGGCCTTGGTCTTGACGTCCAGCAGGGTATGAAAAACGCCACTCATTGAGTGGCGTTTTTTTGCCGGCGCGGTGTGCGGCTCAGGGATTAACCTCAGCGAAATGCTGGCACCACGTGCTTGATAAACAGCTCAAGGGATTTTTTCTTCTCCGCGTGGGGCAGGCTGTTGTCACACCAGAAGCTGAACTCGTCGACCCCCAGGGACTGGTAATACTGGATGCGCGGGATGATCTCTTCCGGCGTGCCAATCATTGCGGTCTTGTGCAGGCTCTCCAGTTCAAACTCCGGGCGGCCGGCGAATTTTTCTTCCGGGCTCGGGTCGAGGAAGCCGTTGACCGGTACGGTCTTGTTGCCGAACCAGGCATCGAAGGTGCGATAAAACCGGGCGATGGCCTTGGCCCCGACTTTCCAGCCTTCAGGGTCGTCCACGGCGTGCACGTGGGTGTGGCGCAGCACCATCAGTTGCGGGCGCGGCACGTCCGGGTTGTTGTCCAGCGCGGCCTGGAACTTGTTCTTCAGGTCGAGCACTTCTTCGTCGCCCTTCATCAAGGGGGTGACCATCACGTTGCAGCCGTTCGCCACCGCAAAGTTGTGGGAGTCGGGGTCGCGAGCGGCAATCCACATCGGCGGGTTGGGCTGCTGGATGGGCTTGGGCACGCTGGTGGAGGTGGGGAATTTCCAGATGTCACCGTCGTGGGCGTAGTCGCCTTTCCACAAGGCACGCACCACCGGCACCATCTCGCGCAGGGCCTGGCCGCCGCTGGAGGCGGGCATGCCGCCGGCCATGCGGTCGAACTCGACCTGGTAGGCACCACGGGCCAGGCCGACTTCCATGCGTCCGTTGCTGATCACGTCGAGCAGCGCGCATTCGCCTGCCACCCGCAGCGGGTGCCAGAACGGCGCGATGATCGTGCCCGCGCCCAGGTGAATGGTGCTGGTCTTGGCTGCGAGGTAAGCCAGCAGCGGCATCGGGCTGGGCGAGATGGTGTATTCCATGGCGTGGTGTTCGCCAATCCAGACGGTGCTGAAACCACCGGCTTCGGCCATCAGGGTCAGTTCGGTCAAGTCTTCGAACAACTGGCGATGGCTGACACTTTCATCCCAGCGTTCCATGTGCACGAACAGGGAAAATTTCATGACGCTTACCTCGGATCTATTGTGATCGGCCTGTCGACTGCGGGCCCTTAAGTGCTCTCGCCAATGTGAAGCGTGCCAGTGATGACGGCTGTTCGGCGGATTGATTGTTGGTATACCATAATACGGAATATCCGCAAAACTTTTCTCTCCAACGGTCGCACACTTACCTCACAAGGAAAGCGAGCTCGATGAACATAAAACAAAAATTGATCCTGGCGTTTGCGGTGATCGCCAGCCTGCCGGTTATTCTGGTGGCGGTGATGATCATCCTCAACGTGCGCCATGAGGCACGGGACGGCTTTATCGACGGCAGCGAACGTGAAATTCGCCAGGTCGACAACGCCATGCAGCTGTTTTTCGAAGGCATCAGCCAGAACGTCGCCTACCTGGCGGCGCACCCGCAGTTGCAGGGCATCAATGGCGACGTGAAACGCTATCTGGCCAGCGATGCCGCCCAGGTCGCGCCCGGTGAACGTGACCAGCAGTTGTTCAAGCTGTTCGAGGGGTTGGCCAAGAGTCATGGGGCCTACACCTACTTGTCATTGGGTACCGAAGACGGCGGTTATGTGTTCTGGCCGGGCGATCCCAAACTCGCGAGCTACGACCCGCGCACCCGGCCCTGGTACAAGACGGCCATGGCGCAACCCGGCAAGACCCTGCGCACCGAGGCCTATTACTGGGCCGCTGATAACGTGGTGCTGGTCAGCACGGTGCAAAGCTTCAACGACCGCCAGGGCAAGGCGAGCGGGGTGGTGAACATTGATGTTTCCCTCAAGCAACTGACCGACCTGGTCAAACAGATCAAGTTGGGTGACAGCGGCTACCTGATGTTGATGGAAGCCAATGACACGGTGCTGGTGGACCCGAATGACCCGTCCCACAACTTCAAGCAGCTCGGCGAGTTGGGCGACGGTTACCGGCAGCTGAGCGAGGCCGGCCAGGGCCTGGTGCAGGTCGAGTTGGCCGGGGAACGCTACATGGCGTTTGTCTGGCCGTCCAAGGCGTTGGGCTGGCGGTTTGTCGGGGTGGTGCGGGAAAGCGAAGTGATGGCCGGCGCAGCGCGGCTCACCTGGCTGATTGCGGCCATCGCGCTGGTGTGCGCGGTGTTGTTTGCGGTGGTGGGCGCCTGGTTTGCCGGGCTGATCGTCAAGCCGATTCGCGGCGTGGCCAGCGGGCTGGAAGGCATCGCCCAGGGCGAAGGCGACCTGACGGCGCGCCTGCCGGTAAAAGGGCGCGACGAGACGGCGCAGCTCGCCGGCTGGTTCAACCAGTTCCTTGAAGCCATCCGCACGCTGATCCAGCGCATTGGCCAGGCGGCCGCACAGATCCACAGCAGCTCCGGCAGTGCCACCGAAGTCTCGGTGGAAATGGCCGAGGTCGCCGAACGCCAGCGCGAAGCGGTGGACATGGTCTCCACGGCGTTTCACGAAATGGTCGCCACCTCCAACGAAGTCGCGCGTTCCTGCAGCCAGGCCGCGGACTCGGCCGACAACGGCCAGCGCCAGGCGCACACCGGCCAGCAGCAGATCGACGCTGCGGTAAGCAGCGTCGGGCGCCTGAGCGAAGAAGTCGGCCACTGCGCGCAGTCCATGGAGCAGCTGGAAAAAGACAGCAACGACATCCAGTCGATCCTCGGCACTATCCGCTCCATCGCCGAGCAGACCAACCTGCTGGCGTTGAACGCCGCCATCGAGGCCGCACGGGCCGGTGAGCAGGGCCGTGGATTTGCCGTGGTGGCGGACGAGGTACGGGCCTTGGCCAAGCGCACCTCAGACTCCACCGGGGAGATCGACGGGCTGCTGGGCAACCTGGCGCGGCGCACCCATCAGATGGGCAAGCAGATGCATGCCAGCCTGGAGGTGTCCCAGGAAACGGTGGTGTCGATCAACGATGCACGGGCCAGCTTCGGCTTGATTCGCGAGTCGGTGGACGTGATCCGCGACATGAATACGCAAATCGCCACGGCCGCCGAAGAGCAGCACCAGGTGGCGGAAGACATCAATCGGCATATCAGCCAGATTCACGGGGATGCGCAGTTGGTGGCGAGCCTGGCCGATTCCACGCGCCAGGATGCGCAGCAGTTGACGGCGTTGTCGCAGACGTTGAATCAGTTGGTCAGCCGTTTTCGCACATGACCGATGGGCGCCCGGCCTGCCGGGCGCCTGCCAGCGCAACGATCAGGCAATGACGGGCAGGGCGCCCATCTTGCCGTGGCAATACACCAGTGGCCCGGCGTTCTGCTGGGGCACGATCAGGTTCTTCACCGAACCGACCATGATGGCGTGGTCGCCGCCTTCATATTCGCGCCACAACTCGCATTCGATCACCGCCGTGGCATTGGCGAGGATCGGGTTGCCCAGCTCGCTCAAGGTCCACTCGATACCCTGCGCCTTGTCTTTGCCCTTGCGCGCGAAGGCATAGGCTTCGCTCTGCTGCCCACCGGACAGCACATGGATGGCAAAGCGTTTGTTCTTGATCAGCACAGGGTAGGAGTCGGAGCTGTAGTTGGGGCAGAACAGCACCAGGGCCGGGTCCATGGACAACGAGCTGAAGGCACTGGCGGTCAACCCGACAATTTGCCCGTCGTCATCGAGCGTGGTGATCACGGTGACCCCGGACGGAAACGAACCCATCACTTGTTTGTAGATGGCGGCATCGATCATGGGGCAGTCCTCTGGCGGTGAAGCGGATTTTATGGATTTGTAGGTCTGATGGTATACCGTAATACAATCTAATCAAGGGCTTTTTCAAGCCGCCGACCAACGTCAGCCTTTGGTCTTATAACCAATAAATACGGGGGTAAAGGCGCGAAAACGCGAGAGGGCATGTGGCACAATTACGGATCAGATGCAGCTTGAGACTACGGATCAGTCTTGTGAAAATGTTGGAATACCATAATATGGTGTTCATCTGAGGGGCGGCCAGAGAGCTCCCCCGGTTTGGCGTCAAACAACTATAAGATCAGACAAACGCGAGTTCATTTCCATGCCCCAGATGTCCCGGCAAGATCCCCTGATCGAGAATCACACGGTCGATTACGTCCCCCTCGCGGAGCGCCATGGAAAGGCCCGCGACCTGTTCACCTTATGGTTCAGCACCAACATTGCACCGCTGCCCATCGTCACCGGCGCCATGGTGGCCCAGGTGTTCCATCTCAACCTGGTGTGGGGGCTGCTGGCGATTGCCCTCGGGCACATGCTCGGCGGCATCGTGATTGCCCTCGCCTCGGCCCAGGGCCCGCGCATGGGCATCCCGCAGATGGTGCAGAGCCGGGGCCAGTTCGGCCGTTACGGCGCGCTGCTGATCGTGTTCTTCGCGGCCCTGATCTACATCGGCTTCTTCATTTCCAACATCGTGCTGGCCGGCAAATCCATCGTCGGCATCGTGCCGTCGGTACCGGTGCCGGCCAGCATCCTGATCGGCGCGCTCAGCGCCACGGCCATCGGCGTCATCGGCTATCGCTTTATCCATACCCTGAACCGCATCGGCACCTGGGTGATGGGCAGCGCATTGCTGGCGGGCTTCCTCTACATTTTTGCCCATGACCTGCCGGCCGACTTCCTCACCCGTGGCGGCTTCAACCTGGCCGGCTGGTTGGCAACGGTGTCGCTGGGGGTGATCTGGCAGATCAGCTTCTCGCCCTACACCAGTGATTATTCGCGCTACCTGCCGGTGGATATCGGCATCACCCGACCCTTCGTCGCCACCTACCTGGGCGCCACCCTTGGCACCATTTTGTCGTTCTCCTTTGGCCTGGTCGCCGCCCTGGCAACGCCCGAAGGCACCGAAGCGATGGTCGCGGTCAAGCAGGCCACAGGCTGGCTGGGGCCGATCCTGATGGTGTTGTTCCTGCTCAATATCATCAGCCACAACGCGCTGAATCTGTACGGCGCGGTGCTGTCGATCATTACTTCGATCCAGACCTTTGCCAGCCAGTGGACACCCAGCATCAAGGTGCGGGTGATGCTATCGGGAGTGGTGCTCGCCGGATGCTGTGTGGTTGCGTTGGGCGCGTCAGCGGACTTTATCTCGCAATTCATCGGGTTGATTCTGGCGCTGTTGATCGTGCTGGTGCCGTGGGCATCGATCAACCTGATTGACTTCTATGTCATCAAGCGCGGCGTCTACGACATTGCCTCGATCTTCCAGGCGGACGGCGGGATTTACGGGCGCTTTAACCTGCACGCGATCGTGGCGTATTTCATCGGCATCATCGTGCAACTGCCGTTTGCCAATACGTCGCTGTATGTGGGGCCCTACGCCAACCTGGTGGAAGGCGCAGACCTGTCGTGGCTGGTGGGGTTGGTGGTGACGTGCCCGTTGTATTACTGCCTGGCGACACGTCAACGCAGCCAAAAGGTCAGGGCGGCACGGTTGGGCTACACCGACTGAGCCACCCCGCCGAACTCCTGCAACGCATCCCTCAACGCGCCATCGAAGTACTCCTTCGAGGCGCGATCCCACAGGATATGAAACGCCGGCACCTCCACACTTCCTGTGTGGATGACAATCGCATTCACCCGCGCCACCGATGTCTGCGCCACCGCCCCGGGCTTGAAGGCGGCAGCGCTGAGGTCGACACCACAGAGCTTCGCCATCACCTGGGCAATCACATCGCCGCTGAGCAATACGCAGGCATGGCTGTCCTGGCGCGGCAACAGGTAATTGGCGCGGTGGTCCAGTTCCCAACGCGCTTCTTCATCGGCAATCCGCTGCCCCTGATCCTGCGGGCTGCCCAGCACCAGGTATTCGTTCTGCGACAGGCGCACCACCCAACTGCCATCCGCTTGCGCGCTGGCCTGGTTGGGCGCGCCCGGCAACGTAAAGCCGCGCGCCGTAAGGTACTCGGCGCTCTGTGCGCCGCGAAAACCAACCCGGGGCAGGTCGGTCAGGTCCACCAGGCGGCACGCCGGCGTGATCATCTCGTGGGCTTTCAGACTGGTCATGGCTTAACCCTCCTGGCGTTGGTTGGTGGGGTCGAAAAAGGGCAGTGGCACTACCTCGGCCTGGACGACAATGCCGCCCTCGACACGAATCGCAATCCGCTGCCCCGGCGTGCTCTGGTCGATACCGGCGTAGGCCAGGCCGATTATTTTGCCCAGGGTGGTGGAGTACTCGCAGGAGGTCACGTTGCCGCTGATGTCCGGGCCGTTGAGCACCAGGTGGCCTTCCAGCGGTTGCACGCTGCCCTTGGGCAAGGTGAAACCCACCAGTTTGCGTTTCAGCGGCTGGGCTTCAAGGATGTCTACCGAGCGCCGGCCGACGAAGAACGGCTTGTTGCGGCTGACTGCCCAGCCCATGTCGATTTCTGCCGGGTGGGTCATGCCGTCGGTGTCCTGGCTGATGATCACGTGGCCTTTTTCCAAACGCAGCAGGCGCTGGGTTTCGACGCCGAAGGGGCGAATGTCAAAGGCCTTGCCGGCCGTCATCAAGGCATCCCATAACGCCAGGCCGTGGCGCGCAGGCACGTGGATTTCGTAACCCAGTTCGCCGACAAAACCGACCCGCAGCAACCGGGCCTTGATCCCGGCCACCGTGCCCTGGCGCACGCCCAGGTAGGGGAAGCCTTCGGCGCTGAGGTCGAGGTCGCTGCAGACTTGCTCCAGCACCTTGCGCGAGTCCGGCCCGGCCACGTTCACCGCGCAGATCGCTGCGGTGACGTTGGCCACGTCCACATCCAGGCGCCATTGTGCATTCCACTTCAGCATCTGCTGGTAGATCCGGTCGACGCCGCTGGTGGTCGCGGTGACGTAGAAGTGGTTGTCGCCCAGCCGTGCGCACACGCCGTCGTCGATCACCACCCCGTGTTCATTGGTCATCAGCGCATAGCGCGACCGGCCCACCGGCTGCTTGAGAAACGCGAAGGTGTACATCCGGTTGAGCAATTCGGCAGCGTCCGGGCCGCGCACATCCAGGCCGCCCAGGGTCGAGACGTCGATCAGGCCGACCTTGTTACGCACCTGCAGCGCTTCGGCCTGCATGCACGCCTCGCGATCCTGTGGCTTGCCGTAATACGCCGGGCGTTGCCAGATGCCGGCGGGCATCATTTTCGCCCCGGCCTGCACATGCCGGGCATGCATCGGCGTTTGCCGGTAAGGGTCGAAAGCGCGCCCGGCGACATGCGCCAGTTTCTCTGCCACAAATGGCGGCCGCGCGGTGGTAACGCCGGTTTCACTGATATTGCGCTGGGTTGCCCAGGCCACCAGCCGCGCCGTCGGCAGCGCCGAGTGACGCCCCTGGGACGGGCCCATGCCCACGGTGGAGTAGCGTTTGACCAACTGCACATCGCGGTAGCCGATGCGGGTCGCGTTGACGATATCCGCCACTTGCAGGTCTTCGTCGAAGTCGACGAAATCCTTGCCTTTGGGGTGCGGGAAGATCGGCCAGTTGAAATTCACCTGGGCTTCGCTGCGCAACGGCAACTGAGGGCTGGCGGCACTCAAGCCGAGGGCGAGCACGCTGTTGGCCGCGGCATTGGTCGCGTCCACCAGCACGTTGTCCAACTGGTGCCGACCGTGGACGGAACCCGCCACATTCAGGTTATGGGGCAAACCGCTGAGGCTGAACGCTGCACGCTGGTCGTCATAAGCCAGCTTGCCGCCGGCCTGGCACAGCAGTTGATAGACCGGCATATAGCCTGCGGACATGCACAGCAGGTCGCAGTCAATCAGTTGCCCACTGCTGCTGACCTGGCCCTGGCCAGTGATCTGGCGCACATCGACGCCCTTCACATGGCGCATGCCTTTTTCATGCAAGGCCTCGAACACCGTGCTGTTGTTCAGGCAACGGATGTTGCGTTGGGCCAGGGCGCCAGGCAGTGCCTGGTCGGCGGGGGCGTGACGCAGGTCGATCACGGCGGCCACGTCCACGCCCTGGTCGTGCAGGTCGAGGGCGGCGAGGTAACCGTCATCGTTGCCGGTCAGCACCACGGCACGTTTGCCGGGCTTGACCGCGTACAGTTTCATCAGGCGTTGTGCGGCACTGGTCAGCATCACGCCCGGCAGGTCGTTATTGCGAAAGATCACCGGCTGGTCGAACGAGCCGCTGCACACCAGGCACTGGCGCGCGCGCACCTTGTACATCCGCTTGCCCTGGATCACCGGCAGGTAGTTGTCGGTGAACCAGGCGTTGCAGGTGGCTTCGGTCAGCACCTGGATATTGGCGTGTTGCTGCACTGCGCCGAGCAGCTCGCGGCGCAGGGTGTCGGCGCGCGTGCCTTCGATATCGAAGCGGGCATAGGTCAGCGAGCCGCCCAGGATTGGCTGCTGCTCGATCAGCAATACCTTGGCCCCGGCATTCGCGGCGGTGAGGACCGCCTGCAAACCGGCGGGGCCAGCGCCGATCACCGCAAGGTCGGTAAACAGGTAGGCCTTGTCGTAGTACTCGGGCTGGAATTTCAGGTCGAGCACACCCAGGCCGGCCTTTTTGCGGATGATCGGTTCCCAGACTTTCCACATGCCCTTGGGCTTGTAGAACGAACGGTAGTAGAACCCCACCGGCATGAATTTGGAGAACTTGCCCAGGTAGGCATCCCGGTCGTGGTCCAGCGAGCCGTTGACGTTCTGCGCACTCACCTGCAAACCGCCGGACAGCGCGTGGGCGTCGGCCAGCACGTTCGGCTCCTGGGGCAACTGCACCAGGCTGTTCGCGTCCTGGCCGGCCATGGTCAGCGGGCCGCGGGGGCGGTGGTATTTGAACGAACGGGAGATCAGGAAACGCCCGTTGGCCAACAGTGCGCTGGCGATGCTGTCGCCTTGCAAGCCCTGGTAGCGTTGGCCATCGAAACTGAAATCGAGCAACTGATCACGCTGGATCAGCAAGCCCATGGGGGCGGGTAGGCGGTTCATCCGGCGATCTCCCTGGCGGTGTTGAAGTCGACGCGGGCACTGAACAGTTCCTTGGGATCGAAGGTGCGCAGGATCTCGTCGGTGACGGTGTGGCGCTCGGCAAGGAACCAATAGCTCGATGGCGTGTGCATCCACCATTCGCGCACCACACCGGCGAGGTTGTCGGTGTTGAACACGTAGTCGGCCCATTCGGCGTCGCTGCAGTTCACCGGATCGGGCATCGGCTTGAACTCGCCGCCATAGGTGAACTCGCTGATATTGCGCGGCCCGTTGAGCGGGCAAGTCATGATTTTCATAGTCCGCTCTCCACTTAGTGACTGGCCGCCGTGGCGCCCATTTCGTTGACTTGCTGGAAGGTTGAGAACCGTTCGAGCCCAAAGGGTTTGATCATCTCCGGCACCTTGCCGCCGCTGGCCACCAGTTCGGCCATGGTCTTGCCGCAAATGGGCGTGGCCTTGAACCCCCAGGTGCCCCAGCCGGCGTCGAGGTAGTAATTCTTCACAGGCGACAGGCCCATGATCGGGCTGTAGTCGGGCGTCATGTCGGTGATCCCGGCCCATTGGCGCATCAACTTGGCGTTGGCCAGGAACGGGAACATCTCGATGGCGTGGGCCAGCAGGCTTTCCTTCAAGTCCAGGGTCGAGCGCGTATTGAACAGCGGGTAAGGGTCGGAACCGCCGCCGAACACCACTTCGCCACGGCTGGTTTGCTGCACGTAGCAGTGCAGGGCCGAGGAACTCACCAGCGGGTCGAGGAACGGCTTGAACGGCTGGGTCACCATTGCCTGCAGCGGGAAGGTCTGGATCGGCGAGCGGATGCCGGCCTTGGCCATCAGCAACGAACTGTGCCCGGCAATCGCCTGCACCGCGCAGCCACATTTGATGGTGCCGCGATTGGTCTTGACCGCGGTGATCGCGCCGTTTTCGATGATCAGGTCCTGCACTTCGGTGAGCTGGTGGATTTCTACGCCACGCTTGGCCGCCTGCTTGGCGTAGCCCCAGGCCACGGCGTCATGGCGCGCGGTGGCGCCGTCGATGTGCCAGAGCCCGGCGATCACCGGCAAGTGGCCGGGGTCGAGGTTGAGGCTGGGCACCAACTCGCGGATCTGTTGGCGGTCGATCATCTCGGTACGCCCGCCAAAGTGCTTGTTGACCTCGGCCCGCTGGCGGAACGAACGCACGGTGGCATCGGTATGCGCGAGGGTCAGCTGACCGCGCTCGGAGTACATGATGTTGAAGTCGAATTCGTTGGACAGCGACTGGAACATCTTCACCGACTCAGCATAGAAACGGACGCCCTCGCTGGTCAGGTAATTGGAGCGGATCACCGCCGTATTGCGCGCGGTATTGCCGCCGCCCAGGTATGACTTTTCCAGCACGGCAATGTTGGTGATGCCGTGGTACTTGGCCAGGTAGTAAGCGGTGGCGAGGCCATGGCCGCCGGCACCGATGATCACCACGTCGTAGCTGGCCTTGAGTTCCTTGGGCGGTGGCAGGTCCACCTCCACCGGGTACTCCGAGCTCAGTCCGTATTTCAATAGATTGAATGGCATACGGCCTCCGATTGGCTGCGTAAGGCGTGGTGTTGCGCAAGGGCTGCGGCCACGGTGTTTTTCATCAGGAAGGCAATGGTCATCGGGCCGACACCGCCGGGCACCGGGGTGATGGCGGCGACATGGGGCAGGGCACCGTCGAAGTCGATATCGCCCACCAGACGGCTGCGGCCCTCGTCGTCGATACGGTTGATGCCGACGTCGATCACCACTGCGCCGGGCTTCAACCAGCTGGCATCGATCAAGCGCGGGCGCCCTACGGCGGCGATCACGATGTCGGCTTGTCGGCATAAGGCTTGTGCGTTCTGGCTGCGGGAATGCAGCACGGTGACCGAGCAATCCGCCTTGAGCAGCAGGGCGGCCATGGGCTTGCCGACGATGTTCGAACGGCCGATCACCACCGCATGTTTGCCTCGCAGGTCACCCAGGGTTTGTTCCAGCAAATACAGGCAACCACTGGGGGTGCAAGGCGTCAGCACCGCCCGACCCTGGCTGAGGCCGCCGACATTCTGGCTGTGGAAACCGTCCACGTCCTTCTCCGGCGCGATGGCTTCCAGGGCGCGTAATTCGTCCATCTGCGGCGGCAGCGGCAATTGCAGGAGGATCCCGTTGATCGCCGGGTTGGCATTCAACTGGCCGATCAGGATCAGCAGCTGTTCGGTGCTGGTGTCGCCGGGCAGCCGGTGCTCCAGTGAGCGGATGCCCACCTCTTCGGCGCGCAGGATCTTGTTGCGCACATAGACCTGGCTGGCCGGGTCGCTGCCCACCAGGATCACCGCCAGTGCCGGTTCAATGTCGTGCTCACGCAGGCGTGCCACATCCTCGCGCACTTGCAGCAGCACCCGGGCGGCGGCGGCTTTGCCGTCGATCAGTTTAGGGTCACTCACCGGAACACCACCGTTCTGTCCTGGTTGAGGAATACCCGGTGTTCGAGGTGGTACTTGACCGCCTTGGACAGGGCGACGGTTTCGGTGTCACGGCCGATGGCGACCAGGTCGTCAGGCTTGTACACGTGGTCTACGCGCTGGACTTCCTGTTCGATGATCGGGCCTTCATCGAGGTCGCTGGTGACGTAGTGCGCCGTGGCCCCGATCAGCTTCACCCCGCGCTGATAGGCCTGGTGGTAGGGCTTCGCGCCTTTGAAACCGGGCAGGAACGAATGGTGAATGTTGATCGCTCGCCCCGACAGTTGCCGGCACAGGTCGTCGGACAGGATTTGCATGTAGCGCGCCAGCACCACCAGTTCGGTGCGGGTGTCGTCGACGATTTTCATCAGTTCGGCTTCCTGGGTGGCTTTGTTGTCCTTGGCCACTGGCAGGTAGATAAAGCGAATGCCCTCGCGCTCGGCCATGGGCCGCAGGTCGAGGTGGTTGGAGACGATGGCGGTGATGGTCATGTCCATCTCGCCCTTGTGGTAGCGGTAGAGCAGGTCGGTGAGGCAGTGGTCGAATTTGCTGACCATCAGCATCACGCGCATGGGCTCGCGGGTGTCGTGCAGTTCCCACTGCATGTCGAAGGCCTGGGCGATGTCGGCGAAGCCGGCCTTGATCTGTTCGAGGTCGCCGGGGTGGCCGTCATTGAAGCGGAACACGGCGCGCATGAAGAAGCGGCCGCTGAAGTCGTCGTCGAATTGCGCCATCTCCCCGATGTAGCAAGCGTTGTCTGCCAGGTAGGTGGTCACGGCTGCGACGATGCCGGACACCGCAGGACAGGTGACCTTGATGATGAAATGGTTTTTTTCGTGTTGCATGACACGTCCTCGGGATGATGGCGGCAGCTCATCGCATAGCGAAAAAATGTCTGAGGACAGCTGGCTCGTTCCATGAGCGCGGTTTCTTGTGGGGAATAAAATATTCCTGAAGTGGCTTTATAGGGGAATGGGGGCGGGGCGTCTAGGGGTTTGGGAAAGTTTTTTAACTGGGGGGAAAGTTTTTGGCGGGGGCTTTTGGGGTGTATATCCGTTATTTAGGTAACGGCCGCCTATGGTTTCGCTCTTACAGCGACTCACTTTGGAAAAGCCCCAAAGTAAGCAAAGGGCTCTGCCC
>NZ_JANUEW010000036.1:0-54320 GCF_024807515.1 Pseudomonas sp. BIGb0558
ACACCGAGCATTAGCGAGGTGCCGAGTGGTGGGGCAAGAGCCTTTTGGTTACTTTTGGGCTCCTTTCAAAAGTGACCCGCTGTAAGAGCGGAACCAATCTAAGCCATCACCCAAATATCGGATATGTACTCAACAGCAGAGCCAATCAAACCCGCCGCGCAAACGTGTCGCTGTAAGTCCCGGAAACCTTCCGGCAATGCACCAACGCATCCCGAATCATGAAGTTCACCAACGTCGGCGAAACCCCAAGCTCCTTGGCAATATCCTTCTGCGGCACCCCATGCAACCGGTACATCTCAAACGCATACCGCGTGCGCTGAGGCAACTCGGTCAATGCATCCGCAATGTTTTCCAAGGTGGAGAAATTGATGTGCGAAGTCTCAGGTGAAGCCCCGTGAATAACCACATTCAAACCTTCCTCTTCAGTACCGGAGTACTTCAACTCCAGCGCCTGCTTACGGTAGTGATCGATGGCCAGGTTACGCACGATCTGGAACAGGTAACTGAGCTGCGCCTTGAACGATGACGTAATGGTCGGTGCCGATTGCAACCGGAAGTAGGCGTCCTGCACCACGTCTTCGGCGCGAGAGCGGCAGCCGGTAATACGCGCGGCGATCTTGACCAGGATCAGCCGGTTATCGACAAAGGCCTGAAGGAGGGGTGAGTCGCACCTGCCTGTGGATACTTGTTCCGTCATGGAAATCACCTAGTTGCAAGAGAAGGTTGGGGGAGGGCGTCCTTGCTGAGGCCTCCTACACATCGGGCAACAAATTATGCTTAATGATAATGATTGTCAAATGAGAAGACGAACTAATCTTATGCTTTATCGAGAGGTGTGAACCGCGTCTCGCTGACTAATTATTTCCAGGTGCCATCCGTTCTCATGGGTGAAAGGCCAGTTAACAAACCGGCCAAGGATCAGCGCCTGGAGGAGTACAAAATGGGTTTTTATCGTGTGGGTCGGGGTGGTCTGAAATGAACACGCCGCTTCGATTACGCCTGTTTTGCCTGCCTTATTCCGGTGCCAGCGCCATGGTCTACAGCCGCTGGCGGCGGGCGCTTCCCGAGTGGTTGCAGGTGCGCCCGCTGGAGTTGCCGGGGCGCGGCATGCGCATGGACGAGCCGCTGCAGCGCGACATCAAGGCCCTGGCCGGGCAACTGGCCGATGAGATCAGCGCCGAGCTGGACGGCCCTTACGCTTTGTTTGGCCACAGCCTCGGCGGCCTGCTGGCGTTCGAACTGGCCCATGCCCTGCGTGAGCGGGGTGTACCGCAGCCACTGGCGTTGTTCGCATCGGGCACCGCCGGCCCGGCCTGCCGCGATGTCAGCGAATACGCCACCGAGAAAAACGACGAGCAACTGATCGCCCGCCTGCGTGAACTCAAGGGCACCGGCGAGGACGTATTGGCTAACGCCGAGCTGATGCAGTTGATGCTGCCGATCCTGCGGGCTGACTTCCTCCTGTGCGGCAGTTTCGAGTATGGCGAGCGCGAGCCGCTGAGGCTGCCCATCCATGTATTCGGCGGCAAGCAAGACACAGTGACCGCCGATCAATTGCTGGACTGGCAGCAAGACACCGCCAGCGGTTTTTCCCTCGACATGTTCGACGGTCACCACTTCTTCCTGATGCAGCACGAGAGTTCTGTGCTGCGCTGTGTCCGGCGTTACGCCGACGAACACCTGGCCCGCTGGCGCAATGACGCCGCGCGGCAGATGGCCCGGGCAGCCGGCTGAACAAGCCCCCTGGCCACACATTCCCCGATTTCCCAGTAAGCCGATTTCAGGCAGGAACCCCACGATGGACGCCTTCGAACTTCCCCGCACCCTGGTTCAGTCCCTTCAACGCCGCGCCGCGCAAACCCCGGATCAACTGGCGTTGCGCTTCCTCGCCGAGACGGCCGAGCAGGGCGCTGTCCTCAGTTACCGCGACCTCGACCTGCGCGCCCGCACCATCGCCGCCGCTTTGCAGGCCAACGCCGGGTTGGGTGACCGTGCGGTGCTGTTGTTCCCCAGCGGGCCGGATTACGTTGCTGCGTTTTTTGGTTGCCTGTACGCCGGGGTGATCGCGGTGCCGGCGTATCCGCCGGAGTCCACTCGCCGTCATCATCAGGAGCGGCTGCTGTCGATCATCGCGGACGCCGAGCCAAGCGTGCTGCTGACCACCACCAGCCTCGGTGATGCGCTGCTGCAACTCGAAGGCGCGCCGCAGTTGCTGTGCGTCGACAGCCTCAATGCCGAAATCGCGGGCAATTGGGTCGCACCGAACTTGCAAGACGATGACATCGCCTTCCTGCAATACACCTCCGGTTCCACCGCGTTGCCCAAGGGCGTGCAAGTCACCCACGGCAACCTGGTGGCCAACGAATTACTGATCCGCCGGGGCTTCGGCATCGACCTGAACCCCGACGACGTGATCGTCAGCTGGCTGCCGCTGTACCACGACATGGGCCTGATCGGCGGCCTGCTGCAGCCAATCTTCAGCGGCGTGCCGTGCGTGTTGATGTCGCCGGCGTACTTCCTCGGCCGGCCACTGCGCTGGCTGGAAGCGATCAGCGAATACGGCGGCACCATCAGCGGCGGGCCGGACTTCGCCTATCGGCTGTGCAGCGAACGGGTCAGTGATTCGGCCCTGGAGCGCCTGGACTTGAGCAAATGGCGCGTGGCGTATTCCGGCTCAGAGCCGATCCGCCTCGACACCCTCGAGCGTTTCGCCGAGAAGTTCGCTACCTGCGGTTTTACCCCGAACAATTTCTTCGCGTCCTACGGCCTGGCCGAAGCCACCCTGTTCGTTGCCGGCGGCACCCGTGGCCAGGGTATCCCGGCCCTGCGTCTCGACGAACAGGCCCTGGCCGCCAACCGCGCCGAGCCGGGGCAGGGCGCGGCGATCATGAGTTGCGGCACCAGCCAGCCTGAACACGCAGTGCTGATTGCCGACCCCGCCACCCTGACGACGCTCCCCGACAATGCGGTCGGTGAACTCTGGGCCACCGGCCCGAGCATCGCCCACGGTTACTGGCGCAACCCTGAGGCCACCGCCAAGACCTTCGTCCAGCACGCAGGCCGCACATGGTTGCGTACCGGCGACCTGGGCTTTATTCGCGACGGTGAAGTGTTCATCACCGGCCGCCTCAAAGACCTGCTGATCGTGCGGGGCCACAACCTGTATCCCCAGGACATCGAGCAAGCCATCGAGCGCGAAGTGGAAGTGGTGCGCAAGGGCCGGGTCGCGGCGTTTGCGGTGAATGACAACGGCCAGGAAGGCATCGGCATCGCCGCGGAAATCAGCCGCAGCGTGCAGAAAATCCTGCCACCCGAAGCGCTGATCAAGGCGATTCGCCAAGCGGTGGCCGAGGCCTGCCAGGAAGCCCCGAGCGTGGTGGTGTTGCTCAATCCCGGTGGCTTGCCGAAAACCTCCAGTGGCAAGGTGCAGCGTTCGGCCTGCCGCACGCGCCTGGCGGATGGCAGTCTCGACAGTTATGCGCAGTTCCCCGGCGTGCCGGCCCAGGCCGCTGATGCGGCGCTGGAGTCCGAGTTGCAGAGCCAAATTGCCGCGATCTGGTGCGAGCAATTGCAGCTGGCGCAAGTCGCCGCCGACGATCACTTTTTCCTGCTGGGGGGCAACTCCATCAGCGCCACCCAGGTGGTCGCCCGGCTGCGGGAAACCCTTGGTCTGGAGCTGAACCTGCGGCTGTTGTTCGAAGCGCCAACCCTGGCCGCCTTCGCCGCCGGCGTCGCGCAATTGCAACAGGACGGCGGTGTGGCCCAAGGCGCGATCCAGGCCCTGTCACGCCAGGAAGACCTGCCGCAATCCCTGGCGCAAAACCGCCTGTGGATCACCTGGCAACTCGACCCGCAAAGCAGTGCCTACACCATTCCCGGCGGCCTGCGTTTGCGTGGCGAGCTGGACGAAGACGCGGTGCGCTCAAGCTTCCAGCAACTGATCCAGCGTCACGAAGCCCTGCGTACGCGCTTCTTTGAGCGCGATGGCCAAGGCTTTCAGCGGGTCGATGCCAAGGTGGATTTCGACCTGCAAGTTATCGACCTCAGCGACCTGCCGGCCGCCGAGCGTGAAGCCCGTGCGACGCAGATCCGCGAAGACGAAGCCCGCACCCAGTTCGATTTGGAGAAAGGCCCGCTGCTGTGGGTCACGCTGGTACGCCTGGATGACGAAGACCACCAGTTGCTGGTGACGCTGCACCACATCATCGCGGACGGTTGGTCGCTCACTGTATTGATCGACGAATTCTCCCGCCTGTATGCCGCAGCGTCCCAGGGCCAAACCCTTGAGCTGCCGGCGCTGGCCCTCCAATACGCCGACTACGGCAACTGGCAGCGCCAGTGGCTGGCCGAAGGCGAGGGCCAGCGGCAACTGGCGTATTGGAAACAACAACTGGGCGACGAACACCCGACCCTGAGCCTGGCCACCGATCACCCGCGTTCGGCTCAACATGTGCGCAGTGCTTCACGTCACAGTGTGCGTTTGAGCGCGAGCCTCGGCGAAGCCATTCGCAAGACTGCCCAGGCCCATGAATCCACTCCGTTCATGCTGTTGCTCGCGGCGTTCCAGAGCCTGCTCCATCGCTACAGCGGCCAGCGCGATATTCGCATCGGCATACCCAGCGCCAACCGTCCGCGCCAGGAAACCCAGGGCCTGATCGGGTTCTTTATCAACACCCTCGTGCTGCGCGCTGAACTGGATGCACGCCTGCCCTTCGCCGAGTTGCTGGCGGCGACGCGAACCGCGGCGCTGGGCGCCCAGGCGCATCAGGATTTGCCTTTCGAACAACTGCTGGAAGCCTTCCCCCAAGCCCGCGAGCAAGGCCTGTTCCAGGTCATGTTCAACCACCAGCAACGCGACCTCGGCGCCTTGCGCCGCCTGCCGGGCCTGTTGGCCGACGAGCTGGCGTGGCACAGCCGCGAAGCCAAGTTCGACCTGCAACTGCACAGCGAAGAAGACCGTAACGGGCGCCTGAGCCTGTCCTTCGACTACGCTGACGAACTGTTCGACGCCGCGACTATCGAGCGTCTGGCCGAGCACTTCATCAACCTGCTGCAAGCCGCCTGCGAGCACCCGCAACAGGCCATCGGCGACTTGAAACTGCTGCATGACGACGAGCACACGCAGCAACACCAGTGGAGCGCTGCACCTTGCGCGGCGGCGCAGCAGTGGCTGCCGGAACACCTCAACCAACAGGTCTCGGAACGCACCGCGCTGGTGTGGCAGGACGGCAGCCTGACCTTCGCCCAACTGCACACCCAGGCCAACCGTCTGGCCCATTACCTGCGGGACAAGGGCGTCGGCCCGGACGTGTGCGTGGCCATCGCCGCCGAGCGCTCGCCGCAACTGTTGATCGGCCTGCTGGCGATCATCAAGGCCGGCGGCGCCTACGTGCCCCTGGACCCGGATTACCCCGCCGAACGCTTGGCCTACATGCTCAAGGACAGCGGCGTGCAACTGCTGCTGACCCAGACCTCGCTGCTGGAGCAACTGCCCACGGCTGAAGGCGTGTGCGTCATCGCCATGGACAGCCTCAAGCTGGAAAGCTGGCCGACCCACGCGCCGGGCCTGCACCTGAATGGCGACAACCTGGCCTACGTGATCTACACCTCCGGCTCCACCGGCCAGCCCAAGGGCGTGGGCAATACCCACGCCGCCCTGGCCGAGCGTTTGCAGTGGATGCAAGCCACCTACCCACTGGATGAAACCGATGTGCTGATGCAAAAGGCACCCATCAGTTTCGACGTGTCGGTGTGGGAATGCTTCTGGCCGTTGATCACCGGTTGCCGGCTGGTACTGGCCGGGCCGGGTGAGCACCGCGACCCGCATCGCATCGCCCAGCTGGTGCAGGAACACGGCGTGACCACGCTGCACTTTGTGCCGCCGCTGTTGCAGCTGTTTGTCGATGAACCGTTGGCCGCCGAATGCACCAGCCTGCGACGCCTGTTCTCCGGCGGTGAAGCGTTGCCTGCCGAGTTGCGCAACCGGGTGCTGGCGCAGTTGCCGGCGGTGCAGTTGCACAACCGATATGGCCCCACCGAAACCGCGATCAACGTGACGCACTGGCATTGCCAGGCCCAAGACGGCGAGCGCTCGCCGATTGGCCGGCCACTGGGCAACGTGATCTGCCGCGTGCTGGATGATCAGTTCAATCCGTTGCCGGCAGGTGTGCCGGGTGAGTTGTGCATTGGTGGCATCGGCCTGGCTCGCGGTTACCTCGGGCGTGCGGGGCTGACCGCTGAACGATTCGTCGCCGACCCGTTGGGCGAGGCGGGCGCACGTCTGTATCGCACCGGTGACCGCGTGCGCTGGAGTGCCGACGGTGTGCTGGAATACCTTGGTCGCCTGGACCAGCAGGTCAAACTGCGTGGCTTCCGTGTCGAACCGGAAGAAATCGAAGCTCGCCTGCTGGCCCTCGACGGTATCGCCCAAGCGGTGGTGCTGGTGCGCGAAACCGCTGCCGGTGCGCAGTTGATCGGTTACTACACCGCCAACGAGCCGCTGGATGAACAGGACGTAAAAACCGCCCTGGCCGCCGAGCTGCCCGACTATATGGTCCCGGCGCAACTCATGCGCCTGGACGCAATGCCCCTGAGCCCCAGCGGCAAGCTCGACCGCCGTGCCTTGCCGGAACCGCTGTGGCAAGTGCGTGAACACGTCGAACCCGAAACAGCGCTGCAACAGCAAATCGCCGGGATCTGGCGCGAAGTCCTGGCCCTGCCACGCATCGGCCTGCGGGACGACTTCTTCGCCCTCGGCGGCCATTCGTTGCTGGCCACGCAAATCATCTCTCGCACCCGCCAGGCCTGCGACGTCGAGCTGCCGTTGCGCACGCTGTTCGAAGCCAGCGAGTTGGGGGCTTTCGCCGAGCAGGTCCGCCTGATCCAGGCCTCGGGCCAACGCAACCAGCAACTGGCCATCGGCAAGGTCGACCGCAGCCAACCGGTGCCGCTGTCCTATTCCCAGCAGCGCATGTGGTTCCTCTGGCAGATGGAACCGGACAGCCCGGCGTATAACGTCGGCGGCATGGCGCGGCTGCGCGGGGTGCTGGACGTGGGGCGTTTCGAGGCGGCGTTGCAGGCCTTGATCATGCGTCACGAAACCCTGCGCACCACCTTCCCGAGCATCAACGGCGTGGCGCAGCAGAAGGTCGCGGCGCAAACCGGCGTGCGCATGGATTGGCAGGACTTCTCGGCGTTCAATCAAGCCGAGCGCCAACAGCGTGTGCAGCAACTGGCCGACCATGAGGCTCATACACCGTTCAACCTGGAAACCGGGCCGCTGCTGCGCGCCTGCCTGGTCAAGGCCGGTG
Source organism: Pseudomonas sp. BIGb0558 (assembly GCF_024807515.1). NCBI lineage: Bacteria > Pseudomonadati > Pseudomonadota > Gammaproteobacteria > Pseudomonadales > Pseudomonadaceae > Pseudomonas > Pseudomonas sp. BIGb0558. The sequence goes on from NZ_JANUEW010000036.1 coordinate 7,311, forward strand.
AGCAGGAACATTACCTGGTGCTGACCCTGCACCATATCGTCACCGAAGGCTGGGCCATGGACATCTTTGCCCGTGAACTCAGCGCGCTGTACGAAGCCTTTATCGACGACCGCGAATCGCCGCTGGCGCCGTTGCCGGTGCAATACCTGGACTACAGCGTGTGGCAACGGCAGTGGCTGGAATCCGGCGAGCGTCAGCGCCAGCTGGATTACTGGACCGCGCAACTGGGCACTGAGCATCCACTGCTGGAACTGCCGGGCGACCGTCCGCGCCCACCGGTGCAAAGTCACCAGGGCGAGCTGTACCGTTTCGATTTGAGCGATGACCTGGCCGCCCGCGTGCGTGCCTTCAACGCCGAGCGTGGTTTGACTTTGTTCATGACCATGACCGCCACCCTTGCCGTATTGCTCTACCGCTACAGCGGCCAGACCGACCTGCGTATCGGGGCGCCGGTGGCCAACCGCATTCGCCCGGAAAGCGAAGGGCTGATCGGCGCGTTCCTCAACACCCAGGTGCTGCGTTGCCAGCTCAACGGGCAGATGAGCGTCGGTGAATTGTTCGAGCAGGTGCGTCACACGGTAATCGAAGGTCAGTCTCACCAGGACCTGCCGTTCGACCACCTGGTGGAAGCCCTGCAACCACCCCGCAGTGCGGCGTACAACCCGCTGTTCCAGGTGATGTGCAACGTGCAGCGCTGGGAGTTCCAGCAAAGCCGCACGCTGGCCGGGATGACCGTCGAGTACCTGGCCAATGATGCCCGCGCCACCAAGTTCGACCTCAACCTGGAAGTCACCGACCTCGACCATCGCCTGGGCTGCTGCCTGACTTACAGCACCGATCTGTTCGACGAGCCACGTATTGCCCGCATGGCCGCGCATTGGCAAAACCTGCTGGAAGCCTTGCTCGCCGATCCGCACCAGCGCCTGAGCGAGTTGCCGTTGCTGGAAACCGCCGAACAGCGCGCCCTGCAAGACAGCCTCGGCATTGAAGCCGGCGAACATCGCCTCGACCAGTGCATCCATCACCTGTTCAGCGAGCAGGCCCTGGCCCGTCCGGATGCCCCGGCGTTGACCTTTGCCGGGCAGACCCTGAGCTACAGCGAACTCGACGGCCGCGCCAACCGCCTGGCCTGGATGCTGCGCGAGCGTGGCGTAGGCCCGCAGGTGCGGGTTGGCCTGGCGCTGCCGCGTTCGCTTGAGATGGTCGTCGGCCTGCTGGCGATCCTCAAGGCCGGCGGCGCCTATGTGCCGCTGGACCCGGAATACCCGCTGGACCGCCTGCACTACATGATCGAAGACAGCGGCATCGGCCTGCTGCTCAGCGACGCCGCGATGTTCGACGCGCTGGGCGAGCTGCCCGCCAGCGTCGGCCGCTGGTGCCTGGAAGATGACCTGCCGACCCTGGCCGCGTACCCGGCCAGCGAGTTGCCTTTCATCAGCCTGCCGCAACACCAGGCGTACCTGATCTACACCTCCGGCTCCACCGGCAAGCCCAAGGGCGTGGTGGTGTCCCACGGTGAAATCGCCATGCATTGCCAGGCGGTGATCGAGCGCTTCGGCATGCGCCCGGATGACTGCGAGCTGCACTTCTATTCCATCAACTTTGACGCCGCCACCGAGCGTCTGCTGGTGCCGTTGCTCAGCGGCGCGCAGGTGGTATTGCGGGCCCAGGGCCAATGGGATGCGGAAGAAATCTGCGGTCTGATTCGTCAGCACCGCATCAATATCCTCGGCTTTACCCCGAGCTACGGCAGTCAGTTGGCGCAATGGCTGGCCACACAAAACCAGACCCTGCCGGTGCGCATGTGCATCACCGGCGGTGAGGCTTTGACCGGAGAACACCTGCAGCGTATTCGCGCCGCGTTCAAGCCGGCGCTGTTTTTCAACGCCTATGGCCCGACTGAAACGGTGGTGATGCCGCTGGCCAGCCTTGCCCCGCAAACCCTGGAAGAGGGCGCCGGCAGCGTGCCGATCGGCAGCATCATCGGCGCGCGCGTGGCCTACATTCTGGACGCGGATCTGGCCCTGGTGCCGCAAGGTGCGACCGGCGAGTTGTATGTCGGCGGTGCTGGCCTGGCTCAGGGTTATCACCAGCGCCCGGGCATGACGGCAGAGCGGTTTGTGGCTGATCCGTTTGCCACGAACGGCGGTCGGCTGTATCGCACCGGCGACCTGGTGCGCCAGCGTGCCGATGGCCTGGTGGAGTACCTCGGCCGTATTGACCATCAAGTGAAGATTCGCGGTTTCCGTATCGAGCTGGGGGAAATTGAAACCCGCCTGCTGGAACACACAGCGGTGCGTGAAGCGGTGGTGCTGGCGCTGGACTCACCGAGTGGCAAACAGTTGGTGGCCTACCTGGTCAGCGACGAAGAACAGGGCGCCTTGCGTGAATCCCTCAAGAACCATCTGAAAGCACAGCTGCCGGACTACATGGTGCCCGCGCACCTGATCGTCCTCGACAGCATGCCGCTGACCGCCAACGGCAAGCTCGACCGTCGCGCCTTGCCGCAGCCGGACCCCGAAGCGAACCGTCAACAGTACGTGGCGCCGCGCAACGAGTTGGAGCAAACCCTGGCGGCGATCTGGTGTGCGGTATTGAACGTGCAGCAGGTTGGCCTCGACGATAACTTCTTTGAGCTGGGCGGCGACTCGATCCTGTCGATCCAGGTGGTCAGCCGGGCACGGCAGGCGGGGATTCATTTCAGCCCGCGTGATCTGTTCCAGCACCAGACCGTGCAGACCCTGGCCGCCGTGGCGACCCGCACCGAGCAGGTCATCGCCGAACAAGGCGTGTTGACCGGCGCGTCCGGGCTGACCCCGATCCAGCACTGGTTCTTCGACACCGACATTCCCGAGCGCCAACACTGGAACCAGGCACTGCTGCTGGAACCGGCTCAACCCCTGGAACCCCATCGGCTGGAACAAGCCCTGCTAGCGGTGCTGGAGCACCACGACGCCTTGCGCCTGAGCTTCACCCAGCGCGATGCCCAATGGCACGCCGAACACCTGGCGGTGCCGGAAGGCGGCCTGCTGTTGCAAGCCCAGGTGGCAGACATGGAGCAGTGCAGCGCGCTGTTCACCGACACCCAGCGCAGCCTCAATCTTGCCCATGGCCCGCTGATGCGCGCGCTGCTGGTGGACGGCCCGCAAGGCCAGCGTCGCCTGCTGATCGCGATCCATCACCTGGTGGTGGACGGTGTTTCCTGGCGCGTGTTGCTGGAAGATTTGCAGACCGTGTACCGCCAATTGAGCGACGGCCAACCTGTCAGCCTGCCGGCCAAGACCAGCGCCTTGCGCGACTGGGCGACACGCTTGCAGGCCTATGCCGGCAGCGAATCCCTGCGTGAAGAACTGGACGTGTGGCAGCAGCAGTTGGCCGGCCCTGCCGTTGAGTTGCCGGTGGATCGCCCCCAAGGTTCACTGCGCAATCGCGACGCCGATACCGTCAGCGTGCGCCTGGATGCCGAGCGTACCCGCCAGCTGTTGCAGCAGGCGCCGAGCGCTTACCGCACCCAGGTCAACGATTTGCTGCTGACCGCCCTGGCCCGTGTGTTGTGCCGCTGGAGCGGCCACGCATCGGCCCTGATCCAGCTGGAAGGCCACGGCCGCGAAACCCTGTTCGATGAGATCGACCTGACCCGCAGCGTCGGCTGGTTCACCAGCGCCTACCCGCTGCGCCTGACCCCGCTGCACATCGAAGAAGCCGCCGGGCAGGGCGCTTCGATCAAGGCGATCAAGGAGCAACTGCGCGGCGTGCCCCACAAAGGCCTGGGTTATGGCGTGCTGCGCTACCTGGCCGACGACCTGTGCCGCCAGACCATGGCCGCGTTGCCGACGGCCAGCATCACCTTCAACTACCTTGGCCAGTTCGACCAGAGCTTTGGTGCCGATGCGCTGTTCCACCCGCTGGATGAATTCGCCGGGATTGCCCACGACCCGGACGCGCCGCTGCCCAACGAGCTGAGCGTCGACAGCCAGGTGTATGGCGGTGAACTGGTGCTGCGCTGGACCTTCAGCCGCGAGCGTCACGACAGCCAGACCATCGCTGAACTGGCGGACGCTTACCTGGCAGAATTGCAGAGCCTGATCGAGCATTGCCTCAAGCCAGACGCCGGCGGCCTCACGCCGTCGGACTTCCCGCTGGCGCACCTGACCCAAGGGCAACTCGATGCACTGCCGGTGCCGGCCACTGCCATCGAAGACGTGTACCCGCTGACCCCGATGCAGGAAGGCTTGCTGCTGCACACCCTGCTGGAACCGGGCACCGGTCTCTACTACATGCAGGACCGCTACCGCATCAACAGCGCCCTGGACCCGGAGCGTTTTGCCCAAGCCTGGCAGGCGGTGATCGCCCGGCATGAAGCGTTGCGTGCCTCGTTCTGCTGGAACGTCGGTGAAGACATGCTGCAGGTTATCCACAAGCCGGGCAGCACGCCGATCGAATACCTCGACTGGAGCGCTGACCCTGAAAGTGAACAGGAACCGCGTCTGCAAGCGCTGCTGAAAAGCGAGCGCGAAGCCGGCTTCGATCTGCTCAACCAGGCGCCGTTCCACCTGCGGCTGATCCGCGTGGGCGAGGCGCGCTACTGGTTCATGATGAGCAACCACCACATCCTGATCGATGCCTGGTGCCGCTCGCTGCTGATGAACGATTTCTTCGACATCTACATGGCCCTCGGCGAAGGCCGCGAGGCGCAACTGGCGACGCCGCCGCGTTACCGCGACTACATCGCCTGGCTGCAACGCCAGAACCTGGCCGAGGCGCGTCAGTGGTGGCAGCAGAACCTGAAAGGCTTTGAACGCACCACGCCGATCCCGAGCGACCGGCCGTTCCTGCGGGAACACGCCGGCCACAGCGGCGGCATGGTGGTGGGGGACTGCTACACCCGCCTGGATGTGCGCGACGGTGCGCAATTGCGCGAGTTGGCCCAGGCTCATCAACTGACGGTGAACACCTTCGCCCAGGCGGCGTGGGCCCTGGTGCTGCGGCGTCTGAGTGGTGATCGCGACGTGCTGTTCGGCGTCACCGTGGCCGGGCGCCCGGTGGAAATGCCGGAGATGCAGCGCACCGTCGGGCTGTTTATCAACAGCATCGCGTTACGGGTGAAGCTGCCTGAGGACGACCAGAAGTGCAGCGTGCGCCAATGGTTGAGCGGCCTGCTCGACAGCAATATGCAACTGCGCGAGTACGAATACCTGCCGCTGGTGACCATCCAGGAGCACAGCGAACTGCCCAAGGGGCAGCCGCTGTTCGACAGCCTGTTCGTGTTCGAAAACGCCCCGGTGGAAGTCTCGGTACTGGACCGTGCGCAAAGCCTGAATGCCACCTCGGATTCCGGGCGCACCCACACCAACTTCCCGCTCACCGCCGTGTGCTACCCGGGGGATGACCTGGGCTTGCACCTGTCTTACGACCAGCGTTATTTCGATGAAACCACCGTGCAAGGCATGCTCGGCGAATTCAAGCGCCTGCTGCTGGCATTGGTGCAGGGCTTCCACGGCGATATGGCCGACTTGCCGCTGATTGGCGAGCAGGAGCGCGAGTTCCTGGTGGAGGGCTGCAACCAGAGCGAGCATGAGTACCCGCTGGAGCGCAGTTACGTCGAGCTGTTCGAGGAGCAAGTGGCACGGCATCCACAACGGATTGCCGCCAGTTGCCTGGATCAGCAATGGAGCTATGCCGAGCTGAACCGGCACAGTAACCGCCTGGGCCATGCGCTGATTGCCGCCGGTGTCGGGCTGGATCAACCGGTGGCGTTGCTGGCCGAGCGCAATCTGGACTTGCTGGGCATGATCATCGGCAGCTTCAAGGCCGGTGCGGGTTACCTGCCGCTGGATCCGGGGCTGCCGGGCCAGCGCCTGAGCCGGATCATCGACCTCAGCCGTACGCCGTTACTGGTGTGCACCGAGGCGTGCCTTGAGCAGGCGCAGGTGTTGCTGGAAGAGTTTGCCTGTGGCTCGCGACCGAGGCTGCTGGTGTGGGAGGAGCTGGTGGGGTCAGAGCAGAACCCGGGCATCTACAGCGCGCCGGATAACCTGGCCTACGTGATCTACACCTCGGGTTCCACCGGCCTGCCCAAGGGCGTGATGGTGGAACAGCGCGGCATGCTGAATAACCAGTTGAGCAAGGTGCCGTACCTGAACCTGGGCCAGGACGATGTCATCGCCCAGACCGCCTCGCAAAGCTTCGATATCTCGGTGTGGCAATTCCTCGCCGCACCACTGTTCGGCGCGCGGGTGGATATTGTGCCGAACACCCTTGCCCATGATCCCCAAGGCTTGCTGGCTCACGTCCAGGCCCAGGGCGTCACCGTACTGGAAAGCGTGCCGTCGCTGATCCAGGGCATGCTCGCCCAGGATCGCATCAGCCTGGAGGGTTTGCGCTGGATGCTGCCGACCGGTGAAGCGATGCCGCCGGAGCTGGCGCACCAGTGGTTGCTGCGTTACCCGGAGATTGGCCTGGTAAACGCTTATGGCCCGGCGGAATGCTCGGACGACGTGGCGTTCTTCCGCGTGGACCTGGCGTCAACCCGTAGCACCTATCTGCCGATTGGTACGCCGACCGACAACAACCGGTTGTACCTGCTGGACGGCGCGCTGGAGCTGGTGCCTCAAGGCGCCGTCGGCGAGTTGTGCGTGGCCGGGACCGGTGTGGGTCGTGGTTATGTCAGCGACCCGGTGCGCACGGCGCAAGCGTTTGTGCCGAATCCATTTGGTGCGGACCGGTTGTATCGAACAGGGGATTTGGCCCGCCGTCGCAGTGATGGGGTGTTGGAATATGTCGGTCGCATCGACCATCAGGTGAAGATTCGCGGTTACCGGATCGAGCTGGGTGAAATCGAGGCGCGCCTGCATGAGCAACCGGAAGTTCGCGATGCGGCCGTCGGGGTGCAGGAGGGCGTCAATGGCAAGCATCTGGTGGGTTATCTGGTGGCGACCGATGCGCAGCTCAACCCGGGCGAGCGCCTTGATCGCATCAAGCAGCGCCTGCGGGCCGAGTTGCCGGAGTACATGGTGCCGCTGCATTGGTTGTGGATCGAGCGTTTGCCGCTGAACGCCAACGGCAAGCTGGACCGCAAGGCCTTGCCGGTACTGGAGATTGGCCAGTTGCACAGCCAGGATTACCTGGCGCCGCGTAATGAGCTGGAGCAGACGTTGGCCGGGATTTGGGCCGAAGTGCTCAAGGTCGAGCGGGTCGGGGTGCAGGACAACTTCTTTGAGCTGGGCGGGCATTCGTTGCTGGCCACGCAGATTGCTTCACGGGTGCAGAAGACATTGCAGCGGGATGTGCCGTTGCGGGCGATGTTCGAGTGCAGCACGGTGGAGGAGTTGGCGGGGTATATCGACGGGCTGGCGGCGAATGAGATCAGCGCGGAGAAGGTGGATCGGTTGAGTGATTTGATGGCGGAGCTGGAGGGGTTGTAAGGCGCTGAATCTTCGCTGTTTATGACGGCCTCATCGCAGGCAAGCCAGCTCCCACATTTTTGAATGTGTTCACAATCCAAAATGTGGGAGCTGGCTTGCCTGCGATGGCGTCAGACCGGTCGCCGCTTATTTCGGCCCCAGAATCTTCACCAACTTATCCGGCGACGGCGCCCCTTGCTGTTGCTGCAAACCGCCCTTGTCATCCAGATAGAAAATCGCCGGCGTCGCCGACAATTCCAGCTCATCCATCAGCTTCATGTTCGAATCGAGCTTGGCCTGGATATCCGCCGGGATCTTTTCCAGCGCCTGCAACTTGCTGCCTTTACCGGCCGACTCATGGGCTTCCAGCGCCTGCTGCGGATCCTTGGCGGCAAACAGCGCGGCGGATTTGCCAGGGCTGTCCTCACGAATAATCCCCACCATGATGTGCCGCAACTGCACCTTGCCTGCCTTCACCCACGGCCGCGCCTGTTCCCAGAACATGTTGCAGTACGGGCAGTTCGGATCGCTGAACAGATAAACAATGCGTGGCGCGTCCTTGTTGCCGTCCTGGATCCAGTTGCTGTGTTCCATCTTCGCCCAGACTTCCTTGGCCATGGGCGCGTACACCAGTTTTTCCAGGGGCGCAGTGCTCAGGTCATTGCCGGCGGCGTCGTACAGGTTGCCGGCGATCACGCTTTTGCCGTCTGCGGTCAGGTACAGCGCCATGCCACGGTTCTGGTACTGCGCGGCGTAGCCGGTGAGGCCGCTGGGCGCGTCGAACTTGCCGATGATCTTGGCACCCTTGGCCTCGATGTTCTTGATCGGCGCCGGCCAGTCTTCGGCGTGGACCAAAGTGGCAGCGAGGGTCAGGGGCAACAGGGTCAGCAGGTGGCGGAGGCGGAGCATGGCGAATTCCTTGTGGTGGCCGGCAGGGCCGGCTTGGCGTTGATCGGTTCGAAGCGCTCCATGGCGCGGGCCAGGCTGGCTTGGGACAACTCGCCCAGGTGGCTGTTGATCAGGCGACCGTCCGGTTGATAGAAGAGGGTGGTGGGCAAGGCCATGGAGCCCACGGCCTGGCCGAGGCGGCCGCTGGCGTCGAACAGCACGTTGTCCAGGTTCAGGCCCTGGGTCGCCAGGTAGGTGGCGACGCTTTGCATGCTTTCGGCCTGGTTGACGAACAGGAAGGTCACGTCCGGGCGCTGGCGCTGGGCGCTTTCCAGTACCGGCATTTCACGCCGGCACGGCGGGCACCAGGTGGCCCAGAGGTTGATCACCAGCGGGCCGCCCTTGTAGTCGGCCAGTTGCACGGTTTCGCCATTGGCGTTGCGCAGGGCAATGTCCGGCAGTTGGGTGCCTTTTTCGTAGAGGGTCAGGGACAGGCTGGTCAAGGCCCAGAACGCCAGGCCGGTGATCACCCCGGCGCTCAGTGGCTTGCGCAACAGCGGGCGGCGCCAGCCGTAGACCAAGGCGCCGAGGACCAGCGCGATGACGCCGGGCCAGGCGAGGAAGCCGCCGTCGCGCAGGTCGACGATTTGCAGCGGGTCATTCTGGTAGTACGTCCAGTACATCAGCACAAAGCTGACGCGGGCGGCGAGCATGCCCAGCAAGAACAGGGTGAACAGCACCGACTCCGGGTTTTCGCCGCCGCGCTTGGCCACGCGCCAGCCCACCAGGGTGGCGAGGATCAACGCCGTGATCAGCAGCAAGTGATTCAGGGCGATGGCGAACGTGCCGATGGTCAGTGTCAGCATCAGAGGGCTTCCCGGGCTTGGGTCCAGCGTTGCAGGAAGGCCGCGGCGTCGACTTCGCCGGTGATGCGCTGGGCGCGGCGCTCTTCACCGTCGGGGCCGATCCAGACGAAACTCGGCGGGCCGGGGACCTTGTAGCGGCCCAGCAGCTCGCGGCTGGCGGCGTTGTCGGCGGTTACGTCGAGGCGCAGCAGGCGCACATCCTTGAGAGCGTCGAGGACTTCGGGTTTGCCGAACACCTGTTTTTCCATGATCTTGCACGACACGCACCAGTCGGCGTAGTAGTCCACCAGCACCCATTGGCCCTGGGCCTTGGCGCTGTCGAGCTGGCTTTGCAGCACGGCCGGGTCGTTGATGGTCATGAAGGCTTCGTGGGCGGTGGGGGCTGCGGCCACCCGCGAGCCGCTGTAGACCTTCAACGGTTGCCACAGATCGTCGCTGCCGCCGGCCGCGCCGATCACCAATACGCTGCCCCAAAGGCCCAGTACCAGGGAGCCGGCACCGAACAGCATGGCGGTGCGCCCGAAATCCCGGGCCAGCCGCCAGCCGCAATAGGCCATGACCAGCGCCAGCACACCCCACAAGCCAAGCCACAGGGTTTCGCCGACTACCGGGCGAATCATCAACACGGCGGTGGCGAGGAACAGGAAGCCGAAGATGCCCTTGAGGATATTCATCCAGGTACCGGGCTTGGGCAGGAAGCGGTTACCTACGGTCACCAGCAGCAACAGCGGCACGCCGATGCCGATGCCCATGGCAAACAGGATCAGGCCGCCATGCAGGGCGTTGCCGCTCTGGGCGATATACAGCAGGGCGCCGGCCAGGGGCGCCGTCATGCACGGGCCTACGAGCAGGCCGGACAAGGCGCCGAGCACGCCGGCACCTACCAGGCTGCCGCCGCTTTGGTTGCGGCTGACGTTATCCAGGCGGTCCCGCAGGAAGGCCGGCAGTTGCAGTTCAAAGAAGCCGAACATCGGCAAGGCCAGGATCACAAACAACGCGGCGAAACTGCCGAGGATCCACGGGGTTTGCAGCAGGGCGGCGAGGTTGCCGCCGAGCAGTGCGGCCAATACGCCGAGGGCGGCATACACCAGCGCCATGCACACCACGTAGCTGGCGGCCAGGGCAAAGCCGCGGCGTGGACTGGCGCCGCTGCCGACCACAAGGCCGGCGAGGATCGGCAGCATCGGCAAGGAGCAAGGGGCAAAGGCCAGCAGCAGGCCCAGGCCGAAGAACACCAGCAGGCTCCAGCCCAGGCTGCGCTGTTGCAGGCCGCTGGCCAGGCTTTGGTCCTGGGCCTGGCCGGTAGCGGCGACGGCGGGGTTGCCGCCCAGGTCCACGGTGATCGACTGCGGCGGGTAGCACAGGCCGGCATCGGCGCAGCCTTGCCAGCCGACCTTGACCTGGCCGGTGGCGCCGGCGGGAATCTTCACTTCCAGGCCCTGGCGATAGACCTGCTGCTCACCGAAGAATTCGTCGCTATGGGCTTCGCCCTGGGGCAACGTCGGCTTTTCGGCCAGGCCGTCGAACTTCATGCGCTGCTGGTACAGGTAATAACCGTCGGCAATCTGCCAGAACAGCTGGGTTTCGCCGGAGGCCAGACGCTCGGAGGTAAAGGTGAAGGCTTTGCCCACCGGGAGAAAATCGGGTTTGGTCTCGAAAGGATTGTTGCCCGGCGCGGCCTGGGCGAATCCAGCAAACACTACCAGCAGGAAGATAAACAGATGCCGCATGATCAAGCCTTAGTTCGAAGCAAGTGGGACACACAATGTGTGGCGTTGATTAACCGATGATTAACCGGGCTATCCTAGAGAAGAAGGGATTATCCGGGTTTACGCGCGTTGGCGGCATAATGCGCGCTTAATCCACCGCCTTTTAAATCACCCTCACATTTTGCAAAGGGTTCACCATGCACGTACTGGTCTGTGAAGACGACGAGCTGATCGCCAGCGGCATTGTTGCCGGGCTCAGCGCCCAGGGGCTGACCGTCGAGCGCGTCGGCACGGCTGCCGCTGCCCGGGCGATGCTCAAGGTGGCGGAGTTCGACGTGATGGTACTCGACCTCGGCCTGCCGGATGAAGACGGCTTGAAGCTGTTGCAGCAATTGCGCAGCCAGGGCCTGGAGATTCCGGTGCTGATCCTCACGGCGCGGGACTCGGTGACCAACCGGGTCGATGGCCTGCAAGCCGGTGCCGACGACTACCTGCTCAAACCCTTCGACCTGCGGGAACTGGCAGCGCGCCTGCACACCCTGTTGCGCCGGGTCGCCGGGCGCAGCGTCAACCTGATCGAACACGGGCGCCTGACCTACAACCCCAGCAGCCGCGAAACCCTGCTGGGTGGTGAGTCGGTGGACCTGTCCCGCCGCGAGCAGGCGCTGCTGCAGGCCCTGTTGCAAAACCGTGGCCGGGTGCTCTCCAGCGAGCAGCTCAAGGACAGTGTCTACGGCTTGAACGACGAGCTGGAAAGCAACGCCCTCAACGTGCACATCCACCACCTGCGACGCAAACTCGGCAACGGCATCGTCGAAACCGTACGCGGCCTGGGCTATCGCCTGGGCCCGGCTGATGGTGGAGAGGACGCTTCGTGATGAGCCTGCGCCTGCGGCTGACCTTCAAGCTCGGCGCGGCCTTCGTGCTGATCTGGGCACTGGCCGCCGCGTGGATGCTCAACGACCTGCGCAACCAGATGATGTTTTCCCTGGACCAGCGCCTGGTGGCTTCGGCGCGCATGGTGGCCGGGCTGATGGAGCAGATGCCGGGCCTGTCCAGCACGGGCGAGGGCGCGCATTTCAGCGCTGAACAATTGAATGTACCCGGCGGCATGGCGTGCCAGGTCAGCTCCTTGCGCGGGGTGGTGCTTGCCCGCAGCCATACCACCCCGGACCAGGGCCTGGAGTCGCGCAAGAGCGGCTTTCGCGACCAGATGATTGATGGCGTGGGCTGGCGCAGCTTCACCCTGTCCCGTGGCGATTTGTTTATCACCACCGCCGACCGGCAGGTGGAGCGTGAAGCCTTGAATATGTCGATCCTGCTGGCGGCTTCGGTGCCGGTGGGCGTGGCACTCCTGGGCTGCCTGTGCCTGCTGTGGCTGGGGATCGGCCAAAGCCTGTTGCCGCTCAACCGCATGCGTGACGCCTTGATGCGCCGCAGTGCCGACTCCCTGGAGCCGTTGCAGATCAGCCCGCTGCCCAGCGAGCTCAAGCCGCTGCTCGACACCCAGAACCAATTGCTGCAACGCATCGCCAAGACCATCGAGCGCGAGCGTCGCCTGACCGGCGACGCCGCCCACGAACTGCGCAGCCCGCTGACCGCGATCAAGACCCACCTGCAAGTGGCGCGCATGACCGAAGGCGCCGCCCGTGACCAGTCCCTGGCCCACGCCGAGGAAGGCGCCGACCGCCTGCACCGCACCCTTGAGCAGCTCCTGCTGCTGGCGCGGGTCGAAGGCAGCCTGTCGTTTGATGACGGCCTGCAATCGAGTGCCGAGCAAGTCGCTCAACTGGCGATCCAGGATGCCAACGGTGGTGACAATCAGCGCATTGACCTGGTGCTGGCAGACAGCCTCTCTGACCAACCGGTGGAAATGCCGGTGGGCCTGGCCGTTGCCGCCTTGCGCAACCTGCTGGATAACGCCCTGCGCCACACACCGGCAGATACCCGGGTGGAGCTGAGTGTGTCCAGTACTGGCGATAACGTGGTGTTCCGGGTACGTGACCACGGCGCGCCGATTTCCAGTGAAGACTTGCAACACCTGACCCAGCGCTTCTGGCGCAATGGCAACAGCCCCGGTTGCGGCCTGGGGTTGGCGATTGTGCAGGCGATTGTGCAGCGCTGCTCATGTTCGCTGAAATTCGACAGCCAGGCCGATGGCCTGCGGGTCGACCTCGGCATGCCGCTGCGTCGCTGACACCTTCTTTTCACGGCACACATAGCTACCGCCATCCTCAAGCGCAACGCTTCAGGATGGCGGTAATTTTTTTGTGTTTGAACGGGCTGAATGATTCGGCCTGTGTTGAAAAGGACAGCCTCCATGTTGGTCATCGATTCCACGTACCCCGCAACAGACTTTAACGGCCGTAACGGCGAAGCCGTGCGCCAGGTGATTGTGCACTACACCGCCGCGCCTTTTGCCTCGTCGCTGCAGACACTGACCTGCGGCGGCGTCAGTTCGCACTACCTGTTGGCCGATCCTCATGACCCGAGTTACCGCGCAGCGGGTTATCAGGAGTTGCGGGTCTTCCGCCTGGTGGATGAAGCCCACCGCGCGTGGCATGCGGGCGCCAGCCATTGGGCCGGGCGCGATAACCTCAACCGCAGTTCCATCGGCATCGAAATCGTCAACCAGGCCCGGGATGAGGCCGGTGTGTTCAGCTTTCCTGCGTATGGGCAGGAGCAGGTCGACGTGTTGATTGCCCTGATTCATGACATCCAGGCACGCTATCCGGCGATTGGCCCCACCGACATGCTCGGGCACTCGGACATTGCCTATTGGCGCAAGAGCGACCCCGGGCCTCGTTTGCCGTGGCGTTGCCTGTTCGAAGCAGGCGTAGGCGCCTGGTTTGAGGACACCGCCAAGATCGCCTATCAACGCTGGTTCGACATCGGCCTGCCGCCCGAGGTTGAAGTCGAACGGGCGTTCCAGCGCTACGGGTACGCCCCGGCGAAAAATCGCCTGGGGTTCCAGCAGCGTGTCCGCGCGTTCCAGATGCATTTTCGCCCCTGTGACTACAGTGGGCGGCTGGACGCGGAGACCTGCGCCATCCTGTATGCGTTGAATGAAAAATACACCGGGGTCGTCGGGTAAATCCGCTAAAGCGGTTTTTAACGACCACAGGTGTAAATCCTCCCCGCGCTGATGCGTTTCCAGAACAGGAAATCCGTGCGCTGCCCTTGGGCCAGACGCCAACGGGTTGGCAGTTTGGTCACCATCATCAGCGTATTGAGGGATCGAGAGATGTCAGTCGCTACCAGCCGTATTCAAGAGACCCTGGCGGTCCCTGCGGAAACGCTCTATCAGTTCGACGAAACCCCGCTGCTGGCCCGCCAGCGCCAGCAGGAGTCCAATGCCCGCAGTTATCCGCGACGCATTCCCCTGGCCCTCAAGCGTGCGCGCGGGATTTACGTCGAGGACGTCGAAGGCCGCAGCTTTATCGATTGCCTGGCGGGCGCCGGCACGCTGGCGCTGGGGCACAACCACCCGGTGGTGATCGAAGCGATTCGCCAGGTGCTGAGCGATGAATTGCCGTTGCACACCCTGGACCTGACCACGCCGGTCAAGGACCAGTTTGTGCAGGACCTGTTCGGCCTGCTGCCGCCGGCGCTGGCGCGGGAAGCCAAGATCCAGTTCTGCGGCCCCACCGGCACCGACGCGGTGGAAGCCGCGCTGAAACTGGTGCGTACCGCCACCGGGCGCAGCACCGTGCTGTCGTTCCAGGGCGGTTATCACGGCATGAGCCAGGGCTCCCTGAGCCTGATGGGCAGCCTGGGGCCGAAGAAACCCTTGGGCGCGCTGCTCGGCAATGGCGTGCAATTCCTGCCATTCCCTTACGACTATCGCTGCCCGTTCGGGCTGGGCGGGGCGGAAGGGGTGAAGGTCAACCTGCACTACCTGGAAAACCTGCTTAACGACCCCGAGGCCGGTGTATTGTTGCCGGCAGCGGTGATCGTCGAGGTGGTGCAAGGCGAGGGCGGCGTGATTCCGGCCGATCTCGATTGGCTGCGCGGCCTGCGGCGCATCACCGAGCAAGCCGGCGTGGCGTTGATCGTCGACGAAATCCAGAGCGGCTTTGGCCGTACCGGCAAGATGTTTGCCTTCGAACATGCCGGCATCGTCCCGGACGTGGTGGTGTTGTCCAAGGCCATCGGCGGCAGCCTGCCCCTGGCGGTGGTGGTTTATCGCGACTGGCTCGACACCTGGTTGCCGGGCGCCCATGCCGGGACCTTCCGGGGCAATCAGATGGCCATGGCGGCCGGCTCGGCGGTGATGCGTTATCTCAAGGAGCACGACATTCCCGCCCATGCGGCGGCCATGGGCGAGCGTCTCGGCGAACATCTACGCATCCTGCAGCGTGACTTCCCGCAGTTGGGGGACATTCGTGGGCGCGGGCTGATGCTGGGTGTGGAGTTGGTGGACCCTGCCGGCGCGCCCGACACCCAGGGCCATCCGCCGGTGCATCGCCAACTGGCACCGCTGGTGCAGCGTGAATGCCTCAAGCGTGGATTGATTCTCGAACTGGGCGGGCGACACGGCAGTGTCGTGCGTTTCCTGCCACCGCTGGTGATCACCGCTGTGGAAATCGACCGCGTGGCCGAGATTTTTGGTCGCGCCCTGGCAGCCGCCGTCGCCAGCCTCTAATTTTTTAGCGGGCTGGCACGTTCCTTCTTACATTACACCGACGGAGAACCGTAATGACCTCAGTATTCGACCGCGAAGACATCCTGTTTCAGGTAGTGGTCAACCATGAAGAGCAATATTCCATCTGGCCCGACTACAAGGCTGTGCCGGAAGGCTGGCGTACCGTGGGCAAAAGCGGGATGAAGAAAGAGTGCCTGGCCTACATCGAAGAGGTGTGGACCGACATGCGCCCGCTGAGCCTGCGCCAGAAGATGGATAGCCAGGCGCTGGCTGGCTGATCACCACCTTGAAGGTTGTGAAGATCGAATGTGGGAGCTGGCTTGCCTGCGATAGCGGTGAGTCAGCTTGCATCTCTGTTGACTGATACTCCGCTATCGCAGGCAAGCCAGCTCCCACACTGACCGCGTTTGTCCTTAAGGTGTCAGCGCCTTGATTACCTGATCCACATTGCCTTCCAGCTCCGCCACCGGGTCTGCGCCATCGGTGCCCAGCACCAGCAACTTCGACCCACCCGCCGTGACAGCCGCCTGTACCGCATCGCTTGGCTTGCGGTGATGCAGCACCACGGCCACCTCATTCTCCTTCAGGCTTTCACTCAGTTGCTGCAATGCTTCGGGCGTCCAGTCCGTGTCTGCCCGCGCATCGGTGCTGACCAGTTCCAGGTTCAACCCGCTCACAAGGTAACCAAAGTGATCACTCAGGCTGACCACCGTCAGGTTGTCGGCCTTGGCCAGTCGTGCCTCGCTGTCGGCGGTGAGCTTGAGCAGGCGTTGCTTGAGCGCGGCCAGGTTGGCCTCGATCTGCGGCTTGGCCCCGGGTGCCAGGCGGCTCAGGTCGGCGGCCATCACATCGGCCATGCGTCCCATGTTGTTGCTGGCTTGCCACGGCTGGCTGTTCAGGCCGTCGCTGGCGCCCGGCTGCACGGCAATCCCCGGCAAGCCGCCGTCCACCGGGCGCGCGGCGTCGACTTCGACGATGCGGATATTGCTGCGCCGGGCCACCGGGTACAGCGGGTCGTCGGGCCATAACGAGCGCAGGCCGATGGCCGCATCGGCGTCCAGCGCCAGTGTGTTCAGCGCCGGCGCGCCGCGCCCGGTGAAATAGGCGACTTGCCGCGAGCCGGGCAGGTTGGCCGGCGCCGCACGTTCAAGCTGCACGTCGGTGCCTTTGAGCAGCACTTGTGCCAGGCCATAAGTGATCGGCAACGCGGCGAGGACCTTCACCGGCTTGCTCGCGTGAACACCCTGGGGCGCGGGCTTGACGGCGTCAGCCGCCATCACCGGAGCCGCGATCAAGCAGGCGATGGCCAGGGCCAGTGGATTCAGGACGGTGCGCATTATCCAAGATTCCCTTTCAGGCTGGGGACCGTGCCGCGAGCGATAGCGGCGAGGGCGAAGGCGATACCGGCGACCAGGATGATGGCGGCACCGGATGGAATCGGCAGGTCGAAGATGATCGGCAGCAGAATCCCGCACAGGGTGCTGACGGTGGCGATCACCACCGAGATCCAGAAGAAGCCCTTGAGCGACTGACTCAACAGGCGTGCGGCGGCCGCCGGAATCACCAGCAACGCGCCTACGAGGATCGCGCCGATGACCTTGACTGCGGCAACGGTGATCAACGTCACCAGGATCACGAACAGATAGTCCAGGGTCTTCACCGCCACCCCGCGCACCGCTGCCAGTTGCGGGTTGAAGCTGGCGAGCATGATGCGGTTGTACAGCGGCAACGCCAGGGCCATCACCAGCGAGCCGACAATCGCCAGCACCAGCAGGTCATTGCCGTTCACCGTCAGCACCGAACCGAACAGCACGTTTTCGAGGATGTGTACGTTGATCTTGCCCGCCAGAATCAGCAGCAGGCTCGCGCCCAAGGCCAGGGACACCGACAGGAATACGCCGATCAGCGTATCCGGCGCCAGGCCCGTGCGGTTGCGCAGGTAGTTGAGCAGGATGCCGAACAGCAGGCAGTAGCCGAACAGGCTGCCGTAAGGCCCGGTGTAGGGTTCCCCCAGCAGAATGCCCACGGCCACGCCGGTCAGTGCGGCATGGCCCACGGCTTCGGAAAAGAACGCAAAGCGCTTGACCACCACCAGCGTACCCAAACCGCCCAGTACCGGGCCGATCAGCAGCCCGGCCAGCAGGGCGTTGACCACAAATCCATAGGCCAGCGCTTCCGGCAGATACCCGGAAGACGCCCAGCCCTGGACCATCAAGCGAAAGGCTTCGTAGCTCATAAGGCCGTGCTCCGTGGATGGGTGGAGAACAGGGTCAGCAGGCGGTCGGGGGTCAGCGCCTCCTTGGGC
The DNA here is from genome assembly GCF_024807515.1 of Pseudomonas sp. BIGb0558. NCBI lineage: Bacteria > Pseudomonadati > Pseudomonadota > Gammaproteobacteria > Pseudomonadales > Pseudomonadaceae > Pseudomonas > Pseudomonas sp. BIGb0558. The sequence goes on from NZ_JANUEW010000036.1 coordinate 25,127, forward strand.
GTGGCGTCGAACAGCACGCGGCGGTTCAGGCCGGTAACACGGTCAGCCAGGCGGCCGACGGCTTCCAGGTCGTGTTCGATCCACAGCACGGTGATCCCGGCGTGGCGCCAGTCGTTCAGCAGCCGCTCGAACACCTGGATGCCGGCTTCGTCCAGCGCCGACATCGGTTCGTCCAGCACCAGCAATTGCGGCGCCGGGATCAAGCCCTGGGCCAGCAGCACCCGCTGGCGTTCACCGCCAGACAGGGCGCCCATGCGCCGCTTGCGTTTGTCCTGCATGCCGACCCGTTCGAGTGCTTCGCCAATCGCGGCGGCGTAATGTCTGGACAGCCCGAGAAACGCCGGACGCCGCTGGCACATGGCAGCCATGAAGTCGTCGACGGTCATCGGCAAGCCGCGGTCGAACTCCAGCGCCTGGGGCACGTAGCCGATGGTGCCCGGCACATCGGGCCAGTGCAGGCTCAACTGGCCCTGGTGCGGCGTTTGCCCCAGCAGGGTCTTGATCAACGAGCTTTTGCCGCCGCCGTTGGGGCCCACCAGCGCGTGGATGCTGCCGGGCTGGACCTGGAAACTCACCGCGTCGAGGATCACCGTGCGGCCCAGGGTCAGCGCCACTTTATTGAAGTCGAGGGTCGGGCCAACACTGACCACCTTCAAATGTTCCGCTGCCGTCATGCCCCGGACTCCTGGATCGCCCGTACCACGGTGTTGAGGTTGCCGGTCATTTCCACTTCGTACTTTTCAGCGCTGTAGTCGCCATAGGAAATGTGCGACAGCGGGTACAGCTTCACGCCCGACTCACGCTGGATGGTGTCGACGTAGCTGGACGGGAAATCCATCTCCGAGAAGATCACTTTCACGTCCAGTTCCCGCAGTTGATCGATGGTTTTCTTCAACTGGCTCGGGCTCGGTTCGATACCGTGGGCCGGTTCTACCACGGCGGTAACTTCCAGGCCGAACTCCCGCAGCAGGTAGTCATAAGCCGCGTGCACCGTGGCTACCCGCAGGTCCGGGTTGGGCGCGCTGGTGAGTTTGGCCAGGGCGTCGGCGCGCATCTGGCGCAGGCGCTTGCCGTAGGCGCGGGCGTTCTGGGTGTAGGTCTTGGCGTTGTCCGGGTCGAGCTTGCCCAGTTCCCGGGCGATGTTATTCACCTGGGCAATCGAGGCGCTGATGGACAGGAAGGTGTGCGGGTTGACTACCTTGCCGGCACCGCGCGCGGCGTTGCCGGTGGCGGCCAGCAGCGGCACGTTGGCGTTGGCTTCGATCACCGGAATGTCCGGGCGCTCGCTGGTGGCGATCATGCGGTCGGCGAAATCGTCATGGCCCACGCCATTGAGCACGATCACATCGAGGGTGCCGATGCGCTTGATGTCTTCAGCGCGGGGTTCGTAGGCGTGGGGGTTGAAGCCGGCCGGAATCAGCGGGACGACTTCGGCCTTGTCCCCGACAATATTGGCCACATAGCTGTAATAAGGATGCAGGGTGATGCCGATGCGCAGGCGTTTGGCAGGGTCGGCGCTGGCCATTGGCGCCAGCAGCAAGGTGAACAAACCCGCGAGCACCAGGCGTAAAAATGGAGATGAAATAGACATGGTCTTCTCTCGGCTACAGCGTGAATTCAATGACGATGCTGGCGGGTGACACCCGCATCGAACTGCGCGACCACTTGTTGCCAGCCCGCGCTGATCAGCGCCTGGTCAGTGAGGTCGGTGGGGGCGGTGAGGTTGGCGCTGCGGTTGAGCCAGATATCCGGCTCGGCTCCACTGATGCGCATCAGTAGCGAACCGCTGAGGGCCGGGGTCTGGCTCAGGCCCAGGTAGGCGGTGTCCAGCAACTGCCAGCGGTGGTCGCCACGGCTCACCGAACTGGCGTCCTGGGCGAAGGGCGCAAAGCCTTCTTCGGCCAGTTGTTCAGGCGTCGGCAGGGCGCTGTGTTCCTCCTGCAGCAAATGGATTTCGTCCAGGGTCACCCGCAGGTCGGCATAGATGCCTTGCTCGGCGGCGCTGAGGTCGCGGCGGGCGTCCAACTGGTGGCTTGGTACCGCAGCGATCTCCTGGCTTTCACCGCGCAAGGCCACCACTGTGCCGGCAACGGCGAGGATGATCAGGCACAGCAGCAGGACGTACAGGGTTTCGTGCCCGGCACCGGCCGGGCGAACAACGTGAGTCGTGCTCATTGGGGCTGGATATCCGCTTGGTCGATTTCCACCACGTGGCCGGGGCCGGCGTCAAACAGCACGTAGAACTCGGCGGACGGTTTCTTGAAGGTCAACTTCGAGTCTTCACCCAGCTTGCCGGGCACCAGGATGGTTTCGTCGTAGCCGATCACGTCCAGGGTCACGCCCGGGGCGCCGCTGCCATCGGAGAAACCGCCGGTGCACTGGATCTGCTCGCCGGCGATTTCCTTGCATTCGCACATCGGGTTGTGGGCGAGGGCGACGGTACTGAAACCGGCGCCGAGGATCAGCACGCCACAGGCGCGGGCCAATTGCTGCAAGGTCATGGTTTGACTCCTCGTTTTTTCAGCCAGTCGATGGTGGCCGGCGATGCCTGGCTCAAGGGAATGGAGGCCTGGTGCATGGCGCCGTCCCAGCCTTCCATGGTGATCCACACTTCGGCGTCCAGCGGCGTGCGTTCAGGGATCGGCAGCGCGGCGCCCATGCGGTACGGGGTGCCGAAGAAAATCACCCCGGCGGCCCGCAGGCTGCGGGGCTTGCCGATGCGCAGGTAGGTGGCCTTGACCTGGTCGGTGCAGGTGTCGCACAGGGCCGCGTTGAAGGATTTCATCGGGCCCGCCGGGTTGGGGCGCGGCGGCTCGTTGCGTAGCTCTGCGAGCTTCAGGCTCCAGGGGCCGACCTGTACGTCACCGATCTCCCGTTCACCCAGGCCGCTGTCACCGCGAAACAGCGCGGCGTCGGCGAAGTACTTGGGCATGAAGCCGAGGGGCACCAGCAACAGCAGGATATTGATGTGGAAGCGCCACTTGAGCCAAAAGGCCCGCAGCGGCGAGGGCGGTTGAATCGTCGTGGCCTTGTTCATGGATTGGCCTCCGTTGTTTCAGCCTGCAAGGCCTGGATTTTCGCCGGTTGACGGGACGCCTTGGCTTCGCGTTTCAGGGCATTGAGGGTGGCCAGGGCCGTGCGTTTGGTCCAGATCAGCAAGCCGCTCAAGACCATCATGCTCAACACCAGGCCGAAGAAGGCCCAGATCAGCTTGATCCAGATACCGCCAAAATCCCCGGTGTGCAGCGGGCGCATGGATTCGGTGACGAACTCCAGGGCCGATCGGTCGGACAGCAGGTGCGAGGCGGCGATTTCGCCGTTGTACAGGTTGATTTCCGCAGTCTGGAACATCAGCGGGTACCAGCCACGCCCGCCGATGCGCAGGTGGCTGTAGGCGTTGCTGGGCAGGCTTACAAAGCTGGCCTCAAGCCCCGGAATCCGCTGGGTGGCGATGGTGATCGCCTCGTCCAGTGGAATCATGGGCGCCGGCACGCCCGGGGCGGACATCGGTACTTTGTCGCGGGCAATCGCCGGGACGATCGGCTCGCTGGAAATGGTGATCTGGTTATCGCCCAGGATCGCCTGGATCAGGAACCAGGTGCCGGTGATGGAAATCACCGCGATAAACCAGATCGACCAGATGCCGCTCAACCGGTGGAAGTCGCCCCAGAAAATCCGCGCACCGTGACGAATGCGCAGCGTTGGCCTGAAAAAACCTTTCCAGAAGCGCTTGTAGACCACGAGGCCGGTGACCAGCGAGGCCAACAGCGGCAAGCCCAGCAGCGAGACCAGGTACCAGCCCCAGCTGTAACCATTGGTGAACGGCACCAGCCACCAGCCATGCAGGGCACGGGTAAATTGCTGGAAGTTGAACGATGGGCTGATGCCCTGGATCACCCCGGTGTACGGGTTGACGTAAACCTCCAGCGAGCGCCCGTCGGGGTAGCTCAGGTCGGCGCTGAGGGCGAAGTGCGATTCGTCCGGGCGGCTCAGGGATTCGACGATCACCTGGGGTTCGGCGCGCTTGATGGCGCCGATCACCTGGTCGTAGGTGAGCGGTTCGGCATCGTCCGACGGCTTGCTGGCGCGGATGTCCGGGTTGGCCAGCCAGACGATCTCCTGGCTGACCACCGCCAGGGTGCCGGTGACGCAGACGATCAGCACAAAGAACCAGATGGGCAATGCCAGCCAGCTGTGCACGAGAAACCAGAGTTTTGAGCGTGACTTCTTCGACATGTGAATGAGGGTCTTGATCGGAGGGGGGCAGTAAAGGCCCGGAAAACGCCACCCGTAGCTTTTGCTGACGCGAGCGGCTGTATCTAAGTTAAGACGGATGAGAAACGCAAAACCCTAAGGCGGATATGAAAGTAAATGTTTCAGATACTCATTCATGCAACACGAAACATGTTTCGAGTCATCACCAAGGCGGGATTGATGGGGCGGGGGCGCTGCCTATGATGGGGTCATACCGTTGAGCGAGCCCCATAATGACTTCTGCCAGAACCCTCTACGACAAACACATCGATTCCCACACGGTGTGCCGCCTGGATGACCAGGGCCATGTGCTGCTGTACATCGACCGCCAGGTGATCAACGAATACACCAGCCCCCAGGCCTTCAGCGGCTTGCGCGAGGCGGGCCGCGGCGTGTGGCGCCCCGGCACGGCGCTGGCGGTGGTCGACCATGTGAACCCCACCACGCCCAAGCGCATCGCGGCCATGCCGGATGCGGGCGGCGCGCGGCAAGTGTCGTACCTGGCGGAAAACTGCCGGGACTTCGGGATTGAACTGCTGGACATCCTCGACAAACGCCAGGGCATCGAACACGTAATCGCCCCGGAGCAGGGTTTTATCCTGCCGGGCATGGTGATCGCCGCCGGCGACAGCCACACCACCACTTACGGTGCGTTGGGCGCGTTCGGCTTTGGCATCGGCACGTCGGAAATCGAGCATCTGCTGGCCTCGCAAACCCTGGTCTACAAACGCCTCAAGAGCATGCGCGTGACCGTGGACGGTACATTGGCCCACGGCCTGACCTCCAAGGACGTGATCATGGCGCTGATCGGCAAGATCGGCGCTTCGGGCGCCACCGGCTACGCCATCGAGTTTCGTGGCTCGACCATCGATGCCCTGAGCGTCGAGGCCCGCATGACCATCTGCAACATGGCGGTGGAAGCGGGCGCACGCGGTGCCTTCATGGCGCCGGATGAAAAAGTTTTCGCCTACCTCAAGGGCAAGCCCCGGGCGCCGAAGGGCGAATTGTGGGAACGCGCCCTGGTGGGCTGGCGCCAACTGCACTCGGACGCCGACGCGGTGTTCGACCTCGAAGTGCAACTGGACGCCACCGCGCTGGAGCCGATGGTCACCTGGGGCACCAGCCCCGACCAGGCCGCGCCCATCGGCGCCCGCGTGCCGGACCCGCAAGACGTCAGCGACCTGATCCTGCGCCAGGACATGCGCCGCGCCCTGAACTACATGGGCCTGGAAGCCGGCATGCCCTTGAGCGAGATCGTCATCAGCCACGCGTTTATCGGCTCCTGCACCAACGCCCGCATCGAAGACCTGCGGGACGCCGCCAGCGTGGTGCGCGGCAAGCACGTGGCCGACCATGTGCGGGCGATGATTGTGCCGGGCTCCACTGAAGTGCGCGACCAGGCCGAAGCCGAAGGCCTTGCCGCGATCTTTATCGACGCCGGTTTTGAGTGGCGCCAGTCCGGCTGCTCGATGTGCCTGGCCATGAACGACGACGTGCTGGAACCGGGCGACCGCTGTGCCTCCAGCACCAACCGCAACTTCGAAGGCCGCCAGGGCGCGGGTGCCCGCACCCACCTGATGAGCCCGGCCATGGTCGCCGCCGCCGCCATCACCGGCCGCCTGACGGACATTCGCCACTTTGGAGACCGCACATGAGCCTGCAACCCTTTACCCGCATCACCGGCAAAGCCGCGCCGATGCTGGCGGCCAATATCGACACTGATGTGATCATGCCCAAGCAGTTTCTCAAGGGCATCGACCGCAACGGGCTGGATCGCGGGTTGTTCTTTGATTTGCGCTTCTTGCCTTCGGGCGAGCCTAACCCGCAATTCGTGCTGAACCAGCCGGCCTGGCAGGGCGCGAGCTTTATGGTGGTGGGGCCTAACTTCGGTTGTGGTTCCAGCCGCGAGCATGCGGTGTGGGGCTTGAAGCAGATGGGCATTCGGGCGCTGATCGGCAGCAGCTTTGCCGGGATTTTTTATGACAACTGCCAGCGTAATGGGGTGCTGTTGATCACGCTGGAGGAGGCGGTGTTGCAGCGGCTGGGGCAGACGGTGAGCCAGCCTGAACAGGCGCAGATCAGTGTGGACCTTGAGGCCCAGGAGATTCGGTTGGCGGACGGGCAGGTGATTTCGTTCCAGATTGATACGTTGCGCAAGACTGCGTTGTTGCTGGGGTTGGATGCTATCGGTACTACGTTGCAGCGCAGCGAGCAGATCAAGGCGTTTGAACGTGAACATCTGGCGGCCAATCCCTGGCTTAGCTGAGCAAGATCACCTGTGGGAGCTGTCGAGCTTCAGCGAGGCTGCGATGCAGGCGCTGCGGTGCTGCAGGTGTACCGCGGTGATCCCATCGCAGCCTCGCTGAAGCTCGACAGCTCCTACAGGGGAGGGGCAGTTTTCCAATGCGATCGTTCCCACAGGGGGGCAGTTCGCCAATTAGACTCAGCACCTTACGTTGACACCTTGGGCACCGTGGGCTTAAGTGGGCCGCGACATGGAGGTTGGTCCGTCACGGAAAAAGGAATTTCAGCGTGTGTAACCGCAATCCCGAGTTCGCCCTGTCGACCCGAAACGCCCGCCTGATCATCTTCGCCCGGGGTGTTTCGGATTTCGGCGCGTTCCTCAACATGGTGGCCTTGTCCACTTACGTCTACTGGCTCAGCCAAAGCGTGGTGTTTGTCAGCCTCTTCCTGGCATGCCGCGTCACCGGCGGCATTGTCGCCAGCCTGTTCGGCATCCCGTTTTTCCGGCGCTTTGCCGGGCGTGGCACGTTGGCGGGGCTTGACCTGGCCCGGGCGCTGTTGCTGACGCCGTTGCTGGTGTTGATCCCGGACCTTCAGCTCAGTGTGCTGCCCTTTATCGCCTTCGGGATCGGCTTGTGCAATTCGCTGTTTGCCATCGGTCTGAACAGTCAGTTACCGACCTGGGTCGCGCTTGAGCAGCGGGTTTCCACCAATGCGTGGATCACTTCAGCGGCTGCCACTGGTGCGGTATTCGGCAGCTTGCTGTCCGGGCTGTTGATCGCCACCGGCGGGTTCGAGGCGGTGTTTGCCGTCAACATCGCCACTTATATTGTGGCCGCCGGCTTGATCCTGCCGCTGCGCGGGCTGTACGCCGTCGCCATGGCCGTGCATCGCGGCCTCTCGGCGGAATGGCACGAACTGAAGAAAGGCTTGCGCGGCGCCCCGGTGCTGGCCGCCATGTTGCTGATCAGCATGCTCGATACCCTGGGCAGCGCTGCCCATAACGTCGGCTGGCCGGTGCTGTCCCAGTACATTTCCCCCGACACGGCAAACACCGTCATGGGCTATCTGCTGGCGGTGTGGGCTTGCGGCAAGTTTATTGGCGCACGCCTGGCCAGTGCGGTTCTAAAAAACCGTGGCACCCAAGGCATGGAACGGATGTTCATGGCCGGTGTAGCGCTGATGTCCAGCGGCTTTATCCTGACCTTCCAGCAAACCGAACTGTGGCTGGCGTTGGTACTGGTAGTGTGGGCCGGGCTGGGAGACGGTATATCCGAGGTGGCCCTGGTCTCCCGCGCGCAAAGTGAACCCGATAGCCTGCGCTTGCCGCTGTTCAGTCTATTGACCCTGATTCAAATGGCCGGCTTCGGCGTGGGCATGCTGGTGGTCGGGCCGTTCTACCTGACGTGGACGCCGGCCCAGGTGATTGTGCTGTTCCACGGGCTGCCGTTGAGCGCCCTGGTGGTCATGGGGTTGTGGATGGGGTTCAGGACTCAGCGGGGTATCAGATCGACAACCCCTTGAAGTGCTCCTGCAAGAACTCCACACACGCCCGCAGCTTCCCGGAGTACGCCAACCGCGTCGGATACACCGCCCACACGTTGGCGCTCTGGGTATAGTCGTGCAGCACCTGCACCAGTTTCCCTTGCTCCAGCAGCGGCTTCACATCCCACATCGACCGCAACAACACCCCACGCCCATCAAGTGCCCATTGCAAGACAATCTCTCCATTGTTGGACGACAACGGCCCGCGCACGCGCACGCTGTCCTGCACGCCATCGCGCTCCAGGTGCCAGATGCCAAAGGCGTTGTCACGTTCCTTGAGCACCAGGCAGTCGTGCTGCTCCAGATCGCCCAAGTGCTGCGGTGTGCCACGGCGTTCGAGGTAGGCGGGCGCGGCACATAGCACCCGGCGGTTGCTCACCAGCCGGCGGCCGATGTGTTGGCCGGGAATGTCGTCGCCCACGCGGATCTCCAGGTCGAAACCTTCGCTGACGATGTCCACCACGCGGTCGAACAGGTCCAGGCGAATCTCCAGGTCCGGGTATTGCTCAGCCAGCAGCGACAGGGCCGGCGCCACATGGTTGCGGCCGAAGCCGAAGCTGCTGCACAAATGCAGATGGCCGCGAGGGCTGTCGTGGGCGTCGGAGAGTTCGTCGGACAGTTGCTGGAAGTCTTCGAGAATGCGCACGGCCCAGCGCTGTACCCGCTCACCGTCTTCGGTCAGGGCGATACGCCGGCTGGTGCGGTGCAACAGGCGGGTGGCCAGGGTGGTTTCGAGAATCTGGATACGCTTGCTGACGTAGGCCGGGGACAGCCCCAGTTCATCGGCAGCCGCAGCAAAGCCGGCCTTGCGGATCACGGTCAGGAATACCCGCAGGTCTTCAGGTAGGGGCACGGTATCTTTCTTGTTAGTCATCAGAAACAGGCGTGGCGGCATGAGCCGCCAGAATAGCACCGGTGTGGTGAGGGAGCTTGCTATGGGAAGGGAGTTTGCTGTGGGGATGGAGCTTACTGTGGCGAGGGAGCTTGCTCCCGCTGGGCTGCGCAGCGGCCCCAAAAAAGATGGGAGCGCTGCGCACTCCAGCGGGAGCAAGCTCCCTCGCCACAGCAAGCCCCCTCACCACAGCAAGCTCCCTCACCACAGGGGATTGGTACTTAAGGTCTACTCGGCAGCGATCTTCGCCTGCGCAGCAGCCCGCGCATGGCGGCCATGCTTGAGGGCGATGGGCGCCATCTTCTCGCGGTCCAGTTCACCCTCCCACGCAGCCACCACCAGTGCAGCCACGGCATTACCGATAATGTTGGTCAGCGAACGGCACTCCGCCATGAAACGGTCAACCCCCAGGATCAGCACCATCGCCGCCACCGGCACCGTCGGCACCACCGCCAGGCTGGCGGCCAGTGCGACAAAACCTGCACCCACCACCGCACCGGCGCCTTTGGAGGTGAGCATTGCCACCGCCAGAAGCGTCAGTTGTTGTTCCAGCGTCAGGTCGATATTCGTCGCCTGGGCCAGGAACAGCACCGCCAGGGTCATATAGATGTTGGTGCCGTCCAGGTTGAAGGTATAGCCGGTGGGCACCACGATCCCCACAACACCTTTGGAGGCGCCGAGGCTCTCGAGTTTCTGGATCAGTTGCGGCAAGGCAGACTCGGAGGAACTGGTGCCCAGCACGATCAGCAGTTCGGCCTTGATGTAGGTCAGCAGCTTGAAGATGCTGAAGCCGACATACCGGGCGATGCTGCCCAGCACCACGGCCACGAAGAAAAACGCGGTGACGTAGAACGTGCCCACCAGTTTCAACAACGGCAACAGCGAACCCAGGCCGTATTTGCCGATGGTGAAGGCGATCGCCCCGAACGCACCGATCGGCGCGACGCGGCTGATCATCCCGACGATGCGGAAGAACACTTCGCTGGCCTGGTTGATCACACCCACCAACGGCCGGCCTTTCTCGCCGATCATCACCAGCCCGAGGCCGAACAGCACCGACACAAACAGCACCGGCAGGATTTCACCTTTGGAGAAGGCGTCGAAGAAGGTGGTCGGAATCACGTGCATCAGGAACCCGGTGACGCCTTCACCATGTTCGGCCTGGCCGACAAAACCGGCGATGGCCGAAGTGTCGAGGGTCTTCACGTCAATGTTGAACCCCACGCCCGGGTGCAGCAGGTGCGCGGCGAGGATGCCGATCACCAGGGCGATGCTGGAGACAATCTCGAAATACAGCAGCGCCTTGCCGCCCACACGTCCCACCTGCTTCACGTCGTGCATGCTGGTGATGCCGGAGACCACCGTGCAGAAGATGATCGGGCCGATGATCATCTTGATCAGCTTGATAAACCCATCGCCCAGGGGCTTGAGGTCGATGCCCACCTGGGGCCAGTGGTTGCCGATCAGTACGCCCAGCACAATGGCGATGATCACCTGCACATACAGGGTTCCCAGCAGTTTTCTGATTGTCATTTTTATTATCTCGAGACGTTTTTTGGGCAAGCAGATCCCGTCGCAGGCTGTTTCAAGCCTGCGGGGCGGGATCAATCAGATCAGCGGTTTACTAAAACCTCAGCGAAGGAAGGTCAGGACTTCGCCCAGCAACAGTTCAGGAGCTTCTTCAGCGATGTAGTGGCCGGCCGGCAGGGCCTTGCCACGTACGTCGGTGGCGACTTTCTGCCATTCCTTGAGGGGTTCGAAGCAGCGCCCGACGGTGCCTTCGGCGCCCCACATCACCAGCAGCGGCAGGTTGAGGTGGTTGCCGTTGTCGAGGTCGGCGCGGTCGTGCTCAAGGTCGATGCCGGCGGCGGCGCGGTAGTCTTCGCAGATGCCGGTGGCGGTGCCGGGCAGTTTCAGGCAGCGCAGGTATTCGGCGAAGGCTTCGTCGGTGAACGGCTTGAGCCCGGCACTGCGGCTGCCCATGACGCTGCGCAGGTACAGTTCCGGGTTGCCTTCGATCAGGCTCTCGGGCAACGGCGCCGGGCGGATCAGGAAGAACCAGTGCCAGTAGGCGCGGGCGAAGGCTTCGTCGGTCTGGGCATACATCGCAAGCGTCGGTGCGATGTCCAGCAGCACCATGCGCTGCACGGCCTTGGGGTGGTCCAGGGCCAGGCGATGGGCGACGCGGGCGCCACGGTCGTGGGCCAGCACCGAGAACTCATCAAAGCCCAGGGCCTTCATCAACTCGACCCCGTCGCGGGCCATTTCGCGCTTGGAATAGTTGGAGTGTTGATCACTGGCGGCGGGCTTGCTGCTGTCGCCATAACCGCGCAGATCGGCGGCGACCACGGTGAAGTGTTCGGCCAGTTGCTCGGCGACCTTGTGCCAGATGACGTGGGTCTGCGGGTGCCCGTGCAGCAGGAGCAGGCCGGGACCCGCGCCGCCTTTGCGGTAGCTGATGTCCACACCGTTGACGTGGCGCTGGTCTTTTTGGAATCCGGCGAACATGGAATGACTCCTTGTGATGATTGCCTGCATCCTGAAATCACACGGCGCCTGGGGCAAGGGGGAAAACGTGGAGGGGTTGTTCATGAAGTGTGTTGAAGCCCGATCTTTCAGGCAATGCAGGTCAACTGTAGGAGCTGGCTTGCCTGCGATGCAGGCAACTCGGTGTATCAGTCGCACCGAGGTGTTGCCCACACAACAGCAAACCGGCAGTTTGCTGCGCCATGGGCGGTCTGCCGCGCGCACATCAGGCGCAAACCCTTGTGTTTGATAGCCTGGCGCCTCAGGCACAGAAGCTGCAATGCCTCAGGTAAATCATTCGCCCGAGAGCGTTGTATGTCTGTACTGCCTGTATCTGCCGATTACCCGATTCACACGCCCCACGCCGAGCTGATCCGTGACGAGGCCCAGGCCCTGGCCGTTGCCCACCAGGTCGCCGCCGTATTGCTGGAGCAAGACGCCGAACGCGACCGCACCCGCCAGGTGCCGGCGGACGTGGTCGACCTGTATTCCAACAGCGGCCTGTGGGGCATCAGCGTGCCCCGCGAGTTTGGCGGTGCCCAGGTGTCCTACGCGGTGCTGGCCCAGGTAATTGCGATTATCTCGGCGGCCGACCCGTCGCTGGGGCAAATCCCGCAGAACCATTACTGCCTGCTGGAAGACATCCGCCTGCAAGGTACGCCCGAGCAGCAGGCGTACTTTTTTGGCCTGGCGCTGGAGGGGCATCGGTTTGCCAATGCGCTGTCGGAAACCGGCGGCAAGAACGTCCAGGACATCCAGGCAACCATTCGCCGGCAAGGTGATGGCTATGTGATCAACGGCCGCAAGGGCTATTGCACCGGTTCGCTTTACGCCCACTGGCTGGCGGTGCTGGCGCTGGATGAGCAGCAGAATGCGCAGTTGGCCTTTGTGCCCCGCGGCACTGAAGGCCTGGTGGTGGTCGACGACTGGGACAGCATGGGCCAGCGCACCACGTCCAGCGGTACGGTGTTGGCCGAAGACCTGAAGGTGCCGGCGTTCAACCTGTTTCCTACCCATCGTTCCTACGATTCGCCGACCCTGGCGGGCCCTTTCGCGCAACTGACCACCGCCGCCATCGACGCCGGCATCGCCCGCGCCGCGTTGCGCGACACGGTGCAGTTCGTCCAGCAATTTGCCCGCCCATGGATCGATGCCGGGGTGGAAAAAGCCAGTGAAGACCCGCTGACCATCATTCAGGTGGGCGCGCTGGATATTCGCCTGGAAGCGGCAGAGGCCTTGCTGGAGCGCGCCGGAAAAGCCCTCGACGCCGCACGCCCGGCGCCCGATGAAGACAACGTCGCTCACGCTTCCCTGGCCGTCGCCCGGGCCAAGGTGCTGACCACCGAAATCGCCATCGAAGCCAGCAACAAGCTCTTCGAACTCGGCGGCACAAGGTCAACCCTGAAGAAGCACAACTTCGATCGTCACTGGCGCAATGCCCGGGTGCACACCCTGCATGACCCGGTGCGCTGGAAGTACCACGTGGTGGGCAACTGGTTGCTCAACGCCGCCAAGCCCCCGCGTCACGACTGGTCTTGAACCATGGCCGAGCTGTTTAAACACATCTATTGGGCCGACATCGGCCAGGCCTGCCTGGAAACCCTGAGCATGCTCAGCGCGGCCCTGGGTTTTACCGTGTTGCTGGGGTTGCCGCTGGGGGTGGTGTTGTTCCTCACCGGCAAGCGCCAGTTGCACGAAACCCTGGTGGTGTACCGAGCGCTGTCGGTGGTGGTGAACGTGCTGCGTTCGCTGCCGTTCATCATCCTGCTGATTGTGCTGATCCCGGTGACCACCTTGCTGGTGGGCACCTCATTGGGCGTGCCCGGCACGATCCCGCCGTTGGTGGTGGGCTGTACGCCGTTCTTCGCGCGGCTGGTGGAAACCGCCTTGCGTGAAGTCGACCGTGGCGTGGTGGAAGCCACCCAATCCATGGGCGCCAGCACCTGGCAGGTGATCCGCCACACGCTGTTGCCGGAAGCCCGGGGCGGGCTGCTGGCGGCGGTCACCGTCACCGCGATTGTGCTGGTGGACTACACCGCCATGGCCGGGGTGATCGGCGGCGGTGGCCTGGGCGACTTGGCCATCCGCTATGGCTATCAGCGTTTCCAGACCGACGTGATGGTGGTCACCGTGTTGCTGCTGTTGGTGCTGGTGCAGGCCCTGCAGATGACCGGCGACCGCCTGGTGGCGCGTTACAGCCGCCGTTGAAACCTATTCCTAGAACCACTGCTTTCGGAGCAATCATGAAAAAATCCCTGGCCATTTTGGCTGCTGTCTTCTCCCTGAATGCCGTCGCCAACGAGACGTTGGTGGTGGGGGCCACGCCCGTGCCGCATGCGGAGATCCTCGAATTCGTCAAACCGGTGCTGGCCAAGGAAGGCGTGGACTTGCAAATCAAGGTCTTCACCGATTTCATCCAGCCCAACCAACAACTGGCGCTGAAGAATATCGACGCCAACTACTACCAGTACCGGCCGTTCCTGGATGACTACAACAAGACCCGGCATACCAATCTGGTGCCGGTGGTAGGCGTGCACATCGAGCCGTTCGGTGCTTATTCGACCAAGATCAAAAATATCTCGGAGTTGAAAGACGGCGCCACGGTGTCGATCCCCAACGACCCGGTCAACACCGGACGCGCGCTGGTGCTGCTGGATGAAGCCGGCCTGATCAAGCTCAAGGACCCGAGCAACACCCTGGCCACCCCGCGGGATATCGTCGAAAACCCCAAGCACCTGAAAATCCGTGAACTGGAAGGGGCATTGCTGGCCCGCTCGGTGAGCCAGGTGGACCTGGCATTCGTGTTCGCCAACTACGCCCTGGAAGCGGGGATCGATACCAACAGTGCGTTGATCGTCGAGAAGGGCAAGAGCCTGTACGTCGAGTACCTGGTAGCGCGCCCGGACAACATCAACGACCCGGGCATCCAGAAGCTGGCCAAGGCGTTGAATTCCGATGAAGTACGCCAGTTCATCCTGACCCGCTACAAAGGGCAGATTGCCCCGGGTTTCTAAGACCCAGACCGATCTAAGGTGGGCGCTGGCTTTTGTGGGAGCCGGGCTTGCCCGCGATAGCATCACTGCGGTTTGCCAGAAAAACCGAGGTGCTTGCATCGCAGGCAAGCCAGCTCCCACATTGAGTGGGTTCACACATCAGGGATCAGGGGTGGGCTCCAAGAGTTGTGCGCCGGGGCCGCGCTCACCGAGTACGTCGTCGTGATTGCGCAACGGGCACGCCTGCAGCGACAAACATCCGCAGCCAATGCAGCCACTGAGTTTGTCCCGCAGCAGCATCAGCTTGTCGATGCGCTGGTCCAGGTCTTCACGCCATAGCGCAGACAGTCGCTCCCAGTCGGCCGCGTTAGGCGTGCGACCATCGGGCAGGGTTTGCAGCGCCTCATGGATCGTCGCCAGGGGAATGCCCAAACGCTGGGCAATCTTGATCACCACCACCCGGCGCAACACATCCCGTGGGTAGCGCCGTTGATTGCCGGCGTTGCGGTTGCTCTTGATCAACCCCTTGGTTTCATAGAAGTGCAGCGCGGTGACTGCCACGCCGCTACGGGCCGCCAGTTGGCCGACGGTAAGTTCTTTGTTGACCATGAAAAAGCCCTTGACCTTGACTTAACTAGAGGTTTTACCCTGCGTGGCATCGAATCGCAAGATTGTGCCTACAGTGAGAGGGGAATGTTCATGCAGGTATCAGAGAAGCGTCTGAGTTTTACCCAGATGGTCGAGTTCCAGATCGAACCGCAGCAGCAATCGGCTTTGGTGGCGGCCCTGTCATCCCAAAGCGAGCGTCTGGCCCAAGGCCATGGCGGCTTTATCAATGCCAGCGTGCAGGTCAGCGATGATGGACGCCGGGTGCTCAGCTACTTGCAATGGCGCTCCCGCGAAGACGGGGAGGCGGCCTTCAAGTGTTTTGAGCACGGTGAGGAAGATTTCTGGACGCTGATCCGCGCCCACCAGGCCACGGCAGTCACCTTCGGTTCGTTCCAGGTGCTGCGCAGCATCGAGCGCAGCCATGACAACGCCTTGCACTGCCGCCTAAATTGACAGGTGCAGCATGCGCTCGCCCTGCACGTTCTCGCCGGGGCGTCGCTTGTTTACCGCCAGCTCACCGATCTTGATCAAACGGGTTCGCGTCACGTTGCGGCTCAGGCCCAGCAGGTTGGCGGTGTGCACCTGGTTGTAATGGCTGAAGCGGTAGGCGGCCCGCAGCAGCGCATCCTCGACCTTTTCATGCAGGGCGCCGGCCTGTTCTTCGAAGAGCTTTTGAAAGGCCCGTTCCAGCAACGCTTCGGCGCTGTTGTCGATGCCGTGCTGGCTGTCGTCCTGACGCTCGATGCGCATGTTCGACAGGCGCAGGTCGTCGCGCTCGATCACGCCGTTGCGGCAGATCAGCAGGGTGTGGTGGATCACGTTTTCCAGCTCGCGGATGTTGCCCGGCCAGCTGTAGCTTTTGAGTTTCTGCTCGGCCTCGCGGCTGATGGTGATCGGGCCGTAACCCAGGCGCTGGCTGTAGGCTTCGATGAAGTGCCGGGTCAGCGGCAGGATGTCACCGGGGCGGTCCCGCAGCGGGCTCAGCTCCAGGCTGACCACGTCGAGGCGGTAGTACAGGTCCTCGCGGAAATGCCCGGCGTTGATGGCTTTTTCCAACTGAACGTTGGTGGCGGCCAACACCCGCACGTCGATGGGAATGCTTTTGCGTGAGCCCAGGCGCACCACTTCGCGCTCCTGCAGGACACGCAGCAGCTTGACCTGAATCGCCATCGGCAAGTCGCCGATTTCATCGAGGAACAGGGTGCCGCCGTCCGCCTCTTCGAACCAGCCGGCCTTGGCGCTGAGGGCGCCGGTGAAGGCGCCTTTTTCATGGCCGAACAGTTCGGCCTCCACCAGGGATTCGGAAAACGCGCCGCAGTTCACCGCCACGAACGGCCGGTTGCGCCGCGCGCTGAGGTTGTGGATATGGCGCGCCACCAGCTCTTTACCGGTGCCGGTTTCGCCGATGATCAGCACGCTGGCTTCGCTCGGCGCGACTTGCTGGATGTGCGCCAGCAACGCCTGGGATTTGGGGTCTTCGAAGACCTGGGCCGTGGCGCGGATCGAGGTCGCAAGAGCGGGCGAGGGCGGTAAGGTTAAAAGCTGCATGGGCACCTCTTCTAGGAGTAGAACGTGGGAATCGGCAGGGACTGGTTCAACGCCCAGTCCCCCAGTTCGTGGAGTTTGTAGTCCACCGGGTCGTGCAGGGTTTGCGTGCGCAGGTTGCGCCAGTGCCGGTCCAGGCGCAGGGAGGCGTGGGTGGAGCGCGCGCCGGTGACTTCGAACAGGCGGCTGCACAGTTCCAGGCCGTTGCGGGTGGCGGCCACCTTGGCCGTGGCGATGGCGATGGCCAGTTCGCCGCGCTCACCTTCGCTGAGGCTCGGGCCTTTGGCCCAGGCCTGGTCCAGCAGTTCGGCGGCACGCTCCACCAGCAGGCGCACGCCTTCCAGCGCGACCCAGAATTCGCCGTAGTGGTTGAGTACGTAAGGGTCCTGGCGAATGTCCTGCACCGTGGATTTATGCCAGGGCCGGGTTTCGGTCAGGGTGTAATGGCGGGCTTCGGCAAAGGCGCCTTCGGCGATGCCGAGGAACATGTGGGTGAAGGTCAGTTGTGCGATCAGCGGGCGCAGGCAGGCGAAGGGTGTGCTCAGCGGGCCGGGGTCCAGGAGCAGTTCCGACTCCTCCACACGTACCCGTTCGAAAGAGGCGCTGCCGCTGTCGGTCTGGCGCTGGCCGATGTTGTTCCAGTCGTTGTGCAAGGTGATGCCGCTGCGCCCGCTGGGAATTGCGGCGATCAGCAGTTTGCCGCCTGCGCTTTCATCCACGGCCGAGGCGATCAGCATTTCCGAGTCGCTGGCGCCGGAGCAAAAACTCTTTTTGCCGGAAAATTCCCGCCAGCCGCCGAAGGCCTTGACTACCGTGCGCGTGTCCAGCGGGTTGAGGGCGTTGCCCCAGAACCAGTTTTTGCGTGCGGTTTGTTCGTACCAGGGTTGCCATTGCTCCGGGCGGGAGAACAGCCGTACGGTGGCGAGCATCAGGTGATGAAAACCGAAGACGTGGGCGATGGAGCTGTCGACCTTGGCGAATTCGCGCACGATCTCCAGGGTCTCGCTCCAGCGGGCGCCGAGGCCGCCGTATTGGGTGGGAATGCTCAGCGCCAGCAGGCCGCTCTGGCGCAGGGCGTCGCGTTCGGTCTTGGGGGTGCCGCCACGTTCGTCGCGTTCGACGGCGGTGAGGGCGAATTCGGCGGCCAGCAGTTTGGCGGTCTGCAACGGTGAGGGCAGGACGCTGTTGGGTTTGGCTGTCACGCGGTATTCCTCAATGTCTGTTTGGCAATAAAGCCCAAATGTGGGAGCGGGCTTGCTCGCGAATGCGGTGGCCCAGAAACAACTTCGGTGACTGACACACCGCTTTCGCGAGCAAGCCCGCTCCCACATACAGCAGATCTCAGCGTGCTCAGGCTTTTGCCGGCAGCACGTCGTTGGCAATCATTTCGCCGAACGGTCCGGTGAGGTTGGTGACGCCGCGCCCGGCTAGGCTCGCGTAGGGCTCCGGCAGCAGCGGGAACACCAGCTCGGCAAAGCGGTACGCCTCTTCCAGGTGCGGGTAGCCGGAGAAGATGAAGCTTTCGATGCCCAGGTCCGCGTATTCCTTGATCCGCTCGGCGACTTGCTGGGGGTTGCCCACCAGGGCCGTGCCCGCGCCGCCTCGCACCAGGCCAACGCCGGCCCACAGGTTGGGGGCGATTTCCAGGTTGTCGCGACGCCCGTCGTGCAGGGCGGCCATGCGCCGCTGGCCTTCGGAGTCGAAGCGCGAGAAGGATTTTTGCGCGGCGGCGATGGTGTCGTCGCTGATGTGTTCGATCAGTTTGGCGGCGGCTTTCCAGGCGTCTTCTTCGGTTTCGCGCACGATCACATGCAGGCGAATCCCGAACTTGACGGCGCGGCCATGGCGCGCGGCGCGTTCACGCACGTCGGCGAGTTTTTCCGCGACGGCAGCCGGTGGTTCGCCCCAGGTCAGGTACACGTCTACCTGTTCGGCAGCGAGGTCGTGGGCAGCGTCCGAGGAACCGCCGAAGTACAGCGGTGGATACGGCTTCTGCACCGGTGGGTAAAGTGCCTTGGCGTTCTGCACACGCAGGTGTTTGCCTTCGAAATCCACCGATTCGCCCTGCAACACGCGGCGCCAGATCTTGAGGAATTCGTCAGTTACTTCGTAGCGTTCGCTGTGATCGAGGAAGCTGCCGTCGCCGCGGTTTTCGTCGGGGTCGCCGCCGGTCACCACGTTGATCAACAGGCGGCCACCGGACAGGCGGTCAAGGGTGGCGGCCATGCGGGCCGAGACGGTCGGCGAAATGATCCCCGGGCGAATCGCTACCAGGTAGCGCAGGCGTTCGGTCAGCGGCACCAGCGCCGAGGCGATCACCCAGGAGTCTTCGCAGGAGCGGCCGGTGGGGATCAACACGCCGTGGTAGCCGAGGTTGTCGGCGGCCTGGGCGACTTGTTTCAAATAGTTGAGGGTGACCGGGCGAGCGCCTTGGGTGGTGCCCAAATAATGGCCGTCACCGTGTGTAGGTAGAAACCAGAAAACATCCATGACAAATCCTTAAGCGATTTTCAGCAGAGAGGTGGGATGCGCGGCAAACAACGGCGCGGCGCGTTCTGCAGCAAGGCGAATGCGGGCCTTCAAGGGCTCACTGGTTATTTGGTAATCGGTGAAATCGGCCTCGGTGGCGTACACGCCAATCGGCAAGGTCAAGGCCTGGAAGAAACTGAACAGCGGGCGCAACTGGTGATCGAGTACCAGCGCATGGCGTTCGCTGCCGCCGGTGGCCGCCAGCAACACCGGGGTGTTGATCAGGGCGTTGAGGTCCACCAGGTCGAACAGGTGCTTGAGCAGGCCAGGGTAGGAGCCGCGATACACCGGGGCGGCGACGATCAGCAGGTCGGCCTGTTCGATGGCTTGCAGTTGGGCTTCGACGTCGGCGGGCAATTCCTGGCGGGACAGTGCGCCGCCCAGCGGCCGGGCAATGTCGCCCAATTCAATCAGGGTGGTCTGGATCGGCAATTGATTGGCCAGTTCGGCCAGCACCGCCTGGGTCAACACCAGGGTGCGGGACGGACGCCAGGTTCCGCCGGAGAGGGCAACGACATTCAGTGGACGGGTCATCAACAGTTCCTTTTTCAACAGTGGCTCAGGGCAAGAGCAGTAGCGGGGCTTGAGCAAGAGCTGTACCAAGCTGCGTAGCCCTTGACTGGCGCGGGCTGTGGGCCAGGTGTTGGAAAATGGCGGTGTTGTCTGCCTGGTGTTTTGTTGAATGACTGTTGCCTGGGCAACAGTTGCCAGGCGAACAGTGGCGTGAGCGTTGAAGCCATTTATAGAGGGTTGTGTTTATTCCGTAAATGAACGTATTTCCATACTTATAGATCCGTATGGAATATATGGCGCAACTATCACCAGCGTCGCAAAGGTTGATAGCGACTATCACGGCTGATGATTTTTCACCTTGAAGGGGCGGGAGTAGCCTGTGCTCATTGACTTCAACCCGTTTCGCAGGACCTTCGCCATGAACCGTTTTCTCGCCATTTCCGTATTGCTTGTCACCTCAGTCCTTGCCGGTTGTGCGACACCGTCGTCGCCTGAACTGCGTGGTTACTCGGCTGAGGAAAGCAAGGAGCTGGCGCTGGAAGCCCTGAGCCGCCGAGGCCTGTCGTTTGATGAATACCAACAGAAGAAAGCCGAACTGACCGGCCAGCCACAGAAAAGCTTTGGTTTTGACCGTCAGGGCGAGATGAATGCCGAGCGCGGTGTAACGCTGCATGGTCGCCCCAGCTGAGTCAGTGGCCAGGTCGATGAGCCCGAGGTTTCCTACAGGAACCTCGGGCTTTTTGTTTGCCATCCGTTTCCCGGAGCCTGTTAAGCTGAGTTTCAGGAGCGTTCCTACGCACTTTTAAATAAAGTGGTCTTTCTTTAACGGCACGGGATCAGGTAAACCATCTTCCTTTCTGATCGCTGCCCCTGAGACGCTGCTCTCGGGAACATGCTCTGCGAGTCTTTAACGTCATGAATAAACGTCCGCTGTATTTCGACTATGCCGCCACCACGCCGGTGGATGAGCGGGTCATCCAGGTGATGGTCGAGTGCCTGGGTTTCAACGCCAACTTCGGTAACCCTGCGTCCAGTTCCCATGCGTTCGGCCAACAGGCCCGGCAAACGGTTGAGCAGGCGCGGCGCCAAGTGGCGGAATTGGTCGGCGCCGAGCCGGCAAGCATCGTCTGGACCTCCGGTGCCACCGAGTCCAACAACCTCGCCATCAAGGGCGTTGCCCAGGCGCGGGGTGTGGCCGGTGGGCACATCATCACCAGCCAGATCGAACACAAGGCCACGCTCGACACCGCTCGCCAGTTGCAGGAAGCCGGGGTTGCCGTGACGTACCTGGTGCCGGATGCCGAGGGGTTGATCAGCGTCGAGGCCGTTAGCGAAGCGTTGCGTGAAGACACCTTCCTGGTGTCGCTGATGTTGGTGAACAACGAGTTGGGCACCCTCAACGATATCCAGGCGATCGGCGCGCGCGTGCGCGAGCATGGAGCGTTGTTTCACGTGGATGCGGCGCAGGGCGCGGGCAAGGTGGCGATTGACCTGGCCGAATGGCCAGTAGACCTGATGTCGTTTTCCGCCCATAAACTCTATGGCCCCAAGGGCATCGGCGCGCTGTACGTCGGCCCGCGTGCGCAGCAGAAAGTGCTGGCGCAGATTCACGGCGGTGGCCATGAAGGCGGCTTGCGTTCCGGCACCCTGGCGACTCACCAGATCGCCGGCATGGGCACAGCGTTCGCGTTAGCGGCAGCGTCGTTTGCAGAAGAAAAGGCGACCATCGTTGCCTTGCGCGAGCGCCTGCTGGAACAACTGAATACGATTGCCGGGGTGCGCCTCAATGGCAGCCTTACCCAGCGCATTCCCCACACCTTGAGCCTGACGTTCAGCGAGGGCGAGTTCAATTCCGCCGCCTTGAGCGCGGGCATTGCATTCTCGGCCACGTCGGCCTGCAATTCGGCGAGCAATGCCCCGTCCCATGTGCTTCTGGCGCTGGGCCACGATGCCCGCAGCGCGGGTCGCACCATTCGCTTGAGCCTCGGGCGGTTTACCACCGAGCAGGACATCGATCAGGCGGTACAGCTGATCAAGGCGGCACTGGCCAGCGCACCGGCGTTCTGGGCCGTTTGACCCCATAACAATTATTAGTGGTTAGCAGGAGACACGATGAGCACACAGCCTTTGACCCATGGAACGGTTCCCCAGCGCCTGGCGCATACCCGCGAACTGATGAGCCGCGAGGGCATTCATGCCCTGTTGGTGCCGTCGGCCGACCCGCATTTGTCCGAATACCTGCCGGGTTACTGGCAGGGGCGCCAGTGGTTGTCGGGCTTTCACGGTTCTGTGGGCACCCTGATTGTCACCGCTGATTTCGCCGGTGTATGGGCAGACAGCCGCTATTGGGAGCAGGCGACCAAGGAACTCAAGGGCAGCGGAATCGAGTTGGTCAAGCTGCAACCCGGCCAGCCCGGGCCGCTGGAATGGCTGGCGGAGCAGACCCCGGAAGGTGGCGTGGTGGCAGTGGACGGTGCGGTCATGGCCGTGGCTTCGGCGCGCACCTTGGGCAGCAAGCTGGAGGCACGCGGTGCACGCTTGCGCACGGATATCGACCTGTTGAATGAAGTCTGGCAAGACCGTCCCACCTTGCCGAACCAGCCGATCTATCAACACCTGCCGCCCCAGGCCACCGTCAGTCGCGGCGAAAAACTCGCGGCCCTGCGCGAAAGCTTGAGCGAGAAGGGCGCCGACTGGCATTTCATCGCAACCCTGGACGACATCGCCTGGCTGTTTAACCTGCGTGGCGGTGATGTTTCATTCAACCCAGTGTTTGTGTCGTTTGCCTTGATCGGCCAGCAGCAGGTGACATTGTTTGTGGCTTTGAGCAAAGTCGATGCCGAGCTTCGTGCCGTGCTGGAGCAGGATGGCGTGACCCTGCGTGATTACAGCGAAGTCGCAGCTGCGTTGAAGGCCATTCCGTCGGGCGCCAGTGTGCAGGTCGATCCGGCGCGGGTGACCGCCGGGTTGCTGGAAAACCTCGGCAGTGACGTCAAGCTGATCGAAGGGCTTAACCCGACCACCTTGGCCAAATCGCGCAAAAGCCTGGCAGACGCCGAGCATATTCGTCAGGCCATGGAGCAGGACGGCGCGGCCTTGTGCGAATTCTTCGCCTGGCTCGACAGTGCGTTGGGTCGTGAGCGCATCACCGAACTGACCATTGATGAACACCTGACGGCGGCGCGCACCCGCCGGCCGGGTTATGTGTCGTTGA
Organism: Pseudomonas sp. BIGb0558; assembly: GCF_024807515.1. Lineage (NCBI taxonomy): Bacteria > Pseudomonadati > Pseudomonadota > Gammaproteobacteria > Pseudomonadales > Pseudomonadaceae > Pseudomonas > Pseudomonas sp. BIGb0558. The sequence goes on from NZ_JANUEW010000036.1 coordinate 47,991, forward strand.
GCTTCAACACCATTGCTGCATTCAATGCCAATGGCGCGATGCCGCACTACCACGCAACTGAAGAAGAGCACGCGCTGATCGAAGGCGATGGCTTGCTGCTGATCGACTCCGGTGGCCAGTACCTGGGCGGCACCACCGATATCACGCGTATGGTGCCTATTGGTACGCCAACCGAGGAGCAGAAACGCGATTGCACGCGTGTGCTCAAAGGTGTGATTGCCTTGTCCCGCGCGCATTTCCCCAAGGGCATTCTTTCGCCGCTGCTGGATTCCATCGCCCGTGCGCCGATCTGGGCCGAAGGCGTGGACTATGGCCACGGCACCGGTCATGGCGTGGGCTATTTCCTCAATGTGCATGAAGGCCCGCAGGTGATCGCCTATCAAGCCGTCGCCGCACCGCAAACCGCGATGCAGGCCGGCATGATTACGTCCATCGAACCAGGCACTTACCGTCCGGGGCGTTGGGGTGTGCGGATCGAGAACCTGGTGCTGAACCGTGAAGCGGGCAAGACCGAGTTTGGCGAGTTCCTCAAGTTCGAGACACTGACGCTGTGCCCGATCGACACCCGTTGTCTGGAGCCGTCGCTGCTGACGGTGGAAGAACGCCAGTGGTTCAACGATTACCACGCGCAAGTCCGTGAGCGCCTGAGCCCACTGCTCAGTGGCGCGGCGCTGGAATGGTTGCAGGTGCGTACGGCCGCTATCTAAGGGGCTGCAGCTCGGGCGCCTGGGTCAGGGCATCGGCCATGTAGTCGATAAACGCTTTGACCCGGGCGGACTGGCGACGATTCGGCGCCGAAACGGCATGAATCGGCAGCGACTGTGGGGTGTAGTCCTGCAGCAACGCGACCACCCGGCCAGCGTTCAGGTCATCAAAGAACAACCATAGGGGCGACAGCGCAATGCCGAGCCCTGCCAATACCATCTCGCGTACTGCCTCGGAGTTATTGCTCTGGGCGTTGCCCTTGATCTTGACACTGTGCCGCGTCCCGTCCTGTTCGTAAACCCATTGGTTCTGGCTGCTGAGCAGGTTGAACAGCAGGCAATTGTGCTGGGTCAGCGCTTGCGGGGTTTGCGGCGCTGGGTGTTTGGCCAGGTAGGCCGGGCTGGCGAGCGTGACTCGGTGGGTAGTGCCGATCTGGCGGGCGACCAGGCCGCTGTCGGGCAACTCGCCAATGCGCAGGGTGACGTCCAGGCCTTCACTGACCAGATCCTGGTTCTGGTCGTTGAGTTGCAGGTCAACCTGGACCTGTGGATATCGCTCAAGAAATCCCGCCAGGCGCGAGGCAATGTGCAGGCGGCCAAAGCTCACCGACGAACCTATACGTAGCGGACCTGCAACGGCTTCCTTGCCGGATTGGAAGCTGTGTTCCGCGGCATCCACTGTGCCGCGAGGATTTGTCGGCAATGGCTGTAATAGCGTTGGCCTTCGTCGGTCAGGGAGAGTTTGCGGGTACTGCGGGAAATCAGCTTGCCACCCAGTTCGGTCTCCAGCGCCCGCATTACTTTGCTGATGGTGGGCTGAGTGGTCTGCAACTCCCGGGCGACCGCAGAGAAACTCCCGCGCTCGATTACCCGGACGAAAATGGCCATTGCGTTGAGCTTATCCATGGGGCTACCGATTCATGCAAAATGAGCATGGTCACTATAGCGGCTTGGCGTCTTATCGGCATGAATCGGCGGGCACATCATGGTGATCACTTCCTGATGAATCGAGATCGCGACCATGACTGATACAACTCAAATGCGTGCCCTGATGGTGGATGTGGCGAACGGGCCGTTGCGGCTGGCGATGATTCCCAGGCCGACTCCGGGTGACGGTGAGGTGCTGGTAAGGATCAAGGCCAGTGGCCTCAATCCATTGGACGGGAAAATTCGCGCAGGCGAGGCAGCCCATGCCCGTCAGTCGTTCCCAGCTGTAATTGGCTTGGACTTGGCGGGGATCATCGAGACAGTGGGCCCGGATATCAACGAGTGGAAGGCGGGCGATGAGGTGTACGCCCTGGCGACGGGAGTTGGGGGCATCCAGGGGTCGTTGGCGGAGTTTGCCGTGGTGGATGCACGCCTGCTGGCGAGAAAACCCGTGACCCTGAGCATGCGCGAAGCCGCGGCATTGCCGCTGGTGCTGATCACCGCATGGGAAGGGCTGGTGGACCGTGCGCATGTAGGCCCTGGGCATAAAGTACTGATCCAGGGTGGTGCGGGTGGTGTAGGACATGTTGCGGTGCAGCTGGCTAATGCGTTTGGCGCAGAGGTGTTTGCGACAGGTTCCGTCAGGCATCGGGCGCTGATCGAAGGGCTGGGCGCGACGTTTATCGACTATCAACAGCACACCGTCGAGGAGTATGTAGCCTTGCACACGGCGGGCGAAGGTTTTGACATTGTGTATGACACGGTGGGCGGGCCGACGCTGGATGCATCCTTCCGCGCGGCCAGGACTTATCACGGCCATGTGCTGAGTTGTCTTGGCTGGGGCTCTCATAGCCTGGCGCCGTTGTCGTTTCGCGGGGCGACTTACTCCGGGGTGTTTACCCTGCTGCCGATGCTGACGGGCAAGGGCCGCGAGCACCACGGGCAGATTCTTGCCGAGGCGGCGCGGTTGATTGATGCCGGGAAGCTCAAGCCGATTCTCGACGGGCGTCAATTCGACCTGCACACGGCAAACGCCGCCTATGAGTTACTCGCAGGCGGCGCTCAAGGGCGTTTGGTGATTGAAATCTAGCTCAACGCTTCGCGAACAAACTCCAGGCGATCCTGGCCGAAGAACAGCTGGTCGCCGACGAACATCGTAGGCGCCCCGAATACGCCGCGCTGGATGGCGTGCTCGGTGTTGTCCTTGAGGGTGGCCTTGACGGCGTCGTCATTCGTCAACGCCAGGACTGCTTCGGGGTCAAAACCCTGTTCAGCCAGCACCGCAGCCACCACAGCAGGATCACCCAGGTGACGGCCTTCTATCCAAAGGGCTCGGAACAGGCAGTCGATGAAATCCTGGAAGCGCTCGGGTTGGCGCATTTGGACACCGGTGACTGCACGCATCAGCGTCAATGTATTGATGGGGAAGTGCGGGTTGAACTTGAGCGGGACGTTGTAGCGCTGGGCGTAGCGCGCCAGGTCCTGGAGCATGTAGCGGCCTTTGGCGGGAATGGTGACCGGCGATGCATTGCCGGTGGCCTTGAACACGCCGCCCAACAGCATTGGCTTGTAAATCAGCTGGGCGCCGGTTGCAGCGCACAGGCCAGGAAGCTGGGTGTAGGCCAGATAAGTGGCAGGGCTGCCGAGGTCGAAGAAAAATTCCACGGTTTTACTCATGCTGGGTACTCGCTGTTTATTGTTATGGGGGCGTGCTTACCAGGGTTCATTCCACGGGCGCAGGTCCAGCTCGAAGGTCCAGGCGTCCCGAGGCTGGCTGTGCAGGTACCAATAGTTATCGGCGATGTGCTCGGGGTTGAGAATACCGTCCTGATCCTTGAGGGCGTACTTTTGCGGGAAGTTGTCGCGGATGAAGTCAGTGTCGATGGCGCCATCCACCACCACGTGGGCGACGTGGATATTCCGCGGACCTAGTTCACGAGCCATGCTCTGCGCCAGTGCACGGATCCCGTGTTTGGCGCCTGCGAATGCGGCAAAACCGGCGGCGCCACGCAACCCGGCAGTGGCGCCTGTAAACAGAATAGTGCCGCGATTGCGGGTGACCATGCGCTTGGCCACTTCCCGGGCGTTTAGGAAGCCTGAGAAGCAGGCCATTTCCCAGATCTTGAAGTACTTGCGGGCGGTTTCTTCCAGGATACTGCACGGCACGTTCGCGCCGATGTTGAAGACAAAGGCTTCTATGGGGCCCAGCTCGGTTTCAATCTGCTCGATCAGCGCGATAACGTCTTCTTCCTTGCGGGCATCGCAGGCAAAACCATGGGCTTCGCCGCCAGCCGCGTGGATGCTTTCCACCAAGGGTTGCAGTTTATCGGCGCTGCGCCGGGTCACGCATGCGACATAACCTTCGCGTGCAAAGCGTTTGGCGATGGCGCCACCCGTGGCATCGCCGGCACCCACTACCAATACGATTTTCTTGTTGTTCGTCATGGGAAATCCTTTAGTAAACGATCGTTTGCCAAACGAACGTTATGCTACGATTCGGTAGGCGTCAAGCTGACGAAACCGGGGGTAAGTGATGCGATATTCAGCCAGCCATAAGCAGGAAACCAGAGAGAAGCTGCTGGATAGCAGTGCTGCCCTGGCGAAAAAAGAAGGGTTTTCCAGTGTTGGAGTGGATGGCTTGATGAAAGCCATTGGCTTGAGTGGCGGTGCGTTTTACAGCCACTTCGCTTCCAAGGATGAGTTGTTCAGCTCGATAGTCGAGCGCGAATTGAGCCATAGCCTCGAGCGCTTGAATGGCACCGGGGTGCAGAGTAAGGAGCGGTTGGATCGCTGTTTGAAGTTTTACTTGAGCATGGCTCATGTGGAGCAGTCGGAAGCCGGCTGTGCGTTGCCGAGCCTGGGTGCGGAGATTGCGCGATCGGATGTGTCGGTGCGCCAACAGGCGCAGGACTGGATTTGCCGGTTACAGGCGGGCTGGGCTGCAACGCTGGGTAGCGAGGACCTGGCGTGGTCGATCCTGTCGCAATGCATCGGCGCCCTGGTGGTGGCGCGGATGATGGTCAACCCGCAGGTGCAGGCGCAGGTCCTGTCATCGAACTACGACGTGCTCAGCCAGCAACTGTCGAGCCTGTAAGTGCGTCGACAGTTATTTGCAGATGACAATCATGCTCCGGCTGGTGTAGCCGGCAGGGTTGAGGCCGAACGGGTAGTCGCCCGGGTCTTCGGCGTTGTCGCCCGACTTGGCGATGACTTTATAGCCTTTGGCGCCACATGAATTGGCTGCACTGGCGTAGCACTGATCCCAGGAGGAGGACAGGCCCGAACAGTTGATATGCAGCCCTTTTTTTCCCCGTTTCACTTCAGTCTTGGTTGTCGCGGCACAACCTGCGATTGCCACAATCATGAACAGCATCAAAATTCGCTTCATTACTATCCTTAATAGCCGCCTCGCTTAACTGCGCGAAGCTGGCTTTGCTCGCTCTCGAGTGTAGCGTTCATGATGTCCTTATCGAAATTCTCCATGAGTGACACTGGGTTACGGCCTAAACATGGCCTAATTGAGCGGCAAATGCCAGAGCTACGTCAAATCCTGAATCAATCGGCAGGAACGAGTGGCTTCGATTCGTTACGCATGGTCAGGGTTGCGCCAACCGAGGCCAGGATGATGCAGGTGATGGCCAGCCATTGCGCCAGGGACAGGTGTTCTTGAAGGAAAAACAGGCCTGACAAGGCGCCGAACGCGGGTTCGATACTCATCAAGGTGCCGAATGTGCGGGCAGGCAAGCGAGTCAGGGCGACCATCTCCAGGGTGTAGGGCAGGGCGGTGGATAAAACCGCGACTCCAATGGCGATCGGGATCAGCGAGGGGGTGAGTAAGGCTGCGCCTGCGTGGACGATCCCGATCGGTGCAACAAACAGTGCGGCAATCATTACGCCAAGGGCAGCAGTTTGTACGCCGTTGTCGGCACCAGCCTTTTGTCCAAAGAGGATGTAGAGCGCCCAGCATGCACCAGCGCCCAGTGCATAGGCTGCGCCAGTGAGATCGATGCCGCTGCTGGCTTCTCCCGTGGGGATCAACAGCAGGAGGCCAACGATGGCCAATGCTATCCAGAGAAAGTCCACAGCGCGTCGCGAAGCATAGATGGCGACTGCCAGCGGGCCGGTGAATTCGAGGGCTACTGCGATTCCGAGGGGGACGGTGCGCAGCGACATATAGAAGAGGAAGTTCATTCCGCCCAACGCCATTCCGTAAACGATGACGGTTTGCAGTGACTTGGCTGTCAGCTTGGCGCGCCACGGGCGTAATAGAAGCAGCATGATCACGCTGGCGAAAACCAGGCGCAGGGTAGTTGTGCCCTGGGCTCCGACGATGGGGAACATGCTTTTGGCTAGCGATGCCCCTGATTGAATGGAGGCCATGGCAATGAGTAGCAGGCCGACCGGAAACAATGTCGTGGCCAGGCTACGGGGTGAAGTGGTCATTGAGGGTGTTCGTCCGAGGTCATATTAAAGAAGCAGAAGTGACTATGATGCTTAACTGTTAGGCGATGGGCAATATATTGCTCAATTTGTTCGGGATTCTTCTCTATATAGTCGAATTTCGGGATTGTCGGGATGGATTGATAGAAAAGCTGAATTAAGGGTTGACGGCAGATTCTGGAAGTCTATAATTCGCCCCACTTCCGGCGCAGTCGAAACGGAAAACTCCTTGGTAAACAAAGAGTTATGTACGTTTCGA
>NZ_JANUEW010000037.1:0-52420 GCF_024807515.1 Pseudomonas sp. BIGb0558
TAGGCGAGGTGCCGAGTGGTGGGGCAAGAGCGTTTTGCTTACTTTTGCGCTTTTCAAAAGTGAGCCGCTGTAAGAGCGGAACCCATATCAGCCATCACCTAAATAACGGATATACACCCCACCCCAGCAACAACCAGCCTACGCAGTCTTCCCGGTATGGTTATTCAGCGAAATAACCTTGGTCTTCCCAATCCGGTGACGATAAATCTCGCGCAGGTACTTGATCGCCTTCTTCACACAATCCCGCGACAGCCGGATATCGTTGATCGACACAAACTTGTCCTTGTCGTTGATCAACTCACGGTACTTCTTCTCATACATCGGTTTGATCGCATACCAGTTGGTATCCAGGATCTTCGCCGGATTCTCGAACTCGTTGAGCAGCTCATCAATCCGGTCTTCATCAAAATCCTCATGGATGATGAAATCCAGGATCGAATTATCCAGCGTGTCATCAAAGCGGTACGGATTACGCGCAAAGCAGCGCTTGATAAACGCCACGATCAACGTCAGAAAGTCGTCCGACAAACACGGGCTCTTGGCAATCAGGGTGGTCAGCGACAAGTTGGCCGACGCCCCGATCACCAACGCATAACGCTTGAGGGTCGTGTTGGGAAACAGACTGTTGAGGTGCGTCTTGAGCCGGTTCAGGTCCATATAGGACAGCTTGTAATCCTTGGGCAACGACACAATCGATACCACCGACGAGCAGTTCTTGAAGAAGTGCAGGTCATGCAGCGCCGCCGCGTCATACCCGGAGTTCTTGTACTGCTCCAGGGACGCCTTGTAGCGCTTGGACTCAATCGGCAACAGGCTGATGCCCTCGATCGCCTGGGTCACCTTGTTGAAGTGCGGCAGGTCAATGGAGCGGAAGAACAGGTCGTCGATGTTCAGCCGCTGCGGCTCTTTTTCGAACACCTTGAACTTGTCGCTCGACGGCGCCGGGGTTTCCGGTACCACCGATTCGGCGTAGGCAATCGCCACCGGGCCGGCCAGGCTCATGAACAGGTCGTTGGCATCCAGGCGGATGGTCTCGCCGATGTCGATCCCGGCCCGACGGAAATAGTTCTGGTCGTAGTCGGTCGTAACCGCCTGGGCCGTCAGAATGTTGAAGATCTGCTGCGAGATGTACTGGTTGGCGTGTTTCTCCATGGCATTGACATCAATGTTCTGGATGTTGCCGTCATCGCTTTCTTCGGCGTAACGCATGATGTCGTTGGAGATCAGCATCATCGCGTTCCACGGCCGGATACGGCCTTTCACGCTGGCTTCGCTGCTGTCTTCATTGTCGAAGTTGTACGAGAAGTCCCATTCCTCCGACAGGTATTTGCACAGCAGCCGCCCGGCGTTGATGTGCAGCGCCTCGGACATTTCGCTGCGGTGATCGGAGATATTCGGCAGCACACAAATGCCGCTGGTGAAGATCGGCTCGAACACGAAGGCGTGGCCGCTTTTGCTGTCGTGCTCGTCGGCGGGCTTGGTGTCGAACGTCTTGTTCATGTACGAGTGCTGCTGGGCCAGGCCGAATTCCGAGGCCATGCCCGAGCCGGTACCGCCGCCGGCGCTGAAGATCGAGAAGTACAGCCGCGACTGGTTGGCCTTGATGCCGCAGGAGTCGATCAGGTACGAATGGATCATCTTCCAGTCGGGGCTGGAGAAGCGCTGGGTGTCTTTGTTGAGGATGATCTTGGCCAGGTACTGGCCGAGGATCGGCGCGTTGCCGGCGCCACCGGCATGGACTTCCGAGAGGTCCATGATTTTCATCTTGCTGTAGTCCCGCAGGAAACCGCTTTTCTCACCCTTGCGCGAGAAACGGATGCGCCCGGCAATGTCCTTGTCCAGGTCGCCCAGCATTACCAGCGGCTCGACCAGGAATACCGGCTTGGTGCCCTTGTTCGAACCCAGGCGCAGGTTGTTGCGAATCCATTGGGCGGGGCGATAGCCCTTATCCGTGGACTTGTCTTCGTTGCTGAATTCGTTGAGGTAGAACTTGCGGGCGTTGTACACCAACTCCGCCACATCCAGGGCAATGTTCGAACCGCAGCGGCCCAGGCCGATCAGGCACACCGAGGGGAATTCCTGCTCGTTGCGCAACTCACCGTCGACTTCCAGGTGCGGCGCACGCGGGAACACCATGTCGCGCAGGCCGTCGAGGTTATCGAGGATGCGGTCGGTGTTGGTCTCGGTGAAGTACAGGTACTGCTGGGTGGCCAGCGGGCGGGCGGTGCTCAATGACTTTGAACCTGAGGGTTTTTCCGCAGGGCCTGTCAGCAACACGTCGGATACCGCAGTGGCAGAGTTATTTTTAGAAGTCATTGTGCGCCATGTGCCTGGACGGATGGCTGGAAAAGTATCAAATAGCCATCACGGAATGAGAGATCGCAACTTTACAGTGCGTCCTGGTCCTGGGCGATAGGGTTTAACCCTAGGGTTTTAAGGGGGAAACTCTGGCCGGACTCTGATGAATCGGCCGTTCGTCGGGGTTCTTTAACGAAATGATGGCGATTTGCCAAATTTTCGACGTCAGCGAATTGGCCGAACGATGGACGCCGGGCCCGTACGACCCGAAGGCGGGTCTTTCGGCGCAGGTTCTCCTCCGGTGAGGCCCAGCAGGCTGAACATGTTGTGCTGATCAAGGCCGTTGATCACCGCGCTGATATCACTCATTGGCACCGCAGCGCTGAGCAGGTAACCCTGGACGAAATCGCAGCCGTGTTTTTGCACCACTTCCAGCTGTTGCAGGGTTTCCACGCCTTCGGTCACCACCTGCAGGTGCAGGGTGTGGGCCATGCCGATAATGGCCTGGACGATCTCGATGTCGGTGGTGGATTTGGGAATGTCCTGGATAAACGAGCGGTCGATTTTCAAGGTGTTCAGCGGCAGTCGCTTGAGGTAGGCGAGGGACGAATAGCCGGTGCCGAAGTCGTCAATCGACAGCGAGACGCCCAGGGCGCGGATTTGCCGCAGCAGCGCCAGGGTGCTGCTGATATTGCCCATCAGGGCGTTCTCGGTCACTTCCAGTTCCAGGCGATTGGCGGCGATCCCGCCGAAGCGCAGGGCGTTTTCGATTTCGTCGGCCAACTCGTCACGGGTCAGGTTCAGGGCCGAGCAATTGACCGCCATGATCAATTCGGTATGCCCTCGCTCCGACAGCAGACTCAGGTCGTGACAAGCCTGGCGCAGCACCCAGTGATCCAGTTCGGCAATCAGCCCGTTGTTTTCGGCAATGCCGATAAACCGGTCCGGGGTCAGCAGGCCATGTTGGGGATGTTGCCAGCGCACCAGGGCTTCAAGGCGCGTGATCTTGCCTTTTTTCAGGTCAAGAATCGGTTGGTAAAACAGCACCAATTCGTTCTTGCCGCGCAGGGCCGCGCGCAGTTCTTCTTCCAGCTGCAGTTCCAGGAAAGCCCGGGTTTTCAGGTTGGAGCTGAAGAAGTTCAGGCTGTTGCGCCCCGCATCCTTGGACTGATACAGCGCCAGGTCAGCGGTTTTCAGCAGTTCTTCGCTGGTTTTGCCGTCTTCGGGGAAGAGGCTGATACCGATGCTGGTGGTCATCACCATGCGCCGGCCGGCCAGCTCGATGGGGTCTTTCATTTTCTGCATGATGCGCTGGGCCAGATGCCGCGCTTCATCGCGATGATGGATGCTGATGAGGATGCAGAACTCGTCACCGCCAAACCGTGCAACCACGTCGTCATGGCTGCGTACCGAGCTTTTGATGTGGCCGGCGAGCACGGTCAGCAGTTCGTCACCGGCGTCGTGGCCGAGGCTGTCGTTGATGCGCTTGAAGTGGTCGATGTCGAGGAAAATCACCGCCAGCATGCCGTCGGTGGCGGTTTTTTCCGCAAGTTTCTCGGCAAAGATCTGGTTGAAACCACGGCGGTTGAGCAGGCTGGTCAGGGCGTCGTAGTGCGCCACCTGTTGCAGGGAGGCGCGGGCCTGATCCAGCTCGGTGAGCAGTGCATTGACCCGGCGCAGGTCGGTTTCCTTGTGTTGCAGCTTCTTGTCTGCCAGGGCGGCGCTGATGCTGCTGCCGATCACCAGCAAGGCGATGACCGCCACCAGCAGGCCCAGTTGGACCGGGTTGTTGTCCACGGGCAGCGGCGACGGCACCACGTCCTCGGGCACCAGCAGTTGCATGGCCGCCATGCCGGTGAAGTGCATGCTGATAATGCCGGCGCCGAGCACCAGGCTGGCGGCGTACTTGAGCAATTGATGGAACATCCCCGTGCCGTTGCGCAGGTACAGCGACAGCAGCAACGCCGCCAGGCTGGCGCCGATGGCGATTACCACCGAGGCCAGGAATAGCCCGGTCTCGAAATACACGCCCGCCTCGGAGCGCATGGCCGACATGCCAACGTAGTGCATCAGGGCAATACCCAGCCCCATCCACACTGAAGCCAGCACATATTGGTGCAGGCGCAGCCTTGGGTGACTGAGGGTTTGCATGGCGAACAGCGACGCGATCAGGGCGATCAGCAGCGAGGCGAACGTCATGATCAATTCGTAGTGAATCGCGATAGGCGCCTGGAAGGCCAGCATGCTGATGAAGTGGGTCGACCAGATACCGCCTGCCAGGCAGCCCGCGCCTACCCAGCGCCAGTGCCGTTGAGCTTTGAGGTTGTCGACATGGCCGACGCGCTCGGCCATGTCCAGGGTGCCGAAGCCCGCTGCACAGGCCACTACGTAAGCCAGTAGCACCAGAAAAGGGTTATGACTGCAATTGAGTAATAAGTGCCCGGTCCCTGGAAGGTCGGTAAAAAAATGCAAACCAAGCCATTCCATAGCATGTCCCATCACAGAGTTTTAGTCTGACTGCGCTCTTGAGTATAGAGAGCGTGAGCGGGTTGCAAGGGTTGATGGCAGATTGCTTCTAATCATTTGGCGATGAATCTATAAACAACTAGAACTAAATGAATAGGGATGACCGCCAGGGTCGCCCGATGGAGTGACATCAGACTTACGAATCATTACAGACAATCACCACGGGGCTGACTAGATTGCAGGTTCCGGGCTCAGGATGCGTCTGGCATCGCGGCTCACATAACAATAAAAGAGACGGACCCATGCAGAACTCGACCCAAGCGGCGAATGCCTGGCGCATTCTGTTCCTGTTGTTCCTGGCCAACCTGTTCAACTTTTTTGACCGCACCATTCCCGCGATCATCATTGAACCGATCCGTATGGAGTGGCACCTCAGCGACTTCCAGCTCGGCATCATCGGTACGGCGTTCACCATTGTTTATGCGATTGCCGGCTTGCCGCTCGGGCGCATGGCCGATACCGGCTCGCGCAGTAAGCTCATGGGCTGGGGCCTGGCAGCGTGGAGCGGCCTGACCGCGGTGAATGGTCTGGTGGGCAGTTTCTGGACCTTCTTGCTGGTGCGCATGGGCATCGGCATCGGCGAGGCGAGTTATGCGCCGGCGGCCAACTCGCTGATCGGCGACCTGTTTCCCGCCCACCGTCGGGCGCGGGCCATGGGGATCTTCATGCTGGGCCTGCCCTTGGGGCTGTTGCTGGCGTTCTTCACCATCGGCGCGATGGTCAAGGCGTTCGACAGCTGGCGCGCACCGTTCTTTATTGCTGCGGTGCCGGGGCTGATCCTCGCGGTGTTCATGTTCTACATCAAGGAACCCAAGCGCGGCGCGGCGGAAACCGTGCAAGTCTCCCAGGAGAAAGTCGACCGGCCGATTCGCCGGGTGCTGGCGGTACCGACGTTCCTGTGGCTGGTGCTGGCAGGGTTGTGCTTCAACTTCGCCACCTACGCCTGCAACTCGTTCCTGGTGCCGATGCTGCAACGTTATTTCCTGTTGCCGTTGCAGGATGCGGCAGTGGCCACCGGTGTTATCGTCGGTGTTACCGGCCTGGTGGGCCTGACCCTGGGCGGCTGGATTGCCGACAAGATTCATCAACGCATCGCGAATGGCCGGCTGCTGTTCGCGGCGTGCAGCCTGATCATCTCCACTGTCACCACTGCCTGGGCGTTGCACGCCGGGCGGATCGAGATTGGTGTGTTTGTGGCGCTGTTCAGTGTGGGCTGGCTGTTTGCCTATAACTTCTACACCTGCGTGTACACGGCGATCCAGGACGTGGTGGAGCCGCGCCTGCGGGCGACGGCGATGGCGTTGTTCTTCGCCGGCTTGTATTTGCTGGGCGGTGGCATGGGGCCGATTGTGGTGGGCGGGTTGTCAGATCATTTTGCCCATTCGGCGATGTATGCGGCGGGGGCGGAGCAGATGACCGAGGCGTATAAAGCCATAGGGTTGCACGATGCCATGTACCTGATTCCGGTGGCGCTGTTTCTGACCATGCTGTTTCTGTTCCAGGCGTCCCGCAGCTTTGTGCGCGATGCCAAGCGGATGAAGGATGGGTTGGGGGTGGTGGAGGTGCCGGCTGCGGCGGTGACTGCTTGAGACCGAGGTGACGCCATCGCAGGTAAGCCAGCTCCCACACCTGATCGAGTTGTTGCTGATGTACACGGTCACTGTGGGAGCCGGGCTTGCCCGCGATGACGGCAGCAAGGTCACCGATGAAACCCTGTGAACAAAAAAAGGCCCGCATTGCGCGGGCCTTTTTGCTTGGCAGGGCAGGGCGGCGAGTTTAGCCCGCGACCAACACCCGAATCGCTTCCAGTCGCAGCGCCGCCTTGTCGAGCATGGCCAGGCCTTGCTCGCGCTGCTGGCGCAGGGCAACCAGTTCGCTGTCACGCACGGTCGGGTTGACCGCTTGCAACGCGGTCAGGCGTGCCAGTTCTTCGTCGGTATCCGCCGCCAGGCGACGTTGAGCCTCGGCCACACGCTCGGCGTGGCGCGGTGCGATCTTCTCTTCACCGGCGTTGATCCGTGGCGTCAGTTGGTCGCGCTGAGCCTGGACGAACTTGTTGGCACTGGCACGCGGCACGCTTTCCAGCTGGTCGTTCAAGGTCAGGAACGAGACGCGGCCCGACAAGTCATTGCCGTTGGCATCCAGCAGGCAGCGCAACGCGGCCGGTGGCAGGTAGCGGCCCAGTTGCAGCGAGCGCGGGGCAACCACTTCGCTGACGTAGAGCAGTTCCAGCAACACGGTGCCGGGTTTGAGCGCCTTGTTCTTGATCAGCGCCACGGCGGTGTTGCCCATGGAACCGGACAGCACCAGGTCCATGCCGCCCTGCACCATCGGGTGTTCCCAGGTGATGAACTGCATGTCTTCGCGCGACAGCGCCTGGTTGCGGTCGTAGGTGATGGTCACGCCTTCGTCGTCGCCCAGGGGGAAGCTGGCGTCGAGCATTTTTTCGCTGGGCTTGAGGATCAGCGCGTTTTCCGAATGGTCTTCGCTGTCGATGCCGAAGGCGTCGAACAGGGTTTCCATGTAGATCGGCAGGGTGAACTGGTCGTCTTGCTCAAGGATGTCTTCCACCAGCGCATCACCTTCGCCAGCGCCGCCGGAGTTGAGCTCCAGCAGGCGGTCGCGGCCGGTGTGCAGCTCGGCTTCGAGGCGCTCGCGTTCGGTGCGGGCTTCGTCGATCAGCGCTTGCCACTCGCCGTCGTCGGCGTTTTCCAGCAGCGGCAGCAGGCGCGGGCCGAACTGGTGCTGCAAGGCGTTGCCGGTCGGGCAGGTGTTGAGGAACGCATTCAGCGCTTCGTGGTACCACTGGAACAGCCGCTCTTGCGGGCTGGTTTCCAGGTACGGCACGTGCAGTTCGATCACATGCTTCTGGCCGATCCGGTCGAGACGGCCGATCCGCTGTTCCAGCAGGTCCGGGTGGGACGGCAGGTCGAACAGCACCAGGTGGTGGGAGAACTGGAAGTTGCGGCCTTCACTGCCGATTTCCGAGCAGATCAGCACCTGGGCGCCGAACTCTTCGTCTGCAAAGTAGGCAGCGGCGCGGTCACGCTCGAGGATGTTCATGCCCTCGTGGAACACCGTGGCCGGGATGCCGGAGCGCACGCGCAGGGCGTCTTCCAGGTCCATGGCGGTTTCGGCGTGGGCGCAGATCACCAGCACTTTGGTGCGTTTGAGCATTTTCAGCTGATCGATCAGCCACTCGACCCGCGGGTCGAAACGCCACCAGCGTTGTTCTTCGTCCACGTCCGGCTGCGACTGGAAGCTGACTTCCGGGTACAGCTCGGCGTGTTCGCCCAGGGGCAGTTCGAGGTATTCGTCCGGGCACGGCAGCGGGTAGGCGTGCAGCTTGCGCTCCGGGAAGCCTTGCACCGCGGCGCGCGTGTTGCGGAACAGCACGCGGCCGGTGCCGTGGCGGTCCAGCAGTTCGCGCACCAGGCGGGCGCTGGCTTCGGCGTCGCCATCGTTGACGGCGGTCAGCAGCGCTTCGCCTTCGTCACCGAGGAAACCCTGGATGGTCTTGTGGGCGGCTGGAGACAGGCGGCCCTTGTCCAGCAGCTCCTGGACGGCTTCGGCCACCGGGCGATAGTTTTCGCTCTCGGCGCGGAAGGCGTGCAGGTCGTGGAAGCGGTTCGGGTCCAGCAGGCGCAGGCGCGCGAAGTGGCTGTCCTGGCCCAGTTGTTCAGGGGTTGCGGTGAGCAGCAGTACGCCGGGAATCACTTCGGCCAGTTGTTCCACCAGCGAGTACTCGGGGCTGGCTTTCTCTTCGTGCCAGACCAGGTGGTGAGCTTCGTCGACCACCAGCAGATCCCAGCCGGCGGCGAACAGCGCGTCCTGGGCTTTCTCGTCGTCCACCAGCCATTCCAGGGCCACCAGCGCGAGCTGGGTGTCTTCGAACGGGTTGGCGGCATCGCTTTCGATAAAGCGTTCTTCGTCGAACAGCGCGACTTGCAGGTTGAAGCGGCGGCGCATTTCCACCAGCCACTGGTGCTGGAGGTTTTCCGGCACCAGGATCAGCACGCGGTTGGCGCGGCCCGACAGCAACTGGCGATGGATCACCAGGCCGGCCTCGATGGTCTTGCCCAGGCCCACTTCGTCCGCCAGCAGAACCCGTGGCGCGATACGGTCGGCGACTTCACGGGCGATGTGCAACTGGTGCGCGATTGGTTGCGCGCGCACGCCGCCCAGGCCCCAGAGCGAGGACTGCAACTGGCGGCTGGTGTGTTCCAGGGTGTGGTAGCGCAGGGAGAACCAGGCCAGCGGGTCGATCTGGCCGGCGAACAGACGGTCGCTGGCCAGACGGAACTGGATGAAGTTCGAGAGTTGGGTTTCCGGCAGGGTGACCTGCTCGTTCTGCCCATTGAGGCCGTGGTAGACCAGCAGGCCGTCGACGTCGTCGACCTCTTGCACGGTCATTTTCCAGCCTTCGAAATGGGTGATGGTGTCACCCGGCGAAAACCTCACGCGAGTGAGGGGCGCATTCCGTAGCGCATACTGGCGGGTGTCGCCAGTGGCCGGATAGAGCACGGTCAACAAGCGGCCGTCCTGTGCCAGAACGGTGCCTAACCCCAGCTCTGCTTCGCTGTCACTAATCCAGCGTTGCCCCGGTTGATACTGCTGCGCCATGCTGCCTGACTCCCGCCGTGAAAAAGCCGACTATCTTAACGGAACAAGGGCCCCAGCCAAAGGACTCTGACAAAAACTACCAAGCTTTACGGGTGGTTCGGGCTGCAATCGACGGGTGGCAAGGCACTTGAGACTGACGACTGAGTCACAAGTTGGCAAACGAAGGCTCAAGTGGATCCCGCGCCAGCCGACAGCCTGCTGACAGGAGACTGATAATTATGATTCCACCCATGCTGCCCTTGAGTGTTGTGCCGGTCACGTCGCAACTCGATCCGGTGCGCCAGAAACCGGATATCCCGCCCGTGGTGCCGGTTCAGCCAGGCTCCAACGAAAGCACCATCGACCTGCAAAAGCGCGACCCCGAGGAAGCGGCACTGTTGCTGCGCGAAGAACAACGTCGCCAGCAGGAACAGCAAAAGCGCCGCCGCGAAGCCGATGAGGATCCGCAGGAGCACCTGGCTGTGCCCGGTGACGAACTCAACGCCGACAACACCGTGCCGGTGGTGCCGCTGATCGAAGATGCGCCCCGCCAAGGCTTGTGGGTGGACGTCGAGGTTTAGTCCCGCAGTTCCCGCAGGGCGGCGAGCAGTTGCTCGATGTCTTGCGCCGTGTTGAGGTAGCTCAGCGAAATTCGCGCCACGCTGTCCAGCCCGCGCGCCAGCATGTCCAGCGGGGTGTAGGGCACGCCGTTGGCACCGATGTTGATCCGCTTGAGCCCCAGGCGCCGCTTGAGCTCAAAGGCGTCCCAGCCGGCCAGGTTGAAGGCGATCAAACCGGACTGGTTTGCGGCCACCCCCAGGTCATGCAAGGTTATCCCGTCGATCCCGCGCAGTTCTTCGCGAAGCGTGACGCTTAGAAGCCGGACCGTCTCGCGTATCCGCTCAACCCCCAATCGATTGACCTCCAGCAACGCGTTGCCCAGGCCTGCCAGCAAGGCGAATGACACTTCGCTGGTTTCAAAGCGCCGCGCGTCGTTGCGCAGGTCGAAACCCGCCGGGCTCCAGGGCGCAGAAAACACATCGCGTTGGGCCGGGTTCAAACGCTCCAGAAAATCCGGCCGCACATAGAGCAGGGCGGTCCCGCGCGGGCCCCGCAGATGTTTGCGCCCGGCGCCCTTGAGCACATCGCACCCCAGCGCTTGTACATTCACCGGCACCTGGCCGATGGCTTGGCCGGCGTCGATGAAATAGGCGATGCCGTGACGCCTGGCTACCTGGCCGATGGCCTCGGCGGGGTTGATCAAACCGCTGTTGGCGGGGAGCCAGGTCAGGTCGATCAACCGCACCCGGGCGTCGAGCATGGCTTCCAGGCCAGCGACGGACACGGCGCCGGTTTCATCGCAAGGAATCACCTCAATCCGCGCGCCTGCTTCTATGGCCGTCTGCATGCTCGCCAGGTTGCCGCCCCATTCATGGCGGCCCACCAGGATCCGGTCGCCCGGCTGCCACGGGCCCAGCGCCTGGAACGCCATGCTCCAGGCGGTGGAGCCGCTGCTGGCGAAAGCAATCGATGATACCGGCGCGTTGAGCAATTGCGCGGCGGCGCGCCGGGCTTTCTCGGCCAACAGCGCACCGTGGTCGCCGGTCTCCATCGGGCCGTCGCGGGCTTCGCGCTGCAACTGATCAATGATCGCGTCGAGCGTGCCCTGGCTGGGCAGGGACGCACCGGCGTGATTGAAGTGGACGATGCCGGACTGGCAGCCCGGCGTTTCGTCCCGCAGTTCCAGGACTTGCGTCGGGGAAAGCGCGGTCACGGCTGCAGCTCGAAAATGGCGTCGATCTCCACGGCCACGCCGCCCGGCAAACTGGCGACGCCCACAGCCGTACGGGCATGGCGGCCCTTGTCGCCGAGGGCGTTGACCAGCAGGTTCGACGCGCCATTGGCGACGGCGCCCTGGCGCTGGAAATCGCCGCTGCTGGCGATAAACACCCCCAGCCGAATGATGCGCACCAGCCGCGACAAGTCATCGCCCAGGGCATCGCTCAATTGCGCCAGCAGGCCCAATGCCGCGAGTTCGGCGGCCTTGGTGCCTTCATCTTCGCTGATGGACTCGCCGAGTCGGCCGATGTACGTCGGCTTGCCATCCAGCAGCGGGATTTGGCCGGAGATGAACAGTTGGTTCTGGCTGATCACGTAATTGACGTAGTTGGCGATCGGCTGGCTGGGTGTCGGCAGGTTCAGGCCGAGGGCTTGTACGCGTTGGGCGATGGAGTGGCTCATGTCGAATCCTCGTGGAAAGAGGCTTCAGCATGGGCGGCATGATTTTGGTCGACAAACGGATAGATCTCACTCGACGTATCTAAATAACTCATGCGTCGGCACAGATTTCCTTTAACCATTTACTGAAAGCTGCGGCCGCTTCGCGGGTATCGCCTTGCGGTGCGATCAGCCAGTAACCGATCTCGCTTTGGTAAGGCGGCCAGTCGAAGGCTTCCACCAGCGTGCCGTCCTTCAACCTGCGCTCGATCAACCGGTGGCGGCCCATGGCGATGCCCTGGCCGGCGGCGGCAGCTTCAACCACGATGTTGTAGTCGTGCAACAGCGCCTTGGGATAGTGCTCCACATTCACTTGGTAATGCCGGGACCAGTCGGTCCACTCGAAAGGACGGTGTGAAGTGGCCATTAGCAGCGGGCCATTATCCAGTTGGCTGGCCTTGAATGCCGGGCTGCACACCGGTGACAGGGTTTCGCTCATCAAGCGGGTGGCCTGCACATCGTCCCAGTCACCCTTGCCATAGCGAATCGCCAGGTCGACCTCGGCAGCGGCGACGTCCGCCAGTTGAATCGCCGGCACCAATTCCACCTGGATGTGCGGGTAGCGGCTGAGAAACCCGGCCAGGCGCGGTGCCAGCCACAAGGTGGCGAACGAGGCGAGCAGGCCGATTCGCAGCACGGTGCTGGCGGGCGGTGTTTGTTGCTGGCGCGTCGCGGCGGCGATGGCGTCGAGGGCGGGGCGGATCTGGTTGTAGTAGTGCTGACCGTCTTCTGTCAGATCGATGGCCCGGGTGCGTCGGATAAAGAGTGGCTTGCCCAAGTGCTGTTCGAGCTTTTGCACCTGATGGCTGAGGGCGCTCTGGGTCACCGACAGCTCGACGGCGGCCTTGATAAAGCTCAAATGCCGGGCCACGGCCTCAAAGGCGCGCAGGGCCAGAAGTGGGGGAAGGTCCTTGTGCAGTGCCACCTGAGTGCGCCTCGTGCGTAGAGTGTAAAAGTGCTGATTCTGGGCGATGGCGGTGTAATTTGTCGCCCGTTGTTTTGCTGTCGGTTTTGATCACCAGGCCTGCATGGCATTGGCTTGGGATTTGTCTTACATAGACTTTCACAATTATTCTGAAGAATTTACGCCTCATTATTGAGGTGATGGAACGATGCACAGGTATGTAAAAAAGTGGTTGTTTGGGGTGACTATTACGGCGGCACTTTGCGGGACGGTACTGGCAAATGAGTCACCGTTGGTGGGGGCATGGCGCTTGGTCGGTTATCAGGTTGAGTCCCAGGCTACCCTTGAGCGGATTCCTGCGATGGGAAGCCATCCTTCCGGGCGCGTCATTTTTACCGCAGATCACCGAGTGGCTTTTGTGCTGACGGGTGAGGGAAGAAAAGCGGGATCAACGGACGCGCAAAAGGCGGTGTTGCTGAATACGCTGGTGGCCTATACCGGTATCGAGCGGGTCGAGGGCAACCGATGGTGCACACAGGTAGAGGCCGCCTGGAACCCGGATTGGGTCGGTACCGAGCAGTGCAGGGATTTTGAGGTCAAGGGGGACACGTTGGAAGTGCTGACGCCTTGGCGAGAGATGCCGAATTGGCCGGGCGTTACACGCTCCATCATTACCTTTGAGCGCGATAAATAAGCGAGTGAATGTGAGTGCGGCGGGAATTTTCTCCAGGGTATTTGCCGCAACGCAGGCAAGGCCGCATTATTGAGTCATTCCCGCCACAACGTAAGCCAAGCCATGAGTGATGACGACAAGCTGATTGACCTGAATGCCGAACGTGCCAAACGCGTTCATGACCTCAATGACAAGCGTCTGAACGAAGTGCGCCAGGCATTTGAGCAGGCGATGCCGTTGGGTAAGGCTAAGAAAAAGCCGAAAAACAAACCGAAAAAGCGTTGATATAGCCTGCATCATTTGATGCAGGTCAGTTATTTCCCTTCTTTACGTCCCGTCGCGTGCGACATTGATCCTAGTCAATTTCTTCTTTCGTCTTCTTGGTTAACTTAGCCCTATCGCAACAGGGCAAGTGCAGGAGGCCGGTCATGTTTTTCGATAATGTGGTATTTGCCGGAGTGCTGACGGTTAGCCTCATGGTGATGTTCTTTGTAGGGTTTGGAATTTTTATCTGGAAAGACGCTAACAAGCGTAAGAAGCCTTAGGTCTTTTCGGGATACATGAGCACGCAAGGCATTTTGGGCGACTTCGGTCGCCTTTTTTTTGTTTTGTTTTTATTGGGGTTGAGTACATATCCGTTGCTGCGGTAACGGCTACTTAGGGTTCCGCTCTTACAGCGGGTCACTTTTGAAAAGCCGGAATGCCGGCCCAGCCCAAAGTAAGCAAAGGGCTCTTGGGGCAGTCAGATCAACAGCACGGCGGCCTGAAAGCCGACCTGAGTGTTAAAAGCAAGATCCAGAGCGAAAGCAGAGGTGCTTTTCTGTAGGAGCTGGCTTGCCTGCGATGCAGACAACTCGGTACATCAGATACACCGAGGCGATGCCATCGCAGGCAAGCCAGCTCCCACATTTTTGACCGTGCCCGCTGTAGCTTTTGATTTTGATGTTGCCTTTGCTTCACCACACTCAAGCCGGCCTGTAGGCCGCTGTGTCAAAAGTGAGCCGCTGTAAGAGCGGAACCCATATCAGCCATCACCCAAAAAACGGATATACACCCAAACCCCAGCCATAAAAAAAGGCGCAACCCTCACAGGTCGCACCTTCTTCACAAGCCAAAGACCTGTCAGCTACCCAACGCCTTGGAAGCCAACCAGAACAACCCGGCCGAAAGGCCCACAGTCGCCGGCAAGGTCAACACCCAAGCCATCAGAATGGTCTTGACGGTGCCGCCCTGCAGCCCGCTCTTGTTAGCCACCATGGTCCCCGCCACACCCGAAGACAACACATGGGTCGTAGAAACCGGCAGGCTGAAGATGTTAGCCAAGCCAATCATGCTGGCCGTGGTGATCTGCGCCGACATGCCCTGGGCATAGGTCATGCCCTGCTTGCCGATCTTCTCGCCAATGGTCAACACCACACGCTTCCAGCCCACCATGGTGCCCAGGCCCAAGGCCAACGCTACCGCCAGGATCACCCAGAACGGCGCGTACTCCGTGGTAGCGGTCAGGTCCTTGCGCAACTTGTCCAGGTCCGACTTCTCACGCGCATCCAGGCCAGGCAACTTGCCAACCTTCTTCGCGGTGTCATCCAGGCACAACAGATAACGGCGCACTTCAATCCGATGCTCGGCGGTCAACGAATGGTAGTCAGAGACACCTTTCAATGTACCCAGCAGGGCGTTGATGGTCGGCTCAGTCTGCTGCGGATTGCACTGGAACTTGCCCGGCAGATCGTTTTGCACACTCTTGCCCAGGGCAAGGAACTCACCGAGGGTTTCATGATTGCGCTGGTAGAACTGATTCAAGTGCAGGGTGGCGTCGCGGGTACGCTCGATCTGGTAAGTGGTGCTGCCCAGGTCCAGTACAAACTGTGCCGGCACAATACCAATCAACACCAGCATGATCAGGCCGATACCTTTCTGCCCGTCGTTGGAGCCGTGCACGAAGCTCACGGCCATGGCCGAAATCACCAGTACCAGGCGGTTCCAGAACGGCGGGTGCTTCTTGTCGTCGAGCTTACGGCGCTGGTCCGGCGTCTTGTGCATCTTCGACAGCGGGCGCCACCATTTCAGGCCCAGCAGCACCAGGGCTGCCACCACGAAACCGGCCATCGGCGAGAACACCAGCGAGGCGCCGATATCGATCGCTTTCTGCCAGTTCACGCCGTCAGCCAGCGGGATGTCGTTGATCAGGGCGTTGGCCAGGCCGACACCAAGGATCGAACCGATCAGGGTGTGGGAGCTGGACGCCGGGATCCCGAAGTACCAAGTGCCGAGGTTCCAGGTGATCGCCGCTGCCAATAATGAGAAGACCATGGCCAGGCCGTGGCCGGTGTTCACATTGATCAGCAACTCCACCGGCAGCAAGTGCACGATGGCATAGGCAACACCGACACCGCCGAGCAACACGCCGAGGAAGTTGAACACCCCGGAGAAGAACACGGCCAGATGCGGAGGCATGGCTTTGGTATAGATGACTGTGGCAACCGCGTTAGCGGTGTCATGAAAGCCATTGATGAACTCGAAGGCGAGGACAAAGGCCAGGGCGAGCAACAGGCTCACGAGAACCCAAGCATCCAGTCCGCTGAATAAATCGATCATGAAGGTTTTCTGACCCGGTCGTAAGGGGGCGCGATTATGCCAGAAAACATCGGTAATCAATGCACTAGCTGCTCATCGGTAACATTCTTCAACGAAAAAAAATGGGGGCGAGGCGCGCATCCCGCTGTTTTCGTGGCTTTGGCAAGTGTTTGATTTATAAAGAAGATTTGTGAAATATTTGGGTTTAAGCACCGGGAAGGCATATCTGAAACAATTGTATGAAATTTCGCTAAGACGGCCAAAAGGGGCTTCCCTCCACCAGCGCAGTACTGGCAGAGAGATGGCACTTGTGACTGCTCAACCCGAATCGCTTATGGCTCTTCGGCTTTGAGGTCCTGTTCAATCTTTTGGATTTCCTGGGCAAAGGCCTGATCGAGCAGACTGGCTCGTTTGCGCCATGGCTTGCGTTCAGGTTCTGGCTGGGCGGCGTAGGTGGTGACTTCCCCGCCGTAAACATCCTTGTAACGTTGTTCCTGGCGCTCAAGTTCCGCGCGCAGTTCGTCTTTCGTCACATTGTTACCTAATTGAGTTGAGTTTGATTCCGGTGAAGCGCGATGCCAGGAAGGACAAAACATTTCCTTATTCCGCGCGGCCACGATACCGGAGAAGAACAGCTGTCGTAGCAACAGTTTTCTTTTTCTCAGCCACAAGCAGTTGGCAGGCATTTGAAATGAGTGTCAGGTACTTGCGGCGCAGCTTGCACAAAGCCAGTGCATGGCTGGGTGAGGTTCGTCCTCGGGGGCTAGACGAGGCTGGCCTCTACACAGGATGCATTATAGCGATGCGTTTGAATAACACTATCATCATCAAGTTAAAAATCGTCAACTTTGTGTGAGGGTTTTGTTACGTGCGCATGTGGGGTACTTGCTGAACTATTGGCGCCATAAATTGTGCGGTGTTTTACAGGCGGTAAATAAACCTTAAGTTCTTTCGTACATCAGTCGATTTTGAAAACAGGTCAAGTGGCGCGCCGATTTGGGCCCGGCACCGGCCGGCAGTGTCAAATTGCGATAATCGAATGATCGTCCGATAATCGCACAATGTTGGCTGCCCTGCCTTGTGTACCCATTGCATGGCGGCTTGTAATAGCGGTTACCCTCCCGCAGCGGTTAAAAACAAGAGAAAGGACCCCACATGAACGATCAATTGCGCAACTCCTTCGCATCAGTGGCGCCGCCGATCGTTGCTTCACCGGCCAAGCGCATCCAGGCGTTTACCGGTGATCCGGACTTCATGACTTCCCTGGCACGTGGCCTGGCCGTGGTGCAAGCGTTCCAGGAGCGCAAGCGCCACCTCACCATCGCCCAGATCAGCCATCGCACCGAAATTCCCCGCGCTGCCGTACGCCGTTGCCTGCATACCTTGATCAAACTCGGCTACGCCACCACCGACGGGCGTACCTACTCGCTGCTGCCCAAGGTGCTGACCCTCGGCCACGCGTATCTGTCGTCCACGCCCCTGGCGGTATCGGCCCAGCCCTATCTGGACCGCATGAGCGAGCAACTTCACGAAGCCTGCAACATGGCGACCCTGGAGGGCGACGACATCCTCTACATCGCCCGCTCGGCCACCACCCAGCGCCTGATTTCCGTCGACCTGTCGGTGGGCGGGCGCCTGCCGGCCTATTGCACCTCCATGGGCCGCATCCTGCTGGCGGCACTCGATGACGCCTCGCTGCAGGACTACCTCGACCACGCCGACCTGCAAACCAAGACCAGCCGCACCCTCACCACCCCGCAAGCCTTGCTCGAATGCCTGCAGGAAGTGCGGCAACAGGGCTGGTGCATTGTCGACCAGGAACTGGAGCAGGGCCTGCGTTCCATCGCCGTGCCGGTGTACGACGCTTCCGGCCAGGTGCTGGCGGCGTTGAATGTCAGCACCCATGCCGGGCGGGTCAGCCGCAGTGAGCTGGAGCAGCGTTTCCTGCCGAGCATGCTCAGCGCCAGCCAGGAGTTGAGTGCCCAGCTGTTTGCCTAAGCTGTTCGGTGATCGCACAGATACCGGCCGGATGAATTGACGGTGTTTCCCCAGGCTTATTAATGTGCGGCAGCGCTTCATGGCGCCGCCCCAATAATAATGACGACCCAACGTCGTTCGCCCGCCCATCGGTGTGGAAATAAAAATAATGAATCAGCCTTCACCTGCTGTCGGTACGTGCCTGGACGTTCAGTCCTTCATCAACGCCCAACCGCTGTCGCGGTATCAGTGGCGGGTGGTGATCCTGTGTTTTCTCATTGTGTTCCTCGACGGCCTCGACACCGCCGCCATGGGCTTTATTGCCCCGGCGCTGTCCCAGGACTGGGGCATCGAGCGCGCCAGCCTCGGCCCGGTGATGAGTGCCGCGTTGATCGGCATGGTCTTCGGTGCCCTGGGGTCCGGCCCGTTGGCCGACCGCTTTGGGCGCAAGGTGGTGCTGGTAGGGGCAGTGCTGGTATTCGGTGCCTTCAGTCTCGCATCGGCCTACAGCAGCAACGTTGATCAATTGCTGATTCTGCGTTTCCTCACCGGCCTGGGCCTGGGTGCCGGGATGCCGAACGCCACGACGCTGCTTTCCGAATACACCCCGGAACGCCATAAATCCTTGCTGGTGACCAGCATGTTCTGCGGCTTCAACCTGGGCATGGCAGGCGGCGGGTTTATCTCGGCCAAGTTGATTCCGGCCTTCGGCTGGCACAGCTTGCTGATGATTGGCGGAATTTTGCCGTTGATCCTCGCCGTGGTGTTGCTGTTCTGGCTGCCGGAATCGGCGCGTTACCTGGTGGTGCGCAATCGCGGCACCGACAAGGTGCGCAAGACCCTCGCGCCCATTGACCCCGCCGTTGTCGCCCAGGCCTCAAGCTTCAGCGTGCCCGAGCAAAAAACCGTCAAGGCGCGCAACGTATTCGCGGTGATCTTCTCCGGCACCTACAGCGCCGGCACCTTGCTGCTGTGGCTGACTTACTTCATGGGCCTGGTGATTGTTTACCTGCTTACCAGTTGGCTACCGACCCTGATGCGCGACAGCGGCGCCAGCATGGAACAGGCCGCGTTTATCGGCGCCTTGTTCCAGTTTGGCGGCGTGTTGAGTGCGGTCGGTGTGGGCTGGGCGATGGACCGGTTCAATCCCCACAAAGTTATCGGCACCTTCTACCTGCTGGCCGGGGTATTTGCCTACGCGGTGGGGCAGAGCCTGGGCAATATCACGCTGCTGGCGACCCTGGTGCTGATCGCCGGGATGTGTGTCAACGGTGCGCAATCGGCGATGCCGTCGTTGGCCGCGCGTTTCTATCCGACCCAAGGCCGCGCCACCGGTGTCTCGTGGATGCTCGGCATCGGCCGTTTTGGCGCGATCCTCGGTGCCTGGATGGGCGCGACCTTGCTGGGCCTGGGCTGGAACTTCGAACAGGTGCTGACGGCCCTGGTGATTCCGGCGGCGTTGGCCACCACGGCGGTGGTGATCAAGGGCATGGTCAGCCATGCAGACGCGACGTAAAGCCGACCGATAGCAAGACAACAATCCGTTCGATAATCGAACACTCAGTCGATTATCGGATTGTTTGGCCCCGACCCCCGGCTTAATCTTCAAGCACTTCGGCGCTGCCTCCAGCGCCTTTTTCGATCCATACCGGGAGCCCAACCCCATGGCTGAAATCCTTTCCCTGGCCGAGGCCGTGAAGCAGTTCGTGAATGACGGTGACACCGTTGCACTCGAAGGCTTTACTCACTTGATTCCTACGGCGGCAGGTCATGAAATCATTCGTCAGGGCAAGAAAGACCTGACGCTGGTGCGCATGACGCCCGACCTGATCTACGACCAGTTGATCGGCGCCGGCTGTGCACGCAAGCTGATTTTCTCCTGGGGTGGCAACCCGGGTGTGGGTTCCCTGCATCGCTTGCGGGACGCGGTTGAAAAACAGTGGCCGCAACCGCTGGAGATCGAAGAGCACAGCCACGCCGACCTGGCCAATGCCTACGTCGCCGGTGCCTCCGGCCTGCCATTTGCGGTGCTGCGTGCCTACGCCGGTTCCGACCTGCCCAAGGTCAACCCGCTGATCAAGACCGTAACCTGCCCGTTCACTGGCGAAGTGCTGGCAGCGGTGCCGTCGGTGCGCCCGGACATCACTGTGATCCACGCGCAAAAGGCTGACCGCAAGGGCAACGTGCTGCTGTGGGGCATCCTCGGGGTGCAGAAGGAAGCGGCCCTGGCGGCCAAGCGCTGCATCGTGACCGTCGAAGAGATCGTCGACGACCTCAACGCGCCGATGAACGCCTGTGTATTACCGACCTGGGCCCTGACCGCCGTGTGCCACGTGCCAGGCGGCGCGCATCCGTCCTACGCCCACGGTTACACCGAGCGTGATAACCGTTTCTACCAGGCCTGGGACCCGATCGCCCGGGACCGTGAGACGTTTACCGCGTGGATCAACGAATACATCCACGGCACCGCCAACTTCAGTGAATTCCAGGCCAAGCTGGCCACCGCGCAGGAGGCCAAATAATGGCTTACTCCACCAACGAAATGATGACCGTCGCCGCCGCGCGCCGCCTGAAGAATGGTTCGGTGTGCTTCGTCGGCATCGGCCTGCCTTCCAAGGCCGCCAACCTGGCACGCCTGACGTCGTCGCCCGACGTGGTGCTGATCTACGAGTCCGGCCCGATTGGCGCCAAGCCGTCGGTACTGCCGCTGTCCATCGGTGACGGCGAGCTGGCGGAAACCGCTGACACCGTAGTGCCGACCGGTGAGATTTTTCGCTACTGGCTGCAGGGCGGGCGCATTGACGTCGGCTTCCTCGGTGCGGCCCAAGTCGACCGTTTCGGCAATATCAACACCACCGTGGTTGGTGATTATCACCAGCCCAAAGTGCGCCTGCCGGGTGCCGGTGGCGCACCGGAGATCGCCGGCTCCGCCAAGAGCGTGCTGATCATCCTCAAGCAGTCGGCCCGTTCGTTTGTCGACAAACTGGATTTCATTACCTCGGTTGGCCACGGCGAAGGCGGCGACTCGCGTAAACGCCTGGGTCTGCCAGGCGCCGGCCCTGTAGGGATTATTACCGACCTGTGCATCATGGAACCGGAGGAGGGCAGCCACGAGTTTGTCGTCACCGCCCTGCACCCCGGCGTGACCCGTGAGCAAGTAGTGGCCGCCACCGGTTGGGCGATCCGCTTCGCCGACCAGGTGACCACCAGCGCCGAGCCCTCCGAGATTGAGCTGACTGCCCTGCGCGACCTTGAAGCACGCACCGCTGCCGCCCACGGCCAAGCCCCCGGAGAAGCCTGATGCGCGACGTATTTATCTGTGACGCGATTCGTACCCCCATCGGCCGTTTTGGCGGTGGCTTGTCCACCGTGCGCGCCGATGACCTGGCGGCGCTGCCGATCAAGGCCCTGATGGAACGCAACCCGTCGGTGGACTGGAATGCGGTGGACGAAGTGTTCCTCGGCTGCGCCAACCAGGCCGGCGAAGACAACCGCAACGTCGCCCGCATGGCCGCGCTGCTGGCCGGCCTGCCGGAGAGCATTCCCGGCGTCACCCTGAACCGCCTGTGCGCTTCGGGCATGGACGCCATCGGCACGGCGTTCCGCGCCATCGCCAGCGGCGAGATGGAGCTGGCAATTGCCGGTGGCGTCGAGTCGATGTCCCGCGCGCCGTTCGTGATGGGCAAGGCGGATGCAGCGTTTTCGCGCAACATGAAGCTGGAAGACACCACCATCGGCTGGCGTTTCATCAACCCGTTGATGAAGGCCCAGTACGGCGTCGACCCGATGCCGCAGACCGCCGACAACGTGGCCGACGACTATCAGGTTTCCCGCGCCGACCAGGACGCCTTCGCCCTGCGCAGCCAGCAACGTACCGCCGTTGCACAGGCCGCCGGCTTCTTCGCTGAAGAGATCGTGCCGGTGCGGGTCGCCCACAAAAAAGGCGAAACCGTGGTCGAGCACGACGAGCACCCACGGGCCGATACCACCCTGGAGGCCCTGACCAAACTCAAGCCGGTCAACGGCCCCGACAAGACCGTCACCGCGGGCAACGCCTCGGGCGTCAACGACGGTGCCGCCGCGCTGATCCTGGCCTCCGCCGAAGCCGTCAAAAAACATGGCCTGACTGCCCGCGCTCGGGTGTTGGGCATGGCCAGCGCCGGTGTGGCGCCACGTGTAATGGGCATCGGCCCGGTGCCGGCGGTGCGCAAACTGGTGGAGCGCCTGGGCCTGGCGGTCACCGATTTTGATGTGATCGAACTCAACGAAGCCTTTGCCAGCCAGGGCCTGGCCGTACTGCGGGAACTGGGGATTGCCGACGACGCACCCCAGGTCAACCCGAACGGCGGCGCGATTGCCCTCGGCCATCCGCTGGGCATGAGCGGCGCGCGCCTGGTGCTGACCGCGTTGCATCAGCTGGAAAAAACCGGCGGCAGCAAAGGCCTGGCGACCATGTGTGTGGGGGTTGGCCAAGGTTTGGCCCTGGCGATCGAACGCGTTTGAGACCCACAAAAATAAAGAGGATTGCTCCATGAGTGACAAGCCCGGATACCGGCGCCCGCAAGCGGGTACTCAGCCTGATTACCTGCACCCGGCCTACCAGTCGACGAACCTGCGTTCGCCGTCCAAGCCGTTGGTGTTCCTGCCCCATTCCCTGTCGGAAATCACCGGCCCGACCATCGGTGCCGAGCGGATCAACGAGAAGGACAACGACCTGACCGCCCAGCACGAAGGCGAGCCCCTGGGCGAGCGCATCATCATTCACGGGCGTGTGCTGGATGAAAACGGCTTGCCCGTGCCCGGCATCCTCGTGGAAATCTGGCAGGCCAACGCTGCCGGCCGCTACAACCACAAACGCGACGTGCACGACGCGCCGCTGGACCCGAACTTCACCGGCACCGGCCGTACCGTCACCGACGCCGATGGCTGGTACCAGTTCCAGACCATCAAGCCCGGTGCCTACCCGTGGGGCAACCACCACAACGCCTGGCGCCCGGCGCATATCCACTTCTCGCTGTTCGGCCCGAGTGTGCTGACGCGGCTGGTGACGCAGATGTACTTCCCCGGCGACCCGCTGCTGGCCTACGACCCGATCTACAACTGCGTCCCGGATACGTCCGCCAAGGAACGCCTGATCGCCTCGTTCGATCTGGAAAAAACCATTCCGCACTATGCCCTCGGCTACCGCTGGGACATCGTCCTGCGCGGCCGCGACGCCACGCCGATGGAGAAATGAGATGAGCCTCAACGCGACTACTTCCCACACCGTCGGGCCGTATTACCACATCGGCCTGACCTGGCTGAACCGCGAAGACCTGACCGTTGCAGCAACCCTCGGTGAGCGTGTGGCGATCACCGGGCAGGTGGTGGATGGCAACGGCGATGTGGTCAACGACGCCATGCTGGAAGTCTGGCAGGCCAATGCAGCCGGCAAGTACGACCATCCCGAAGATGACCAGGACAAGGCGGTGGACCCGAACTTCGAAGGTTTTGGCCGGGTGCCGGTGGATGCCGAAGGGCGGTTTCGGTTTACCACCATCAAGCCGGGCAGCGTGCCGGGGTTGAAAGGCACGACCCAGGCGCCGCACCTGGTGGTGCTGGTGTTTGCCCGTGGATTGGTGAAGCACCTGCTGACGCGGATTTACTTTGACGGTGAGGCGCTGAATGGGGATGACGCGCTGCTGGCGTGTGTGCCCCAGGAGCGGCGGCGCACGTTGATCGCCAAGGCGGATGCGGCGGGTGTGTATCAGTGGAATGTGATTTTGCAGGGCACAGACGAAGAAACGGTGTTCTTCGATTATTGAGTTGGCGGGGGATTTATCGCAGGCAAGCCAGCTCCCACAGGGGAATGCATTCCAAATGTGGGAGCCGGGCTTGCCCGCGATGAGGCCAGCCCAGGCAACAAATATCCAAAAGTCTGCTTGCGGAACATGGTTGTTGCAAAGTATGTCTAGGCTATAACCGTTCCCACTGAGTGAAAAAACATGACAACAAAAACGAGCCACTACACCGGAGAAGAACGCAGCAAAAGGATTTTTGCGATTGTCGGTGCCTCATCCGGCAACCTCGTCGAATGGTTCGACTTCTACGTCTATGCCTTCTGCGCCATCTACTTCGCCCCGGCGTTTTTTCCGTCGGACGACCCCACCGTGCAACTGCTCAACACCGCTGGCGTGTTCGCTGCCGGCTTCCTGATGCGTCCCATCGGCGGCTGGCTGTTCGGCCGGGTGGCGGATAAACACGGTCGCAAGAATTCCATGATGATCTCGGTGCTGATGATGTGCGCCGGCTCCCTGGTGATCGCGTTTTTGCCCACCTACAAAGACATCGGCGCCTGGGCCCCGGCCTTGCTGCTGGTGGCCCGGTTGTTCCAGGGCCTGTCGGTCGGCGGCGAATACGGCACCACCGCCACCTACATGAGTGAAGTCGCCCTCAAGGGCCAGCGCGGGTTCTTCGCCTCGTTCCAGTACGTGACCCTGATCGGCGGGCAACTGCTGGCGGTGCTGGTGGTGGTGATCCTGCAACAGATCCTCACCGAAGAAGAACTGCGGGCCTGGGGCTGGCGGATTCCGTTCGTGATCGGCGCCATCGCGGCCGTGATCTCGCTGTTGCTGCGTCGCACCCTGAAAGAAACCACCAGCAAGGAAATGCGTGAAGACAAGGACGCCGGCAGCATTGCCGCGCTGTTCCGCGATCACAAGGCGGCGTTTATCACGGTGCTCGGCTACACCGCCGGCGGCTCGCTGATTTTCTACACCTTCACCACCTACATGCAGAAGTACCTGGTGAACACCGCCGGGATGCACGCCAAGACGGCCAGCTACATCATGACCGGCGCGCTGTTCTTCTACATGTGCATGCAGCCGGTGTTCGGCATGCTGGCAGACAAGATCGGCCGGCGTAATTCGATGCTGTGGTTCGGCGCCCTGGGCACCCTGTTCACCGTGCCGATCCTGCTGACCCTGAAAACCGTCAGCAGCCCGTTCCTGGCGTTTGTGCTGATCACCCTGGCCCTGGCCATCGTGAGCTTCTACACCTCCATCAGCGGGCTGGTGAAAGCCGAAATGTTCCCGCCACAAGTGCGTGCACTGGGCGTGGGCCTGGCGTATGCGGTGGCGAACGCGATCTTCGGTGGTTCGGCGGAGTACGTGGCCCTGGGCCTGAAGTCCCTGGGCATGGAGAACACCTTCTATTGGTACGTCACGGCGATGATGGCGGTGGCGTTCCTGTTCAGCTTGCGCCTGCCCAAAGAGGCGGCGTACTTGCACCACGATCTGTAACCGGCTGGCGCATGCCCGTTGCCGGGTATGCGCCACCTAGGGATGTTTTATGAGCATGCGCACGAGCAACCAACTGTTCGACGCCTATTTCACTGCCAACGGCATGGCCGAAGTGTTCTGCGACCAGGGGCGCTTGCAGGGCATGCTGGATTTCGAAGCGGCGCTGGCCCGGGCCGAGGCCCAGGTGGGGTTGATCCCGCACGCGGCCGTCGCACCCATTGCCCAGGCCTGCCTGGCTTCTCTCTACGACGTTGATGCCCTCGGCGAGGCGATTGCCACGGCAGGCAATTCGGCGATTCCGTTGGTCAAGGCCCTCGGCAAGTTGATCGCCAGCGAAGATGCCGGCGCCGAACGTTATGTGCATCTGGGCGCTACCAGCCAGGATGTGATGGACACCGGCCTGGTGCTGCAACTGCGCAGCGCGGTCGAATTGATCGAACATGACCTGGCGCGGCTCGGTGACATCCTCGCCGCCCAGGCTCAACGCTATGCCGCAACCCCGTTGGCTGGCCGGACCTGGTTGCAGCATGCAACGCCGGTCACGCTGGGCATGAAAATCGCCGGCTGGCTCGGTGCAGTCAGCCGCAGTCGGCAACGCCTCAGCGAACTCAAGCCGCGCTTGCTGGTGCTGCAATTTGGTGGTGCTTCCGGCACCCTGGCGGCCCTCGGCGAACAGGCGATGCCGGTGGCTCAAGCGCTGGCCGCCGAGTTGCAACTGGGCTTGCCGGAACAACCCTGGCATACCCAGCGCGACCGCCTGGTGGAGTTCGCCTCGGTGCTTGGCCTGATCGCCGGTAGCCTGGGCAAACTCGGCCGCGACATCAGCCTGCTGATGCAGACCGAAGCGGCGGAAGTGTTCGAACCGTCGGCACCCGGCAAAGGCGGCTCCTCGACCATGCCCCACAAACGCAACCCGGTGGGCGCCGCCGTGCTGATCAGCGCCGCCACCCGCGTGCCCGGCCTGGTGGCGACGATGTTCAGCGCCATGCCCCAGGAGCACGAGCGCAGCCTGGGCCTGTGGCACGCCGAATGGGAGACCTTGCCGGAAATCTGCCGGCTGGTCTCCGGTGCGTTGCATCAGGCGCTGCTGGTCAGCGAAGGCCTGGAAGTCGACCCCGGGCGCATGGGCCAAAACCTTGACCTGACCCAAGGCCTGGTGCTGGCCGAAGCGGTCAGCATCGTCCTCGCCCAACGCCTGGGCCGCGAAACTGCGCACCATCTGCTGGAACAATGCTGCAAACGCGCCGTCGCGCACGGGCGCCACCTGCGGGCGGTGCTGGGGGATGAGCCGCAAGTGACGGCCGAGCTCTCGGCCACCGAACTTGATCGCCTGCTGGACCCGGCGCACTACCTGGGCCAGGCGCAAACCTGGGTCACCCGGGCCGTGGCCGAACATTTTGCTTTGACTGCCTGAGGAGGCTGCTGTGGGATTTGTACAACTCGCCGATGGCGCACTGAACTACCAACTCGATGGCCCCGAAGACGCACCGGTGCTGGTGCTGTCCAACTCCCTGGGCACCGACCTGCACATGTGGGACATCCAGATCGAGGCGTTCACGAAGCACTTCCGGGTGCTGCGTTTCGACACTCGTGGCCACGGCAAGTCACTGGTGACAGAAGGCCCCTACAGCATCGAGCAGTTGGGCCATGACGTATTGGCGTTGCTGGATGCGTTGCAGATCGAACGCGCGCATTTTTGCGGGTTGTCCATGGGCGGCCTGATCGGCCAATGGCTGGGCATCAATGCCGGTGAGCGCCTGCGCCGGCTGGTGGTGTGCAACACCGCCGCGAAAATTGGCACGCCCGAGATCTGGAACCCGCGCATCGAGATGGTCCTGCGGGACGGCTCGGCTGCGATGGTGGCCCTGCGTGACGCCTCGATCGCACGTTGGTTTACCGCCGATTTCGCCGACGCCCATCCTGATCAAGCCAAGCTGATCACCGACATGCTGGCGGCGACCAATCCCCAAGGCTATGCCGCCAACTGCGCGGCGGTCCGCGACGCGGATTTGCGCGAGCAACTGGCATTGATCAAGGTGCCGACCCTGGTGATTGCCGGCACTGAAGATGCGGTCACACCGCCTTCCGGTGGGCACTTTATCCAGGAGCAGGTGAGGGGCGCCGAGTATGCCGAGTTCTACGCGGCGCACCTGTCCAACGTGCAAGCCGGTGTGGCGTTCAGCGACCGCGTACTGGAATTTCTGTTAGCCCGCTGAGTATCGCTAAACCCTGTGGCGAGGGAGCTTGCTCCCTCGCCACAGGTAGGTGCCTGTCGTCGATAGTTGCATGAGGAGCTTTTTGTGGACGAGAAACAACGTTATGCCGACGGGCTGCAAGTGCGCCGCGAAGTGCTGGGCGACGCCCATGTCGACCGCAGCCTCAATGCCCTGACCGAGTTCAACAGCGAGTTCCAGGAAATGATCACCCGCCACGCCTGGGGTGATATCTGGACCCGCCCGGGCCTGCCCCGGCATACCCGCAGCCTGATCACCATCGCCATGCTCATCGGCATGAACCGCAGTGAAGAACTGAAGCTGCACCTGCGGGCCGCCGCGAGTAACGGCGTGACCCGCGCCGAGATCAAGGAAGTGCTGATGCAGAGCGCGATCTACTGCGGGATTCCGGCGGCCAACGCGACGTTTCATCTGGCCGAGTCAGTGTGGGACGAACTCGGTGTGGAGTCGCGCGATTCGGCCTGAGTGAGCGGTGCCTGTTACGTGTAATGGCCGCGTAATGGGCGTCCCATTTCGTCCCTCAGGGCGTTTTCCGTAAAGGGCGTGGGATTGGTAGTCGTGGGCGCGGTCGCGCGGTGATTGTCGAAGTCAAACGGCTGCGTGGCGGTAGGCAAGCCTACCGCTTGTCGTTCAGCGTTGGGTTCACCTTCGGGGTTCTGCGGTATGGCGGTGTCGCCCTGCAGGAAGGTCCCGGTTGCACCGTTATAGGCATGGGCCATTTCGTGATAGAGGGCGTTGACCGGCGCGCTGTCCTCATCAAGCGAGAAGGAGGGGTTGTACTGTATTTCCCCGGCGGTGGCGACAGCGCCGCGCTGATGATCGGTGATATGGCCTTGGGCCGCGGGTGCCAGGGTTTCAAGGGGTTCACCTGCTGCCAGATGGCTGCGAACCGCGGCGTTATTGAAATAATAAACACCGTTATCGCCCGTGAATTCAGTGATGCGAACCGGGGCGTTGTTGCGCTGGGCCGTGGCGTCGGCAGCACCGAGCATTTTCTTGCCCTGCGGTGACATTCTCAGCAACTCCATATCGTCCTCTACCCGTTGTTTGAACTCGGTAGAACCTTCAATGATGTAGCCACTTTTACCCGCCTGATCGGGTTGTGTGTGAACGCGTGTGGAACCTGGCGTGCGGTGAATCTCGTCCGAAGTCTTGGCGTAGATGACGGTGTCGTCGTTATCGGACCTGACAATGTTCCGGTCGCGCCCGGTATAGATCGTGGCGGGGCCATGGGTCACGATCAGATTTTCACCTTTGCCTCCGTGTATGACTGCCGGGATGTCGGTGTCATTGCGGGTGACAATCATGAAGTCATGGCCATCACCGCCGTCCATGAACAGGCGGCGTTCCGGTGATCCTCGGCCGGCTTGCATACGGTCGTTGCCGTTGTTGCCTTTGAGAACGCTGTTACCGGAACCTGCGATCAGCAAATCATTGCCATCGTCGCCGAACGCGATGCCGTTGCCGCTGCCGAGTTTAAGGGTGTCGTTGCCCGCTCCGCCGTAGAGTCGGGTGTTGCCCGCGCCGGCCCTGGCGTAATCGTTGCCGTCACCCAATTCGATGCGGATATCGTTCGCAACCTGAGGGTCGATCAGAACGCAGTCGTCGCCGCCGTTTGTTCTGATGCGCAGGGGTTGAGTTTCACTGCCGTCAGGGGAGCGAAGCAGGTTCAGTTGGTAGGGTGTTTTGTTGATGAGAGCGATCAGGCTGTGGTCCGGGCCTTTTTTGATGATCACCTTGTCGGCTTGGTTGCCTGTCTCGATGACGAACTCGTTACCGGTAGAGCCCACAGGCTGTCCGTTTTTACTGACGTAGGTGATCTCCTGGTAGATCTTCACATTTTGGTCGTGTCGCAATACGTCGGTATTGACGTACTTTTTCTCGTTTTTATCCCACGGATTCTGGTCCGGGGTGAGCCTGGAGTCGGCAGAGAAATACAAGAAGTCCAGCGGCCTGTCGTGGCCAATATATCGCGACGATTTGCCGGTGATGACCACGGGGACTGGCGGTGAGGACGCCTTCGAATCTGTCGGTGCAGGTGATATCACCTGTGGGTTGAGTGCCGGCGAACCGAGAAGGGGAGACATATTCATGGGGTCTTATCTCTGTGTGGATATACCCTTTGTGTGGCGGAACTTGGGGGCGAGTTCCTCATGGCACTCGGGATGTTGGGGCGATTACTGTTACCTGTCGTCGCGAGGCTGTGCAACGCAGTAGACGGTCCTACGGATGGGCACTTGAGTGTTTCAGCTATGCTGATAATGAGTGACGGCTTCTTCCTACAGCTCCTATGGCGCGTCGTGTTTATCCTGCGCTATGGCCCTCTCTGTTACGCCCCGAGCCCTGATACCCGATGAAACTACTGCTGCATCCCGCAAGGGTAGTTGCCCTGGTGTTCCTGGCCGCCATACTGGCCGGAACCTTCATACTGATGCAGCCAATCTCCCAGGCTGAAGGCGCAGCCGTTCCTTGGGTGACGGCCTTCTTTACGGCGGTGTCCGCCGTCTGCGTGACCGGGTTGGTGGTGGTGGACACTGGCACGTACTGGTCGACCTTCGGTCAGTCGGTGATTCTTCTGCTGTTCCAGCTCGGTGGCTTCGGCATCATGACGGTGGCCACGTTGCTCGGCTTGATGGTGAACAGCCGGTTGCGCCTGCGCACCAAAATGGTCGCGCAGTTGGAGTCGCGCTCATTGGGCGTGGGCGACATTACCAGCGTGGCCAAATTGGTGTTGGTGGTGACGTTAGCCCTGGAACTCGTCGCGGCCGTTTGGCTCACCCTCAGGTTTCATTTTGCCTATGGCCAGCCATGGAGCGACGCGGCATGGAGCGGCCTGTTTCATGCGGTATCGGCGTTCAATAATGCGGGGTTCTCGATTTATCCCGACAGCCTGATGCGTTATGCCGCAGACGGCTGGGTGTTGCTGCCGATCATGGCGGCGATTGTAATCGGCGGCATTGGTTTTCCGGTGCTGTACGACTTGCGCAGCCGGTTCAATCAGCCCCGTCGCTGGTCACTGCATACCAAGCTCACCCTGGCCGGCACCGCCATTTTACTGATGCTCGGGTTGCTCACGCTGCTGCTGTTCGAGTGGGACAATTCGGCGACCCTGGGCCCGATGGCCGTGGCCGATAAACTGCTCTCGGCGGCATTTGCTTCGGTTTCCGCCCGCACTGCCGGGTTCAATTCCATCGAGATTGGCGCACTGACCCCGGAAAGCTGGGCCGTGCATTACTTCCTGATGTTCATCGGCGGTGGCAGCGCGGGCACGGCCGGTGGTGTCAAGGTTGGCACGGTCGCGATCCTGGCCTTGCTGGTGATTGCCGAAATTCGCGGGAACAGTGACTGCGAGGCATTTGGCCGGCGAGTTGGCGCCCCGGCCCAGCGCCAGGCCATTACGGTGCTGGTGCTGAGCAGCGCGCTGATCGTGCTGGCGACGCTGTTTATCCTGCGTGAAACCGCGCTGCCCACCGACCAGGTGATTTTCGAAGTCATCTCGGCGTTTGGCACCGTGGGCTTGTCCACCGGCATTACCGCCGATCTCCCCACCTCGGCCCAGTTGGTGCTGACCCTGCTGATGTACATCGGGCGTGTTGGCACTATTACCCTGGCGGCCTCGCTGGCGCTGGGGGAGCACCGCATGCCGTACCGCTACCCGGAGGAACATCCAATTGTTGGCTAACTTGTTATTTTCAGAACGCTTTTCTTTCGCCAAAGGCGACAGCGTAGTGGTGATCGGGCTTGGCCGCTTTGGTGGCTCGGTGGCCCAATCATTGATGCGCCTGGGCCATGATGTGATGGGGATCGACAGCGACCCTGCGCCGGTGCATGAGTGGGCCGATCTCTTGACCCACGCGGCCCAGGCCGACTCGACCAACCTGCAGGTCATGCGCCAACTGGGGATTGCCGACTTTGCCCACGCTATTGTGGGAATTGGCACCGACTTGTCCGCCAGCCTGCTGACCGTCATGGCCCTGACCGAACTGGGGATCCCGGATATCTGGGTCAAGGCCCGCACCGCCGAGCACGGGCAGATCGCCCAGCGCATTGGCGCCCATCATGTGGTCTACCCGGAGAAGGAAATGGGCGAGCGGGTTGCTCACCTGATTACCGGGCGGATGATTGATTTCATTGAGTTTGACGACGGTTTTGCCATCGCGAAGATTCATTCCCCGTTGTCGTGTCACAACAACACCCTGGCCGACGGGCAGATCCGCGAAAAATTCGGCGTGACGATCGTCGGGCTCAAGCGCGCCAGCCAGGATTTCCAGCATGCCACTCCGAGCACCCTGGTGCTGCCGGGTGATCTGCTGATCGTGTCCGGCCCGACGCATCTGATCCAGAAATTTGCCGGCCACTCGAGCTGACCCGAGCGATCAGTGAGAGTCCGCGTCCCACACCCAGTTCCACACGCCCGGCAGATGCACCACTTCGTCGGCGTTCTTTACCGTGCGGGCCATGGCGGCGCGCTGCAAGG
The DNA here is from genome assembly GCF_024807515.1 of Pseudomonas sp. BIGb0558. NCBI lineage: Bacteria > Pseudomonadati > Pseudomonadota > Gammaproteobacteria > Pseudomonadales > Pseudomonadaceae > Pseudomonas > Pseudomonas sp. BIGb0558. The sequence goes on from NZ_JANUEW010000037.1 coordinate 31,826, forward strand.
CCGCCCGGTCGGTATAGAACGGCTGCGTGGCGACGGGTACGCCGTTGATGCGCGCACTGTCCATCAGGATTTGCAGGTATTCCTTCAGGTGCCAGGCGGTGTAGCGGTTGATGTCGTGAAAGGTCACCACCACCGGAATCACACCGTCCACGGTCGGTAACTCACCCTTGGCAATGCGCTCGCGCAGTACCGACAACTGGCGTATCAGGTTTTCCCGACGACGCGGGCTGCCGTTGAAGACCCAGATCACCCCGTCATTCGCACTCAGGTCCGTGAGCAGCACGTGCATCCCATGCTGCTGGTAGGCGGCGAAGGTGCGTTTGTCGTAGTTCCAGAATGGCGGGCGTACCAGCGTGGGCGGCTGGCCGGTGATGGACTGAAGGGTCGACGAACCCAGGCTGAGGTAGTGCTCCAGCTCAACCGGATTCTGCGAGCGATGATTGCTGTGCCACGGCGTGGCGGTGTGGAAGGCCAGGATATGGCCGGCCGCGAATTCCCGCTCCATGGTCTTGCGACCCCGTGGGTTGCCGCCAGAGCGGGGCGCCTCGGTCTGCAAAAAGAACACCGCCTTGATGCCCGGCTGTATCGGGTTATTCGCCAGGTCAGCCATCACCGAACGGCTGGGGTTCATAAAACCCGAAGCGCTGGGGCCGTCATCGAAGGTCAGCAAAAAACGAATTGGCGCCTCGGTTTTCAGGCGTTGTTCGGTCTGCGGTGTGAGGGCCAGGGGCGGACTGATACAGCCGCTGAGGCTCAGGGCCAGGACCCATAGGGCCGATGCGAGGGCGAAGGGTTTCATGGTGGACGGCGGACTCGAAGACGTTGGCTGCTGGTTCGGGTCATCCATGACACGCGCACCATACAGCAAGTCCCGCGAGGCTTTACAGCAGGCTTGGCGGGTAACTGACGACCAGCCGGTTATCGCACAACGTGTCAGGAGTAACGACGGCGCAAGGGCCTGCCCATTTCTTCGTGCAACGTATTTTCGGTAAAGGGTTTGGGGTTGGTTGACGTGGCTGGCGTGGCGGGGTCGTTATCGAAGTCGAACGGCGGGGCGTCAGTTTCAAGGCCGACCGCCTGGCGTTCGTTATTGGCCACGTACCCTGGCGACTCGCCTGGATGCCCCTCCAGCATGAACCCGGGAAGAAACGTGCCGTTGGCACCGTTATAGGCGTGCGCCAGTTCATGGTACAGCGTGGTCAAGGGGGGGGCGACATTGCCAGGGGTGATGTGTAAGGACGTCCGGTTGAAACGGATATAAGCCTGAGTTGCACTAGAGCCGGGTACGCCGTTTTTGATGGCACCTTCAATAGGGTCGTCGGTATCGACTGGCGAGTGTTGCAGCCACGCCCTCAATTCCTCGCTATCGAAAACGTATTGGCTGTCATCGATATGAAGTTCTTCCTTGATCGTGACGGGCCCACCGTTTTTCCTGGCCGCCGCATCCATTGCCATCAGCATCGCCTGGCCGCTGGGTGAGTTGCGCAGCAGTTCAAGATCATCCGCGACGCGCTGCCTGAAGGCGTCCGAACCTTCGACGGCCAGGCCCTGGGCGCCTGCGGTACTGGGTGTTACCTGGCTGACGATTGAACGGCGGGCACCGTAGACCGTGTCGCCGGCCTTGCCATAGATGAGGTTTTCGCCTCCATTGGAGAAAACCCTGTCGTTACCCTGGCCGGTGTAGAACGTGGTCCGATCATGACCCACCAGTACATCATCGCCTCGGCCTCCATGGATGACCGTATGGCCATTGCCCGCGTAAAGATGATCGTTGCCCTGGCCACCGCCCAGGTAACTCTGTTTGCCGCAGGTTCCAGCCCCGGCATACAACCGGTCATTACCGTTGTTGCCATACATCACGTGGCTGCCGGTGCCGCCCGTGATCAGGTCGTCGCCATCATTGCCTTCGGCGTAGCCTGTGCCGTCGGCCAGGCGAAGGGTGTCATTGCCCGCGCCGCCGAACAGCCATGTTGCGCCGCCGCCCGCCTGGACGTGGTCGTGACCGTCACCGGCTTCGACTTTGACGGCAAGCCTGACATCACTGTCAATCCTTACCCGGTCATTGCCGCCCTGGGTCTTGATATGCAGCAGTGGCGGCGGCCCATCCTGCGTGTCCGAGGGCTTAAGCCAATAGGATCGGCCGTTCACGCTGACCCGTAACTGCCCACTGTGGTGTTTGCTGATGTGCACGATGTCTGGGTGATTGCCGGTTTCAATCAGCAGGGTGTCATTCAGTATTTCCGCTTGGTCGGGGTGCCCCAGATCCCAGGTGACCACCCGGCTGGCGTGCAGGTTGCCATCATTGATCAGCGTGCTGGTCTTGATTTGAATGGGCTCCTGCACATGCTGTGGTAACCGTACGGGCGGATCGTAGGCGGGCGGATGACGAAAATCTATGCTGTTCAATGGCGTGGCCTTCAAGTCGGGAGGGTGGGTTTTCAGCTGCGCCATCAGAGGGCGAGAGCATCGCCTGCCGACACGTGCGGCAGGTGTACCTCTACGTTCTCTATCGAGCGGGACTGGTTCCACCCGGTATTGCATCGAACTGATTCAGCACGTGCGCCGCCGGCTTACAGCAGGCTTATCGGGTAACTGACGATCAGCCGGTTTTCATCAAACTCATTGTTGTTGTAGTCCCGGCGCATGCTGGAATTGCGCCAGCGCACATTGAGGTCTTTCAACGTTCCGCTTTGCACCACGTAGCCCACTTCGCTTTCCCGTCCCCATTCCCTGCCGTCGGTCACCGTGCCGCTGTGTACGTTGCTGCCGCTGATGTAGCGGTTCATCAACGTCAGGCCTGGGATGCCCAGGGCGGCGAAGTTGTAGTCGTGGCGCACCTGCCAGGATTTTTCCCGGGCGTTGTCGTAGCTGGCGTTGTAGCTGTCGTTGGCCAATGTGCCGCCGCTGGTGCCGTTGACCCGCATCCAGGCGCTGTTGCCGGTGAGTTTTTGCAGGCCTACGTAGAAGGTGTTGCCACCGTATCGGGCCGAGAACAAGCCGGACCAGGTCTTGTTGTCGAGGTCGCCGGCGCGGGCGCTGCCGTCGTCCTTGCCGTAGAAGAACCCGAGGTTGGCGCCCAGGGTCCAGTCGCCCACGGGCTGGCTGTGGATCAGGTTGAGGTATTGCTGGCTGTAGATGTCCTTGAGCTGGGCGTTCCACACGCCGATCTGGGTGCGTTTGTCGTTGAAGGCATATTCGCCGCCCTGGAAGTTGAAGCGGTCGGAGGTGAACGCGGTTTTCCCGAACATCGACATGTCGGTCATGCTGCTGTCGTCCCGCGGGCTGTTGGCGCGGAACTGGCCACCGTACAGGGTCAGGCCGTCGATTTCTTTGGAAGTGATTTGCCCGCCGCGCAAGGTTTGCGGGAGTGAGCGGCCATCGTCGGAACGCAGGATCGGCAGCACCGGCATCCACTCGCCCACCTTCACTTCGGTCTTCGAGATCCGGGCCTTGAACGCAACGCCGAGGCGTCCGAAGTTATCGGCGGGCTCGCCATCGCGGTCCAGCGGCAGGAGTTGGGTACCGCCGGTGCCGCGTCCGCCATCGAGCTTCTGCGAGTACAGGCCGAGCACGTCCATACCGAACCCGACGGTGCCTTGGGTGAAACCGGACCTGGCGTCGAGAATGAAACTTTGCGTCCACTCCTGTGCGCCGCCCTGGGCCTTGGTCGGGTTGGTGAAGTTACGGTTGAAGAAGAAGTTGCGCAGGTTGAGGTTGGCGCTGGCGTCTTCGAGAAAGCCGTGTTCTTCGGCGAGAACGGGAAGGGCGAGACTGGCAACAGCGGTTGCCAGCAATAGCTGGCGCGGGTCAAGGATGCTCATGGTGTCGGACCTGTTGTTATTGGGGTTATGCAGGTGCGGGCCATGGTGCGGGGCGGTGCGGGGGCGTTTCAATTGGGGTGGAGCGGGTTTTGGGCGATGATCGAACGCAAGTTGCAGGACCAGCCCCGCGGCAGGGCTGGCCGGTTTTTCGCAAGCGTCAAAGGCGGGAGGCGGTGAGGCTGGTCCAGGGAAAGGCGGGCAAGTATTTCTGGCAGGCGAGGGTTGCGGCCACCATCACTAACAGGAACACGACCTGAAACGGGCTCCAGTAGCTCCAGTGCAGGCCGCTGATCCACGGGTATTTTTCATTGAAGCTTTCGCTGACTTGGCCAATGCGCCGGCGGTGAAACTGATTGATCAGAATCATGCCCAGGTAGCCCAGCATGCCCATCAGTCCCAGCACGAAGCCGAACATCAACAGCATGCCCACTTGCGGGACACCGTGGCGCAGCACCAACCAGTATTGATGAGGGTTGAAGCGCTTGGGCAGCAGGCGTTCACTCAGCCACAGGTCGGGGACGATCAGCCGCGAAGTGAATGCCGCCCAGAGCTGGGTGCCACGAATGGCGATCATGGCCGGGATAAAGGTCAGCAGCATGAACATGACCATTTCGGCGACCAGCGTGGTTTTTTTCTGCTGATAAAACGCCAGGCCACTGGCGATGGCCAGGCCGCCCCACACCCGGACCCAACTCTGATAAGAGACGGCGCGCGGCAGGAACCTGCGCCAGAAATACACATCGGGCTGAGGCAGACGCTCAAGCAGCTGCGGGTAGCGCCAGGCCAGGGTTTCAGACAGGTGCTGGCAGGCGTTCCATTCGTTGCCGCCAAACGGGTCTGTGAAGCGATGCTGCTGTGTGGCGGACATGGGCGTGAGCAGCAGCCGCGCCGCCAGCACGTCCGGTGAGTTGCGCGGACCATCCTTGGCCTTGGCCAGCAGGTTGTCGTAGAAGCTTTCCTGCTGGCAGCGCTCCACCAGGCCGCTCCACATCCACTCGGGCTCCGGGTGCACGCCTTTCTGATCGTCCCAGCCAAAGGCCTGGGACACCCGCTCGAACAGCGGCACGCTCCACTGCGTTTCGTGGAGCAATTGCAGGATGATGCGTTGCCACTGTTGCTGCAGGTCGAACACCCGCAACCAGGGCTGCTGGTTGTAGGCCGTGAGCTGGTTGACGAACTCGCGCTCGGCCTTTTGCTCCAACAGCTCCTGAAGCGCCTGGCGGTATTGCTGGAGCAGTTCGTTGGTGAGCGCTTCGTGTTGCCAGGGCGTCATCACCACGCTTTGCCAGGGCGTCAGCCATTCCAGATGCTGCACGGCCCAGGCGGCAATCGCGCCGCGTTCGCCAGGGGTATCGAAGCAATGGCGCAGCAGGGCGGCCTGGAAGGCATCCGCACACAGTTGCTGCTGCGCCTGCTCCCAACGCTCGGTGAGGTTGGCTGCGCTCAGCCCTTTGATCAGGGCCTGTGCACGAGTCTGCTCGGGCGGTAGCTCGAACGGGGCAGGGCTGACGGGGTGCACGTCGATAAAGTCCGAGTACTGGTTGAGGCTGCCGTAGGCCTGCTCCGCCACCGGGGCTTCAATGACTTCGGCTTCTTGCTCTTCATGCTCGGCCCGCCAGCGCGCGATGTTCAGCGCCTGCTCGTAAGCCTCCCGCAGGCGCTGGAAGCCTTCGGCATCGTCATCCGGGCGGCAGTTTTTGAGCAGGCGCGCATAGCTACGCTTGATGCTGCGTTCGTCGGCGTCTTCCGGCAGTTGCAACACTGTCCAACATTCCATGTCGCAGGCTCCCTAGCGCCAGATGCCACTGTCCAGTTGTTCCAGTTGCCGGGTGAGTTCAGTGCGGGCTTCACGGATACGACGTTCGTCCTGGGTGTCGAGCACTTGCTGGAACTGCGCCGCCCAATGGCCCAACTGCTCACGCAATTCCCCCAGGTTTTCCTGGTAGAGCCGCTCCAGGCGTGCGGTCAGCACGGTGTTGACCTGTTGGTCCCTCGGGTGAATCTTCAGCAGCGCCAGGGCTTGCAGGCGTTGCTGGATTTCGTCCGCGGTCAGTACGCCGGGGTTGTTCTCGATCACCAGCGAGTGTTGCTCGCCCGTCAGCGGAATACTTACCTGGGCTTCCAGCAGGCCGTTGTTGTCATAGGTGAAGCGCACATCCAGCGAGACTTCGCCGGCCTTGCGCTTGGGCACATCAATTTCCAGCTCGCCGAGCTTGATGTTGTCTTTCACCAGGCGGCTTTCGCCCTGGAAGATTTTCAGCAGTACCTGGGCCTGGTTGTCGTGCATGGTGTGCACGGTTTTGACGCGGCTCACCGGCACGCTGCTGTTGCGCTCGATCAGCGGCAGGTAATGGCCGCTTTCGATGTGGTTACCGTACTGGGTCGAGGTTTCGATGCCCAGGGTGTAAGGGCAGACGTCGGTCAGCACCACTTCTTCCAGCGCCGCCGAACGCGCCTTGAGCGCGGCTTGAATCGCGGCGCCGTGGGCGACGACCTGGTCGGGGTCGAGGCTGATGGACGGGAAGCGCCCGAACAACCCGGCGGCCAGCTTGCGCACCAGCGGCATGCGGGTGGTGCCGCCCACCAGCAGGATCTCGTCCAGGTCGCCGACCCGGATGCGCGCGTCCCGCAGCGCCCGTTCAATCGGGGTGCGCAGGCGTTCAAGCAGCGGCGTGAAGAGTTTGGCCAGTTCCTGCTGGGTGATGGTGTGGGTCCATTGCTGGCCATCCACTCGCAACGTGAACTCGGCGCTGTCGTCCTGGCCGAGGGCCTTGCGCACCCGTTCGGCTTCGCGTCGCAGGGGTTGCAGCACCGAGGCCCGTGGCGGGAAACCTTGGACGTTGCGCTGGCTGTCGATGAAATGGTCGAGCAGCAGGGTGTCGAAATCTTCGCCGCCGAGGAAGTTGTCACCGGCGCTGGCGCGCACTTCCATGACGCCGTCGAACAGCTCGATAATCGACACGTCAAAGGTGCCGCCGCCAAGGTCGAACACCAGGAACGAGGTTTCCTTGTCCCGCTGGTGCAGGCCATAGGCGAGGGCGGCGGCGGTGGGTTCGTTGATCAGCTTTTCGATGTTCAGGCCGGCCAGTTCACCGGCGATGCGGGTGGCCTTGCGCTGGCCGTCACTGAAGTAGGCGGGCACGCTGATCACGGCTTCCGTGACGGTGTGGCCGTAGGTGCGCTCGATGTCTTCCTTGAGGCTTTTGAGCACCAGCGCCGAGAGCTCTTCCGGGCGGAACAGCCGGTCGCCCAGGCGCACTTCAGTGGCGCTGCCCATGTAGCGCTTGAACAGCGAGGTGGTCAGTTGCGGGTGAGTGTGCAGCCGCTCGCGTGCGGCCTGGCCCACCAGGATCCGGCCCTGGTCATCCAGCCCGACCACGCTTGGGGTCAGGAACTGGCCAAGGGCGTTGGGCACCAACTCGGTGGTGTCGCCGCGCCATACGGCGGCAAGACTGTTGGTGGTCCCCAGGTCGATTCCTACGATCATTACGACAAGCTCCCTCTGTGGTCTGTAAGAATCTGTTACCAATTTTACCCTGATGTCCGGCGCGAAACGCAACCCACATTAGACCAGTGCCGCTCCCGGATCTGAAATGCACCCCCTTGTGGGAGCCGGGCTTGCCCGCGATGCAGACGACGCGGTCTGCCAGACACACCGCAGCGATCCCATCGCAGCCTCGCCAAGGCTCGACAGCTCCTACCTTGATCTTTGTTACAGGCATAAAAAAACCGCCTCCCGTGAGGGAAGCGGTTTTTGTGTTACCGGGCTATCAGAACAGATTCAGCTTTGGCGCTTCTTCTTTCAACGGCTCGTTCTTCGCGGTTTGCTCGTTCCAGCCACCACCGAGGGCCTTGTACAGGTTGACCTCGCTGTTGAGCTGCGCCAGGCGGTCGGTGATCAGCGATTGCTGGGCACTGAACAGTTGGCGCTGGGCGTCGAGGAACGTCAGGTTGCTGTCGACACCAATGCGGTAGCGACGCTCGGCCAGGCGGTAGTAATCCTGGTTGGCCGCGACGAAGCCACGTTGGGCGTCCAGTTGCTGCTTGTAGGTCTCGCGGGCGGCAAGGCCATCGGAGACTTCCTGGAAGCCGGTCTGGATCGCTTTCTCGTAGTTGGCGACGTTGATCTCTTTCTGGATTTTCGAGTAATCCAGGCTGGCGCGCAGGCTGCCGGCGTTGAAGATCGGGATGTTGATCTGCGGTGCGAACGACCAGGTACCCGAACCACCCTTGAACAGGCCGCCCAGGGTCGGGCTTGCAGTACCGGCACTGGCGGTCAGGGTGATGCTCGGGAAGAACGCTGCCCGTGCCGCACCGATGTTGGCGTTGGCCGCCTTGAGGTTGTACTCGGCCTGCAGGATGTCCGGACGACGTTGCAGCAGGTCCGACGGCAGGCCGGCCGGTACTTCGCTCAGCAGGTCGTCAGCCAATGGCCGGCTGACGATGTTCGCCGGCAGGCCGGTGCCCAGCAGCAGGGTCAGGTTGTTTTCGTCCTGGGCCACCTGGCGGGTATAGCGCGCCAGTGCAACCCGGGCGTTTTCCACCGAGGTACGGGCCTGGCTCAGGTCCAGGGCCGACGCTACGCCGACTTCATTGCTGCGGGAGGTGAGCTTGAAGCTCTGCTCGTACGCGCCCAGGGTGTCCTGGGTGAGCTTGAGCAGCTCCTTGTCGGCCTGCCAGGTCAGGTAGGCGTTGGCCACACTGGCCACCAGGCTGATCTGAGTGGTGCGACGCGCTTCTTCGGTGGCGAAGTATTGTTGCAGCGCTTGCTCGCTCAGGCTGCGCACGCGGCCGAACAGGTCCAGCTCATAAGAGCTGATCCCCAGGCCCGCCGAGTATTGGCTGGTAATGCCCGCTTCGCCGGTCTGCGACAGTTTGGCCGGAGTCCGCGAACGGCTGCCGCTGCCGGTGGCCGAGATGGCCGGGAACAGGTCGGCACGCTGGATCTGGTACTGCGCGGCATAGGCGTCGATGTTCAGGGCCGCGACACGCAGGTCGCGGTTGTTCACCAGTGCAGTCTGGATCAGCTGCTGCAGGGCAGGGTCATGGAAAAACTGCTTCCAGCCTTGCTCGGCGGCGGCCTGGCTCGGCGCCTGGGCCGACGAATACGCCGGCCCCTGCGGGAACTGCGCGGCTACCGGCGCTTCAGGGCGCTGGTAGTCCGGGATCAGCGAGCAGCCACTGAGCACGAATGCCGTGACGGCTAAGGAAAGTAGCGACTTGCTCATTGGCCAGCCTCTTTAGGAGTTTGCTTGGTTTCAGTCTTTTTACGCTCGCCAGCGGAGGACACGGTTGCGAAGAACAGGGGTACCCAGAAAATCGCGAGGACCGTGGCGGTGATCATACCGCCAATTACGCCCGTACCGATGGCGTGCTGGCTACCTGAGCCGGCACCGGTGGAAATCGCCAGGGGCAGTACGCCGAGCATGAACGCCATGGACGTCATGATGATCGGACGCAGACGCATGCGGGATGCCTCGATAGCCGACTCGACGATGCCTTTGCCCTGTTCGTGAAGCTCTTTGGCGAACTCCACGATGAGGATGGCGTTTTTCGCCGCCAGGCCCACCGTCACCAACAGGCCCACCTGGAAGAACACGTCGTTGGACAGTCCCCGCAGGCTGGTGGCGATCAGCGCACCGATCACACCCAGTGGTACAACCAGAATTACCGCGATCGGAATCGACCAGCTTTCGTACAGTGCCGCAAGGCAAAGGAACACGACCAGCAGCGACAGGGCGTACAGCGCAGGCGCCTGGGAGCCGGACAGGCGTTCTTCGTACGACAGGCCGGTCCAGGAGTAACCGACACCGGCCGGCAGGTCCTTGGCGATGCGCTCGACTTCCGCCATCGCGTCACCGGTACTGTAGCCAGGTGCCGGGGTACCGAGGATTTCCATCGCCGCTACACCGTTATAGCGCGAGAGTTTCGGCGAACCGAAGATCCACTTGCCCGAAGAGATGGCCGACAGCGGCACCATCTTCCCGGACGTGCTGCGCACGTACCATTTGCTCAGGTCTTCCGGAGACATCCGGCTGGCGGCGTCACCCTGTACATACACCTTCTTCACACGACCACGGTCGATGAAGTCGTTGATGTAGCTGCCACCCAAGGCGATTGCCAGGGTCTGCTGGATGTCTGCCAGGCTGATGCCCTGGGCGCTGGCCTTCTCGTCGTCAACGGTCAGCTCGTACTGCGGCTCATCGTTCACGCCGTTGGGGCGCACGCCCGCCAGGATCTTGCTTTGTGCAGCGGCACCGAGGAACTGGTTACGCGCATCCATCAACTTCTGGTGGCCAACGCCGCCCTGGTCTTGCAGGAACACGTCGAAGCCGGTGGCGTTACCCAGTTCCAGTACCGACGGTGGTACCACGGCGAACACCATGGCGTCCTTGAAGGTCTGGAAGAAATAACCCTGGGCGCGCTTGGCAACTTCAAATACCGACAGCGACGCATCACGCTCATCCCATGGCTTGAGCATCACGAACGCGAGGCCCGAGCTCTGGCCACGACCGGCGAAGTTGAAGCCGTTTACGGTAAACACCGATTTAACCGCCTTGCCTTCGCCTGGCTCGCCTTCCTTGTCGTTCAACAGGTAGGCGCGCATGTCGTCGATGACTTTCTGCGTACGTTCAGCCGAAGAGCCCACTGGCGTCTGGACCTGGGCAAAGATCACGCCCTGGTCTTCCTCTGGGAGGAACGCGCTTGGAATACGGGTGAACATCCAGATCATGCCGGCGAGGATCAGTGCATAGACCACGAAAGCCGGGAACTTGTGCTTGATCATGTTACCGACGCCGCGCTCGTAGCTCAGTACGCCACGGTCGAAGGTACGGTTGAACCAGCCGAAGAAACCGCGCTTGGGTTGGCCGTGCTTTTCCGGGTCAATCGGCTTGAGCATGGTGGCGCACAAGGCCGGGGTGAAGATCAGGGCAACCAGTACCGACAGCGCCATCGCCGAAACAATGGTGATGGAGAACTGGCGGTAGATCACACCGGTGGAACCACCGAAGAACGCCATTGGCAGCAATACCGCCGACAGTACCAGGGCGATACCCACCAGGGCGCCCTGGATCTGGCCCATGGACTTGACCGTCGCCTCCTTGGGCGACAGGTGCTCCTCGGCCATTACCCGCTCGACGTTCTCCACCACAACAATGGCATCGTCCACCAGCAAGCCGATGGCCAGGATCATGCCGAACATGGTCAGGGTGTTGATGGTGAAGCCGAACGCGGCGAGGATCCCGAAGGTACCCAGCAATACCACCGGTACGGTCATGGTGGTGATGATGGTGGCGCGGAAGTTCTGCAGGAACAGGAACATCACCAGGAACACCAGCACGATCGCTTCGACCAGGGTGTGAACCACACCGGAGATCGATTCGGTCACGACCGGCGTGGTGTCATACGGCACCACAGCCTTCATGCCAGGCGGGAAGAACGGTTCGAGGGACGCAACCGTTTCACGAATCGCCTTGGCGGTGTCGAGTGCGTTGGCACCGGCTGCCAGCTTGATCGCCATACCGGAAGCCGGCTTGCCGTTGAACTGTGCACTGATGCTGTAGTTCTGGCCGCCCAGTTCGATACGCGCAACGTCACCCAGACGAACCTGGGAGCCGTCGGAGTTGACCTTCATCAGGATATTGCCGAACGCTTCAGTGGTTTGCAGACGCGTCTTGCCGATGATGGTGGCGTTCAACTGAGTGCCGGGCAGGGCAGGCAGGCCGCCCAATTGGCCGGTGGCCACCTGGACGTTCTGCGCCTGGATGGCGTTGCTGACATCCACTGGCGTCAGCTGGTAGTTGTTCAGCTTGGCCGGGTCGAGCCAGATACGCATGGCGTACTGGGAACCGAACACCTGGAAGTCACCCACACCAGCGGTCCGGGAAATCGGGTCCTGGATGTTGGAAACGATGTAGTTGGAAAGGTCATCCTTGGTCATGCTGCCGTCTTCCGACACCAGACCGATCACCATCAGGAAGTTCTTCACCGACTTGGTAACGCGGATACCTTGCTGCTGTACTTCTTGTGGCAGCAGCGGGGTCGCCAGGTTGAGCTTGTTCTGCACCTGAACCTGGGCGATGTCCGGGTTGGTACCCTGGTTGAACGTCGCGGTGATGGTCATGCTGCCGTCGGAGTTACTGTCCGAGGCGACATAACGCAGGTTGTCGATACCGTTGAGCTGTTGCTCGATCACCTGCACCACGGTGTCCTGCACGGTTTGTGCAGACGCGCCCGGGTAGGTCACCTGGATATCAATGGCGGTTGGCGCAATGGCCGGGTACTGGTTGATGGGCAACTTCAGGATAGACAGTGCCCCGACCAGCATGATCACCAGGGCAATTACCCAGGCGAAAATGGGACGGTCGATAAAAAATTTCGACATGAATTACTCCCCTTGACCAGCAGCGGCAGCAGGAGCAGCAGCGGAACCGGCGGGCTTGGCGTTATCCGCGTCCTTGACCTTGACTTCGATGCCCGGCTTGATGAATTGCAGGCCTTCGGTGATCACACGGTCACCGGCGTTCAGGCCTTTTTCCACCAGCCAGTAGGCGCCGGTAGTCCGGTTGGCGACCAGTACACGCTGCTCGACCTTGTTGTCCTTGTTCACCACCAGCGCGGTCGGGATGCCCTTCAGGTCGCGGGTCACGCCTTGCTGCGGTGCCAGGATGGCCTTGCTGTTCACACCGGCCTGCAATTGCGCGTGCACAAACATGCCCGGCAGCAGGGTGTGGTCTGGGTTCGGGAATACGGCACGCAGGGTCACGGAACCGGTGGTTTCGTCGACCGAGACTTCAGAGAATTCCAGTTTACCGTCCAGCTTGTAATCGCTGCCGTCTTCCAGGGTCAGCTTGACCTTGGCCGCGTTATCACCGGCTTTTTCCAACTGGCCGCTTTCCAGGTCGCGACGCAGTTTCAGCATCTCGGCGGAGGACTGCGTGACGTCGACGTAGATCGGGTCCAGTTGCTGGATCACGGCCATGGCATCGGTCTGACCGCTGCTGACCAGCGCGCCTTCGGTGACCGAAGAACGGCCGATACGCCCGGAGATCGGGGCGAAGACCTTGGTGTAGCGCACGTTGATCTGGGCCGTTTGCACGTTGGCTTCAGAGGTCATGCGGTTGGACACGGCGGTGTCGTATTCCTGACGGCTGACCGCTTGCTCGTCCACCAACTGCTTGTAGCGGTCGGCAATCGACTTGGTCTGGGCCAGGTTGGCCTGGGCGCTTTTCAGAGAGGCGTCATACACCGACGGATCGATCTGATAGAGCTGCTGGCCTTCCTTGACGTCGCCGCCTTCCTTGAACAGGCGCTTGAGAATGATGCCGTTGACCTGAGGGCGAACCTCGGCAATGCGATAGGCCGTGGTGCGGCCTGGCAGCTCGGATGTCAGGGTAAAGGCTTGAGGTTGAATAGTGACCACGCCGACCTGAGGGGTTTGAGCGGGCGGAGCCGCTTCTTCCTTTTTACATCCGCTGAGCAGCGATGCCAGGGCGACGGCAGTAACCAGGGCGGTAACAGCTGGCTTAAGTTGCATGAAGATCCTCGGGTCAGGCGCGCAGAGTGCGCACAAGAAGTGTGGAAGGGTAAAAAACAGGCACTGAGTGGATAAGTAGCTTGCTACGCAATATACTTACGTTCATGGTTGTTTGTAAACTCTTGACAGGCTTCGCGGAATGTTGACAAAGCAGCGTCCAAAGCCTCGATTCTAGTACGTTCGGCGCCCATGAAGGCGTCGTCCCACAATTATTCAGATGGTCGTTTCCGGCCACCCAAAGTGTCCTGATTGAGGTTTTACTGCCATGGTTCGTCGTACCAAAGAGGAAGCTCAGGAAACGCGCAGCCAGATTCTTGAAGCGGCCGAGCAAGCCTTTTACGAGCGCGGGGTTGCGCGTACCACGCTGGCGGACATCGCCGCCTTGGCGGGCGTGACGCGCGGTGCCATCTACTGGCATTTCAGCAACAAGGCCGACCTGGTGCAGGCGATGCTCGATACGCTGCACGAGCCGCTGGATGAGTTGGCCAGGGCCAGTGAGAGCGAGGACGAGGTCGATCCGCTGGGTTGCATGCGCAAGCTGCTGATTCATCTGTTCCATCAAGTGGCGCTGGACCCGAAGACCCGGCGCATCAATGAGATTTTGTTTCATAAGTGCGAATTCACCGATGAAATGTGTGATCTGCGCCGTCAGCGCCAGACCGCCAGCCTTGAATGCAACCTGCGCATCGGGCTGACCCTGCGTAACGCGGTCCATCGCGGGCAGCTTCCGGAGAATCTCGACACCGTACGTGCTGCCGTATGCATGCACGCTTATATCGACGGAATTCTCGGCCAATGGCTGCTGGTACCCGACAGTTTTCAATTGGCCCAGGACGCAGAACGGTGGGTCGATATCGCGTTGGACATGCTGCGCTTGAGCCCTGGCCTGCGCAATTAAGACAAAATGCGTAATTGCGACCAGTTGTGTCAACAATAAAGGCCAGGGCAGGTCAATCAGCCTTTTCCCTGATTTTATGGGGTGACGTTATATACGGGCTGGCGGGTGGTTGATAGGTAGTTGGCTAAGTATTTTGTAGCAATATTGTTGCAAGGCTGTGAAGGAATGTTCCTGCGGCCTGTGTAGGAGCGAGCTTGCTCGCGAAGATCGTCAACGATAACGCGGGCATGCTGCATTAACGCGTCGCCTGGGCGTTTTTCGCGAGCAAGCTCGCTCCTACAGGAAAATGTTTCCTGCGGCCCATAAAAAAGCCCCGGCTCTCGCAAGCCGGGGCTTTTTCGTTTCAGCCGATTACAGGGCCAGGGTCGGGTAGTCGATGTAGCCGACCGGGCCTTTGGCGTAGAACGTCTCTGGATGCGCTTCGTTCAGCGGAGCATCGGCCTTCAGGCGAGCCGGCAGGTCCGGGTTGGCGATGAACGGTACGCCGAACGCTACGGCGTCGGCCTTGCCCGAGGCCAGCCAGGCGTTGGCGCTGTCCTTGGTGAAGCGTTCGTTGGCGATGTACGGGCCGCCGAAGGCTGCTTTCAGTTGTGGGCCGAGGCTGTCGCCGGCTTCCTTTTCACGGGAGCAGATGAACGCGATACCACGCTTGCCCAGCTCTTTTGCGAGGTAGGTGAAAGTTTCCGACAGGTTGGCGTCGCCCATGTCGTGGGAGTCGGCGCGTGGTGCCAGGTGCACACCCACACGGCCGGCGCCCCAGACTTCAATCACTGCGTCAGTCACTTCGAGCATCAGGCGTGCACGGTTTTCCAGGGAGCCGCCATAGTTGTCGGTGCGCTGGTTGGTGCTGCTTTGCAGGAACTGGTCGAGCAGGTAGCCGTTTGCGCCGTGAACTTCCACACCGTCAAAACCGGCAGCCTTGGCGTTCTCGGCACCTACGCGGTAAGCGTCGACGATGTCGGCGATTTCAGCGGTTTCCAGGGCACGCGGGGTAGGGTAGTCGGCCAGTGGGCGCACCAGGCTGACGTGGCCTTTAGGCTGGATGGCACTGGGTGCGACCGGGGTTTCACCGTCGAGGTACGATTCATGGGAGATGCGGCCCACGTGCCACAGTTGCAGGAAGATCTTGCCGCCTGCGCCGTGTACGGCCTTGGTTACATTGGCCCAGCCACGCACCTGGTCGTTGGACCAGATGCCCGGGGTATCCGGGTAACCCACGCCCATTGGTGTCACGGAGGTGGCTTCGCTGAGGATCAGGCCGGCGGAGGCACGTTGTACGTAGTACTCGGCCATCAGCGCATTGGGCACACGACCGGCGTCGGCACGGCAGCGGGTCAGCGGCGCCATGATGATGCGGTTCGACAGTTGCAGGTCGCCCAGCTTGATTGGATCGAAAATAGTCGTCATGGGATACACCCTTCTCTTTAGTTGATCAGTTGGTCGCGGGGGCCAGGTCGGCATCGCCGGTCTGACGGAAAGTAATCAGGGTCACCAGCAGGGCGAGCACCGCCAGTGCTGCAGCGGCCAGGGGCACGCTGGTCAGGCCAAAACCGTGGGCAATCACGCTGCCGCCAACCCAGGCGCCGAGGGCGTTGCCGATGTTGAAGGCGCCGATGTTCAAGGTGGACACCAGGTTGGGGGCGGCCTTGCCGAAGGTCACCACGTTGATTTGCAGCGCCGGCACGGCGGCAAACGAGGCGGTGGCCCAGAGGAACAGGGTGATTTCAGTCGGGATCACGGCGACGCTGGTCCAGGTCAGCACCGTGGAGACGACGGCCATGCTGATGAATACGCCGATCAGGGTGGCGGCCAGGCGTTTGTCTGCCAGCTTGCCGCCGATGATGTTACCGACGGTCAGGCCCAGGCCGATCAGCAGCAGGGTCCAGGTCACGCCTTTGGGCGAGACACCGGTGACATCCCCCAGCAGCGGCGCGACGTAGGTAAAGAGGGTGAACATCGAGGCGGAGAACAGCGCGGTCATGCTCAATGACAGCCAGATACCGGCGCCTTTGAGTGCTTTGAGCTCGGCGCGCATGTCGAGTTTTTCCTCGTCACGCTTGGTCGGCAGGAAGCGGATCAGGCCGATCAATGCGATCACTCCAATCACGGTGACTGCCCAGAAGGTCGAGCGCCAGCCGGCCTCCTGGCCCAGTGCCGTGCCCAACGGCACACCCAGCACGTTGGCCAGGGTCAAGCCGGTGAACATCAGCGCCACGGCCGAAGCACGCTTGTTGGCCGGCACCAGGTTGGCGGCGACCACCGAACCGATACCGAAGAAGGCACCGTGGCAGAGCGCCGTGACCACACGGGCAAACATCAGCACGTTGTAGTCACTGGCCATGGCGCAGAGCAGGTTGCCGATGATGAAAATGCCCATCAACGCTACCAGGGCGGCCTTGCGTGGCAGCTTGGCGGTGGCCAGTGCCATGAAGGGCGCGCCGATGGCCACACCCAGAGCGTAACCGGTCACCAGCCAGCCGGCGCCGGGAATCGATACACCGAGGTCGGCCGCCACATCGGGCAACAGCCCCATGATGACGAACTCGGTCGTACCGATGGCGAAGGCGCTTAAGGCCAGGATGAGTAGCGAGAGAGGCATTGGTGGGTCCTTGTTACAGCGGTGTGCTGAGTTCTTCGGTGAGCGCTTTGAGGAAGGCTTGGATTGCCTCCTCATTGCGTTTGAAAAAGTGCCATTGGCCGGCCTTCTGGCTGCTGATCAGCCCCGCCCGTTGCAGGGTCGCCAGGTGCGCCGACACGGTGGACTGGGACAGGCCGCAACGCTGGTCGATCTGCCCGGCGCAAATGCCGTGCTCGTGGTGGTGGATCTGCTCAGGGAATTGCGTCTTCGGGTCTTTCAGCCAGTTGAGGATGTCTCGCCGTACTGGGTGCGCCAGGGCTTTTATTATTTCGTCGAGGTCGATGGACATGGCAGTGATGCTCGGGTTTATAAAACGTTATATCGCGATGAGGCGAACTTTAAATCGTTATATTCCGATACACCAATATGATTTTGGTCTTAGGCCAGGCTAAATCGGTATATCGGGTTATAACGATACGTTGACGGCAGTGTTAGACTGCGCGGCATGAATTATCTCGCACATCTGCACCTGGGCGGCCAACTTCCTGCTCAATTGCTCGGCAGCCTGTATGGCGACTTCGTTAAAGGTCGCCTGCAAGGCCAGTTCAGCCCGCAAATCGAGTCGGCGATTCAGTTGCACCGCTCAATCGACCGCTACACCGACAGCCACCCGCTGGTAGGGGAGGCATTGTCGCGCTTCACACTCACCCGACGCCGCTACGCCGGGATCGTCCTCGATGTGTTTTTCGACCACTGCCTGGCGCGGGATTGGGCCTTGTATGCCGATCAGCCGCTGGAGCGGTTTACCTCGCGGGTTTACCGGGTGCTCGCCGAAGAGCCGGCGTTGCCGGGGCGGCTGGCGCAGATTGCGCCGTATATGGCGGCGGATGACTGGCTGGGTTCATACCGCGAGTTTGCGGTGATGGAGCAGGTATTGGCGGGGATCGGCCGGCGCCTGACACGGCCCGAAGAACTGGGCCAAGCCATGCAGGAATTGCGCACGCTGTATGAGCCGTTGAGCGAGGACTTTCGGGTGTTTTATCCAGAGTTGCAGCAGTTCGCACAAAACCAGCTGACCACACATAACTAAATGTAGGAGCTGGCTTGCCGGCGATGCAGGCACCTCGGTTTTTCAGATACACCGAGGTGATGCCATCGCAGGCAAGCCAGCTCCCACAGGTTAATTGTGTTCACATCACTTCATGCAGCGAACGCTGGCCGTACGGGTAGCTGCTCTGTTTCAGGGGTTGGCCCAAACAACGCCTTCTGCACCGCCTGCTGCGCCTGGAATGCCAGCGCGGCACGTTCCTGCCCGGCGCAGGCAATCGGCTTGAGCAGATGGATTTCCACATCGCCCTGGTCATTGCCAAACAAACGCATCAGGTGCGAGAGCAAATCATCGTCGCCAATAAAGGGTGCCAGCGGGTCGATGTTGCCATCGCGCAGATAACGGATCGCCACCGGTTGCAACGACACGTCGGCATCAATCGCACTGGCCAGCAACCGCCCGTGGAACGTGCGCAGGGCACGACCATCGGTGGTGGTGCCTTCCGGGAACATCAACAGCGGGTGCTTTTGTTCCAGGTGACGGGTCATCTGCTTGCGGATCAACTGGCTGTCACCCGAACCGCGGCGGATAAACAGGCTGCCGGCCTTGGCCGCCAGCCAGCCCGCCACGGGCCAGGTACGCACCTCGGCCTTGGACAGGAACGACATCGGCGCCACCATCCCCAGCAGCGGGATATCGGTCCAGGACACATGGTTGCTGACCCACAGCATCGACTGCTGTGGCAACTCACCGTGAACGGTCACGCGAAAGGGCAGAGCACTGGTCAGCCGCGCCATGAAAAACCGCGACCAGCGCTGGCGGCGTACCATCGAGTTGGCCACCCCCAAACGTTCAAACACACCAAACACACTGGCCATGGTCAAACCCAGGGCCACCACTAGCAGCACGCGGGCGATCCGCCCGTACACCCGAAGGCGGCTCATCACATGGCTGCCTTGAAGTGGCGAGCGTAACGCGGGCACAACTCGTCGCGCTTGAGCAGGATAAACACGTCGGCCACCTGGAAATCCTCGTCCCAGCATGGCTCGCCGCAAATCTTCGCACCCAGGCGCATGTAGGCCTTGAGCAGGGGCGGCATTTCGGCGATGACGTTGGACGGCAGGTCCAAGGCAGGCAGCGGCTTTTTCGGCTCGGCGCGCAGGTGTTCGTTGCACAGGTAGCGTTCGCGCAGGCGCTGCATGATGGCGTGGGCCTGGATGCCGCCGTCGTGCATCGGGATGCTCGCGCAGCCCATCAGGTAGCTGTAGCCGCCCTGGTTGAGTACCTCGGCCAATTCGCCCCACAACACCGCGATGGTGCCGCCGTTGCGGTAGGCCGGGTCGACGCAGGTGCGGCCGATTTCCAGGATCGGGCCTTTGAGGTGCAGCAGGCCGTGGAGGCTGAATTCTTCTTCGCTGTAGAAGCGGCCCAGGGTGCTGGCGGCCTGGTGGTCGAGCAAACGGGTGGTGGCGACGAGTCGACCGCTGTTCAAATCCCGCACGCCGATGTGGCTGCAGTGAACATCATAGTCATCCATGTCCAGGCCCAGTTCTGCGCCTTTCAGCTTGGCGTTGAATTCGCCGCTGAACACGTTGAACCGCAGGGCCTGGGCTTCCTGCAAAGCCTGGGCGCCGATCAGGCGTTCGGCTTGCAGGCGGCGTTCATTGCCGGTGTCGCTGATGCGGGCGATCTGAGTCATGGCGAGTCTCCGAGTGCCGGCCAGGGTTGCGGCCGGTCGACTTGTTTGTGCCAACTCAGGCTATGTACGGCCGGTGTCATCTCCATGAAGTTACGGTGACGCTTAGATGACAGGCGTTTTGGTCGGGGATCGCTGGGTACATATCCGTTATTTAGGTAACGGCCGCCTATGGTTTCGCTCTTACAGCGAGTCACTTTGCAAAAGCGGCAAAGTAACCAAAACGCTCTGCCCCGCCTGTCGGCACCTCGCCTAGGCTCGGTGTTCCCTCACTCCGGCATTGCTCCGCGGGCCGCCGCGACGGGGCGTCCCTGCCCCGTCGCGGCTAAACCGGCGTCCTGCCGGTTTACCCGCTCCTCAATCCCTGCGTTCGGCCTCGGGCTGAATGGGGCAGTCAGATCAAGAGCAAGATCAAGATCAACAGCACGGCGGCCTGAAAGCCGACCTGAGTGGTAAAAGCAAGATCCAGAGCGAAAGCAGAGCTGCTTTTCTGTAGGAGCTGGCTTGCCGGCGATGCAGACAACTCGGTACATCAGTTACACCGAGGTGATGCCATCGCCGGCAAGCCAGCTCCTACAGTGGACCGTGCCCGCTCTGGTTTCAGATGTTGATCTTGCTTTTGCTTCACCACACTCAAGCCGGCCGGTAGCCCAGCGGCCTACCGGCCAGCTTGAGTGTTAGAAGCCAGATCAAAAGCCACAGCGAAAACCAAATCTGAAACTGATGCTAATGCAGAGCTGCTTTTCTGTGGGAGCTGGCTTGCCTGCGATGCAGACAACTCGGTACATCAGATACACCGAGGTGATGCCATCGCCGGCAAGCCAGCTCCCACAGTTGACCGCGCCCGCTCTGGTTTCAGATGTTGATCTTGCCTTTGCTTCACCACACTCAAGCCGGCCGGTAGGCCGCTGTGCTTTGCTTTTGATCTGCTTTTGATCTTGATCTTAGGCGCCCCGTTAAACCACGCTGGCCGAACGCAGGTATTACGGAGCGGGTAAACCGGCAGGACGCCGGTT